>JAQWTV010000023.1 GCA_029242545.1 Roseibacillus sp.
TGATAGGGAAGTGGATATCAGTTGGCTTCTGCAATCGACCCCGGCTACAAAATCGATTGCGAAAATGCCGGCCCTGTTCGGCAAATCCAGTCTTACCTTTATACTGAATCTCCCCGGAGAAGCTCAGGAATCGAATGCCTCTTCCCAGTCCGAGGACAAGCTTCGCCTTGAATGGAACTTCCTCCTCAAGGAAAACACCACCGGCCCCATGCCTATGACTGCCAGAGCAGCTCTTCCAGCATCCAAGCCTCCCTGGCTCTTCCTCCTTGCGATCCTGCCCCTAGTGTTTCTTGTTCAGAATGTAAGAAACAGGGAAAAAAATGAGGGATAATCCCACTCAAATCTTATCTTGCCCGGCGGCCACACCAAACAGGCAGACGAACCCTCGACCGAGCGGGAGCACCGCCATACGAGATTGAAAGGATGCCTGCTTGTCAACCGGCACTCAACAGGCTCCTCGCCATGGATCTCGCTTCCTCGCTCTGCCCGCCCAGCATCCGCATCAGTTCTTCCACACGTGCTTCGCCATCCACTTGCTGAAGCGATGAAATCGTCCGCCCTCCTACCACGGTCTTCTCAACCAGGAAGTGCTGGGAGGCCAGGGCGGCCACCTGCGGAAAGTGGGTAATAGCGACCACCTGGTGAGCGCCACCGAGAATTGCCATCTTTTCCCCAACCGCTCGTGCGATTTCACCACCCACGTTGGCATCAATCTCATCAAAAACCATCAGGGGCGTCCGGTCCTGCCGGGCAAGAGCGCTCTTGATGGACAGCATCACCCGGGAGACTTCTCCACTTGAGGCAATCTGCCGAAGCGGCTTGAGAGGCTCTCCGGGATTAGGACCAAACAAAAACTCAAGCCCGTCCAGGCCATTCGCAGAGGGATCGGTCAGCTGTTGCTGATCGACCTCGAAAGCCGCCTGTCGGAAACCGAGTTCGGCGAGATGCTGCCGGATGTCGCGAGCAAGCCTCGGACCGGCCTTTCTCCGCTTTTCGCTTAGATCCATTCCCGCCTTCATCATCGCGTCCCGAGCTACCTCCGCTTCCCCCTCAAGTTTTTCCAGCAACTCTCCTCGATTCTCCACTGCCCCGAGTCTCTCTGCCGCCTTTATCCCGCTCTCCACTACCTCATCCAATGACGGTCCATATTTCCTTTTGAGGCTTTCGAGCAGGTCCACTCGCTCTTCCAAAGCTGAGGTCTGCTCGGGATCGAGATCAATCTCGCCCAGATAGCGCTCTAACTCCCGGGAGAACTCCTCCATTTCAACCACCGCAGTTGTCACCCCGGCAGTCCAATGTCGGGCCGCTGGATCATTCTTTTCAATTTCCCCCACAAGCCTTTGCATCTCCTGCATTCTGTCGAGCACTCCTGTGCCATCTCCATTGACCAGATTTAGAGCCTCTGCCGCGACTCCTACCAGCTTTGCACTGTTGGCAGCTCTTTGATAACGATCCTGCAACTCGCTCTCTCCTTCCGGATCAATCTCTGCTGCTTCGATTTCCGTGACCTGATGCCTCAACAGGTCGATCTCCTGTTCCCCTGCTTCCTCGGCGTCCCGGACCTCCCTCCAGCGGGTCTCTGCTTCTCTCCAGGAAGACCAGTATGTTCGGTATTGCTCAACGTCCCTCTCCACTCCGGCATATGCATCAAGCATGACGAGCTGCCGATCCTGAGAAAGAAGTGATTGATGATCATGGGGACCGTGTAGGTCCACCAAGTTCCTGCCTACCGCCTTCAGGACGCTAAGCGTCGCAGGTGAATTGTTTACGAACTGCCGGTTCGATGAGGACCCTACGACCCTCTTGATGAGAAGTTGGCCCTCCTCACAGGGATCCAGACCCATCTCCTCAAGCAGGCAATTGACCCCCGAGGGATCCTGTAGATCGAAGACCGCCTCCACATGGCAGGTGTCTTCTCCCGTTCGAATCAGTCCCTTGTCCGCTCTCTCTCCCAGAATCAGCTTAAGCGCGCCAACAATCACAGACTTCCCCGCTCCTGTTTCGCCAGTGACTCCGACCAGCCCAGCCCCGATCTCCCAATCGAGCCGCTCCACGAGGGCAAGGTTCCGGATTTTCAAGAGGCTCAGCATCTGATCGTGTCCTTCGGCACTTCAATTATGCAACCAACTCCACGTGTTTCAATCGTCACGCTCCTCTTCAGGCAAATTTACTGGAAATCGGCCTCAGCAGCTTTTTAAGAGGAAGCCTGCCTCCATTTCGCCAGCAATCCTTAACCCGAGTGACCTCCAAAAGAGTAACCCCGCCGCTCAAAGGCTAAGAAACCCCCATAAATTATAGCCTAAAGGGCTCAAAACCCGAATCAACCTCAATGCGGGTGCGCTCCCGCTCCCCGGACCATCCTGATGCTGCTCCTCCCTATCCTGTAGCTCTCCTTCCCCCTCGTTTCACACCTGACCCCGGTCTTTCGTTGCGAAACATTTGTTAGACCTGCATTTTTGATCCGTGGATGGAGGGACAGTCACCGCGACATTCCTGGGCACCGGGACCTCGGTGGGGGTGCCAGTCATTGGGTGCTCGTGCCCTGTATGTACCTCCAGCCACCCGGGAAACAAGAGAACCCGGTCCTCTCTCCACCTGCAAACACCCGGAGGTTCTGTCCTGGTCGACAGTGGTCCCGACCTCCGCCAACAAGCCCTCCGAGAGGGCCTGCGGGAAATTGATGCGATTCTCTACACTCATTGCCACCTTGATC
>JAQWTV010000051.1 GCA_029242545.1 Roseibacillus sp.
GCCTACCGCGCCGCCTCGGGAAGCCACAATCCTGCCATCCTTGCTAAGAGATCGGTTTTGTATACCTTGGGAATAATGAAATTAGGTCTATCGATTCTATTTTTCCTGACTCTCCATGGAGCCGCCAAGGACCTCATTATCCCAAATTTCTCACAAGGCCTGCAGGGCGCAAAGCTGGAGAAAAAAGATGAGAGCGGCGATCAAGTCGTCTTCCACTTCAAGACAGAGCTTAGCTCAAAAAAAAAATTCACTATCTTGAAGAAGAAGCTGGGACCCGCTTGGAAGACTCAAAAGCTGAAGCAAGAAGACATGATTCTTGCAGCCCGCAGGGGAAGAAGCTCAGGGGCCGAGGTTAATCTTACTGTCTATCATCATGCAACAGACAAGGATGTCCGTGTTCGCGTCATTCATCTAAAACCGAAAAACGGCGCGAATCGCCTTGTAGAAATCGCAGTAATTCAGGAAGTGGGAAACGCAAAAGACGCTGAAAGAAGGGAAGGTGGTTAGCGGCACCTCCCCACCCAGATCCGCAGGGCGTCATCTCTCACCGCCCCGATCCTTCCGCTCAGCGCCGGTTGGCGCGCCACAGCTTTCTTCTTGCAGGGAAAAGGAGAGCCCTTGAATCTTTCTCCCCCACTACCACGACTATGCCCTCCAAGAGATCTCTCTCCATGTCCATGTCCGGACTCGCATTTCTACTCCTCGCAACTACGGGCCCAGGCACGGCCGAGGATCTCCTCAGCCCATCGGATATCCTCTTTGGCGGACAGGTCACCGGAGACATCTTCCAGGTAGGATTTAGCGGGGGTGCAGCTGGCGCCAACAACTGGCCCGGTGCGGAGGGGCCTGTTCAGGTGCTGGACGGAGTGGGTCAGAAATATCTCAATTTCGCGAAGTTCAACACCGGGATCGTAGTCACCCCGGCCATCGGGCCTTCCATGGCCACCTCGCTGAAGCTCTGGACTGCCAACGATGCCGTGGAACGTGATCCGGCAAGCTACGAGGTTTACGGAACGAACACCGAGCCCGGCAACGGACCCTTCCCGGTCTCCAGCTTCACCCTGATTGCTTCCGGCGATCTTGCTCTCCCGTCCAGTCGTAATACGGGCGGCGCCAGTGCTCTGAATGACGCCAATTTACAAACTGTCGACTTCAACGGAAACACAACGGTTTACACCTCTTACATGATCATCTTTCCCACTGTGAAGAATGCCGGCAGCGCAAACAGTATGCAGATCGCCGAGATCCAGCTCGATGGGTTCGTCGGTCTTCAAGGTGATGCGGACGGTGACGGCCTTTCTGATGACTACGAGAATGCCAACGGGCTTGATGCGAACGATGACGGCACCGCCGGGGAATCCTCTCCCGGCGCCAAGGACGGACCCAACGGCGCCCTTGGCGATCCGGATGAAGACGGCCTGAGCAATACCGAGGAGCGCGACCTCGGAACAGATCCCCAGGACGGAGACTCAGATCAGGATGGTCTGATCGATGGAGTAGAGACCCGAACCGGCGTCTGGGTGAGCGAATCTGACACCGGCACCAATCCTCGCGATCCCGACTCGGACAACGACACCCTGCTCGACGGCACGGAGAATCCTACTCTGCCTTATGATTCCAACAATCCTACTTCTCAGCCCGGAACCGACCCCAACCTCGACGACACCGGTGGAGACACCGTCTCCGATGGAGAGGAGGTTGCCGCCGGAAGGGATCCCACCTTCCCCGACCCACTGCCCCCTACCATCTTCAGGCCCGGCGATCTCATTCAAGGAGGAGCACTCACCAACAACAGTTTCGAGGCCGGGACCCCGGGAGGGGCGGGTGGCGTGAACAACTGGCCCGCTAATGAAGGACCGGAGTTCGCCATCGACGGTGTGGGGCAGAAGTATCTCAATTTCGCTGAATTCAATAGTGGCGTCCTGGTCACCCCTTCGGGCGGACTGTCAGTTGCAACCTCGATAACCCTCTGGACCGCCAACGACGCCATCCCCCGCGACCCCGCAAGTTACGAACTCTATGGCACAACGACTGACGTAACCGGAGCAGGCCTCTTTACCCTAGACCAATTCACTCTCATCTCGTCTGGGGATCTGGCACTCCCTGACTCCCGCAACGAAGGGGGAAATACTGATCTAGATGAAGCGAACTCCCAAGCCATTTTCTTCAGCAATTCTAACGCCTACACCTCTTATCTCGTCGTCTTCCCCACCGTTAAGGAGTCGGCCTCCGCCAACAGCATGCAAATTGCGGAGATTCAGCTTGGTGGACAGTTCGGCGCAGGGATTCCTCTACGGCTCGACGTCGATGGACTCGGCAGTGATCTCGTCTTCACCTTCGACAGCCAGCCCGGCAAGGCCTACGACATTGTGACTTCAGCCGACCCACAAAGCGAACCCGACCCTTCTTCTTGGGCTGTCTGGCAGGAGAATATCACCGCTACTCCCCCGGAAAACATCGAGACTTTTGCACGTCCTCCTGAGCCCAAGCGCTTTTTCGCCCTTGTGGAAAAACCCGCTCCAGCATTCTTTGCAGAAGACTTCGAGAATGGCGCGGCAGGCTGGACCTCGCTCGTCAATGACGCTGCAGGCGCCACGAGCTGGGAACTGGGAAGCCCTGTCGGGAGCACTGGCCCACTCACCGGCGCTGATGATTCTCCTAACGCTTTCACAACCAATCTAGGTGATTATGGATCCAATTCAGATATCGCACTGCGCTCACCAGTCATCGACCTCACCGCAGCGGGACCCACCGAGGCTAGCCTCAGCTTCCAGCAGTTTCGTGATGCCGATGGCTTCGGCGATGCCGGCAGCGTCAGGGTTCTAAGGGCCTCTGACCTGAGTGAGTTGGGCACGATCGACCCTGATCTTACCCAGTTTGACATTGGATGGAACGAGCTTAGCACTCCCCTGCCCGGCACCGCGATCGGGGAAAGCATCATTATCGAATTCAAATTCACCAGCGACAACACGGCCGACAACTTCAGCGGCTGGTCGATCGATAACGTGGAAATCAACCTGCAATAGCAACCTCCTGCTCGGAAGTTTCTTATAGCCAGCCAGAGTCTTCCTCTCGATTTCCTTCGGGCCGCAAACAAGAATTTTGGCTGAAGGTTTGCATCCGAGAGGACTTTTCTCGGTTTGCGCCTTTTGGGGGGAGTTCGCTTTGCTAAGAATCGGGCACCATGAAAAAGATCGACCTTAGATCAGCCCTCATTGGCGTTTTCGCCACCACTACTGTAATGTTGTCGCTGGGAGCAACCGGATCGTAAGACGGACGCGTCAAATCTCCCTCTTGGGATGATTCTCAAAAATGGGAATGGACTATTCTTCCTTTCGTAGATGGGAGCGGCAATCTAAAGAAAATCGGAGACCCTGGGCATGAGCTTGTTGGCTGCAATCAAGACTTGCGGACCTCTATATGACGCAAGCGAATTAAGTAACATTTCCACCTATTCCCCGCACGGCCGACGGGTTCCCTTCTCAAGGTAGAGAAGTGCCTTCTGGTAGCTGGCCCCAGTTAAAAAGTGGTCCAGACTACCATCAATCACACTCCGGTGCGCCTCATGCCAGGCAACAATTTCTCCGCTCACTCTTTTCAGGGCTTCAAGATGAGCCTCAGGATCCCGGTCACGGAATTCGTGATCAGCAATCACTGCAATCCGCCCTTCGAGGAGCTTCGCTAAATCAGGGAAGTTCATAAGAACGAATGTAACGTAACTTAAAGGGACCGGATGCCCATGACTTAAAAGGTCATGCCTCTATGGGAATAAAATCCATAGCGTGCCCACCCACAACCTTAGGGCCAATCTTACGCACCACCTTTGTGTGCTCAGGATGTTTATCATAGGTCATGAGATCCTCTTTCTTCTCAAAGACGGAGATCTGGCCGTATTGAAATCCTCTGTGCCAATGCGCCTCGTTTTTTCCAACAACCAATTCCTTGAGAACTGGAATCTTGGCCTTGAGGCCGGCGAGCTCATTCATCAAGTCGGCAATTTCCTCCTCCGAGACCCCATCCTTAAATTTGAAATTGAAGGCATGAACGAAATGCCCCTTGTAACTCGCCACCCCAAGCTTTGTCTTCGCCTCACCGATCGGGAAAAAATCCATTCCATTCCCAATCTCCAGTCTTGGAAGAATTTTTTTGACCAGTTTCTGATGCTCAGGATGCTTCTCATAGAGCATCAGCTCCTCTTTCTTATCAAAGACTGCAATCTCACCATACTGAAAACCGTGGGTTCTCTTGGCGATATTTTTGCCAATAAAGAACTCCTTGAGAACAGGTATTTTCTCTTTCAAAGCCGCCAATTCCTTCATCAAAGAAGCGACTTCCTCATTAGGAACACCCCTTTTGAATTTAAAGTTAAACCCATGGATAAACGGCTTCTTGGCAGCTTCGGAAGCATGGGATTTCCCCGTGAGTCCCAGAGCAGATAAACCACTTAGTTTGATAAAGTGCCTCCTAGATTTCATCACTAATTAGTGCTCATTCATTTAGTTCATCTATCGCGTATATTCCAAAGAAAAATCACTGGAATCTCACCAATACGCACAACAATCGAAAAGACGAGGTGACTCAAGCGGAGCGTGTCTTCGTTTAGCTAAAGCTCGTGGTTATTTTTCCTGCATTGGCAAAGCTACAAGTGACCTCGTCTCCCGCACCTACAGAAATCAGTTCTGTTGCCGACCCGGGTATAACCATATCTCCGGCTTGTAGCCCCTTCCCTCTTTCGCAAAGATGCCTGATAAGAAATCGCACGGAATTAAGGGGGGTCCCCATAATGTCGGCCGCCACGCCTGTCGCCACCACGTTCCCGTTTACGAAGACTGTAACTCCCTCGAGTTTCCAGTCTATTTCCCGCGCCCTTACCTTTGACTGGCCCACGATCAATCCGGCAAAAATCCCATTTGAACAAATCAATTCCTGCCGGGTAGGTCGTGGGTAGTGGTAGACGTAATTGTGCAGCTCTATCCCCGGTTGTATGCACTCAATCGCATCCAGCAACTCGTCGTCGGCAGCGTTCTCATCCGAAAGGTCTCGCTTAAGGGTAATAACGAATTCAGGTTCGATAGCTAACGAATGATATGCGCTTGCCTTGAGGGGCACTCCCTCCTCAACAAGTCCGGGAGTCATCAGACAACCGTGAATAGGATCATTAAATCCAAATTGCTTCCGAATGGCAGCGCTCGTACATCCGACCTTATAGCCAAAGGACTCGTCGCCATCTGAGGTTCTGAGCGCCTGATAAATCCTTTGGCACTCATAGGCTTCTTCCATCGTCAATTCAGAGATGTCATCGATTGCCGGAGTAAACACCCCTTCTTTGAAGAACCGATAAAAGGACTCAGCTACCTTGTTTAAAGATTTCATGCGCGGTGAAATATACTTCTTCCTTATAACTGCTAGGGGACCAAGAACACCTGAACACCTGGGGCAATGAGCAAACTGTCCAACTCTGCGCCCAATCCAGAGCCCGGCAGTGACGACCCGTTGGCTGCTGGTGGTGCTAACTGTCGTAGCAAAAAAACCAATCTAAAATTCGAAAGCTTTTCCTCAGGGGGGCCAGGGTAGCCATAGTCTACTTCGATTGCTGCAGTAGCGCTCGAGCCTTGGCCAGATTCTCCTTCGCGAGTGGAAAGTCAGGCTTCAGGCGAAGAGCCTCGGCAAAGTGGTCGATCCCCTCTTTCAGTAATCCACGGCGAGCAAGCGATGATCCAAAGTCATTATGAACAAAGGGATTGTTGGGCGTAACCTCGAGAGAACTGGAAAAGTGAAACGCCGACTTCTTACTGATTTTTCGCCGGTCGAATTCCATCGCGAGGAGATAGTGGTTCCTTCCCACCTCAGCCATAAGGGCGAGGCTCTTGTCACCCATGGAATTCTCGGCGGCCTCCCGCAGGTAACCGATCGAGAATTCCGGATAACGTTCCTGGGTACGCCGGGCGACCAGGTTGGGGACATAGTCGGCAGCCGCTGGCTTGGTGAACCAGCGCCCCGGAAAGGGTGGCGCCAAATTACGTAACTGCCTTCGGGTGGCGGGCAGCACCACCTTGCGATCGTGCTCCAACACTTCCCTGAGGAGAGGACCGCGGTATAAAGCAACCGCCTTGGTCTGTGCATTCAGGAGAAGAGAAAACGGAACCGCGACCTGGGGCGCTGAGTCAAAGAGGGCCTCCTGTAAAAGATATAACCGCTCCACCTCCTCTGCGCTAACCGTCCCCCAGTCGCCAGGGAAGCCCGCATCCTGAACCATAGCCGCGGCGGCCTTGCGGGATTGCACTGAGTGACCATCAACACACAGAGCAAGAACTGGAAGCTCCTCCAATCCACCTGCGAGCTCCGCGAGCTCCCCGCGACAATGAGGGCAACTGGCGGACCACAGCATAAGGAGACGGCCGGAGACCCCGCCAGAAAGCTCAGCGTTGTTCCCATGCTCGTCGCGATAGAGGGTGAGTGGGAGCCCGACCGGGGCCGGCAAAACAACCGACGCCCTTCCGTCGGAGCCTGTGACTGTAGCCAAAGACTCCGCCTTGAGACTCACAGCACGATCGACGGCGAAGAGGCTTGCGGACCCGTCGCCCTCCTTAAGATGGTATCGTTTCCCTGCTTCTACCTGCTCGAATGCACTTCGCGCTCCTCCAGGCCAGAGAACCTTGACTCTTTCTACAGACGCATTTTCCGGCAATCCAAAGTGCACCCACTTGCTTGACTGTGACAGAAACATGTCCCCGGCCCGAACCGAGCGCACAAGGCGCCCATCGTAACCGGAGACTTCCAACTCGACGACTGCGCCAATCGCATCGCGATTAGCCTTTGTTCCCTCCAATCTAAAGGCAACAAAACGACCAGGACGCCTGAAGGAAGAACGATTCAACATGAGACGGACACGCGGTGCGGTGCGATTTCGAAACCAGAGATCGAGGTCCCCATCCTGGTCCCAGTCAGTCACCGCCAGCCCCCTGCCATCATCTAAAAAATCGAGGCCGGTCACATAAGACGAACTGAAAAACTTACCACCAGCGTTAAGAAAGCTGCAGTTCCGCTCATACCCACTCCAAGACGATCCCTCGCGCACCAATTGCATGATTGCCTGCCACGCGGCGCCATATTGCCTGGCGCCTTCCTGGTCCTGCTTATTGACCGGTGAAGGCGACACGACCTGCCGCCAGAAGAAACTTCACAAATCATCCGTCCTGGCATTCGAGAGGTAGCCATTAGTCACCAACAGGTCCTCTCTGCCATCATTATTCATATCGATGAATCCGGAACTCCAAGCCCAACGCCCCATCGCCACCCCGGCTCCCACGCTCTCGTCACGGAAGCCCCCCTTGACTCCCTGAACAAACAGACTGTTACCCCGTGCCATGCGCTGCATGGCTGCTGTATCTCCCCCTGCCCGCGAGTCCTCGAACTTCCGCTGATAGGTCACCCGACTCCCCGCCGCCGAAAACATATTCCCGACGTAAAGATCCATCCTGCCATCACCGTTCGCATCCCCCCAGGAGGCAGACATCCCTCCCGCCATGTCCTCCACTCCGAACTCTCTGGCGACATCCTTGAATTTTCCCTCATCGTTCCGGTAAAGAGAGTTCCTTCCGAAATCGTTCACTACGTAGAGATCGGCATCGCCATCTTGGTCGTAGTCTTCCCAGGCAGCTGCGAACGTCCAACGCGTGTTGTTCTGGTCCAGACCTGCCGACTTGGTCACATCCGAAAACCGGAAGCTCCCGTGATTGGCGAGGAGGATATTGCGACCACCGTTCTCGGCATCGTTGTAGGGAATTGGAGATTGCGCCTCGAACCCCTGAGCCCCGGAGCTACTACGGCCCGCTCCATAGTCCGCTACGTAGAGATCAAGATCCCCATCGTTATCATAATCGGCGGCCGCCATCGAGTAGGGCCCGGGCGAACCAGGATGACCGCCTCGCAGCCTGAAGACTCCGGCCCCTTCATTCTCGAGAAAAAGAACCAAGGCCACCGTGGCAACGATCAGATCCTGATCGCCATCATTATCGAGATCTACGATCAGAGCACTACGTGATGACTCCAGGAAATCCACTCGTGCTGCCGCCGAGCGATCTTCGACTGTTCCATCCGCATTTTGCACATAGAGCCGATTAGGAAGACCTCCACCATCACAGATATAGACATCATCCAGCCCGTCGCCATTGACATCACCAACCGCAATCCCCTGATGACCCGTGATGTGCATGTCGTCCACCCGAGTCAACCGCTCTGACCAGTAACCTACGCCATACATCATTTGTCGCGTGAACGAGGGCGCCTTGATAAACGCGCTCCTCGTCGCGTCTTCAAAAAGCACCTCCGGAGCATGAGTTTCCCGGAAGCTCACCACCTTAATGCCCGCGAGCTGTAGAGGGCCCCTTCCAATCCATTCGCACCGCCAGATGGCATCGATCTGGGCGGGCTTGCCGTCGATACCCGATGCTGCCACCTCGACCAGAACATCCGTAGTGAACCTCTCCTCCTGCTCTCCCATCTCGATCCCAACCAGCTTGAAACGCATTGTGGCAGGCCTGCCAGCTTCAACCCGTTTGCGCAGCGCCACCAAATCTCGGATAAGATTTCCCTCCGAGAGTCCGAATGCAGAACCAGTGAGCATTTTTATCCCCCCAGGCAGGATACGTTCCTCGACCTCAGAGGGCACCAGCGCAGCCGACTGAAAATCATCCAGGAGCATTTCATCGAGATCGCTCTCCACACCCGCCTCCCCCAGCTGGGAGAGCATTCGGGATACCAAGACCGCCAAGCGTTCAGAATCCCATCCGGATTGATCCGGCATCAAGGCAGCTATTTCACGGTCGGCCGCAGTCTCTTGACCCGTAGAAGCAACCCTCACGGTCGAAACTTCGACGCCCGCCCCATCCGTAAATTCCGGGATCGGCCGCTCCAGCCGCTGAATCGCACCTGCTGTGACCGACAACAGTTGGTCCAGACCTGCATTCTGACCTTCACCAGAACCAGACTTCCCTTCTTTTTTTCCCCCACAGCCTGCCACTACCCACGGCACGAGGACCAAGGCAAAAGCTGACATGGAAGGACGAAAGAAGCGTAGACCCCGCACAACACGGCCATATATCACGTCTCGACCCGCTTTACAGGCCTCGTTCTCGCTATGGGCCGCCTGCAGCTAATCCCATTCCGGATCGCGATAAATTTTCGTGATTTACCAAAAAAATAAGGAACCTAGGCCAAAAGCTCATCCTTACCACCGGGATTTTCCTTGCGGGCCGATGGCGAGCAGCACAAACTCAACAAAACCTATACGTTAAACCGGCATGTCACCAAAATCATTAGTGTCCAGTCTTTTAGCTCTAGCTTTAATCGGCAGCGCTAACGCCGTTACCATTGGATTCGGCCCCAATCTCACCGGTGTTCAGGACACGCAATCGGACGGAACCTCCAATCAAATGCGGCAGAATATCAATGTCACCGACACGGTCTTTCTGACGGAAGGAGTCTACCAAGCCACCACTTGGGACTACCAGGCTGCGGCGGACGCGACCAATGGTGCCACTCAGCCAGTCTTCCCGTTTCTCACCATCGTAAACGGACCGGGTAATCATACCGTGCTGACCTTTGGAGACACCATCGACACCTTACCTGGCGTTCAAAACCTGGTTGTCTTTGGCGGCCCCAATGCCACCTTCACCATTCCGGCGGGAGGAGCTACCGTCGCGGCAGGGGTCCAAAACACGAATTCAGGATCGGTTCAGAATAGCATTCTCACCGACACTTCCTTCGGGAGCACTGATCACGCAAATAGCGGTAACTTTGACGAAGCAGGCGGGGTGGGAAACACCCTCGACAGCTTTGGCCACGGCAACCTCACCCGGACTTACGCCTTCTCTATCGAGGTGGAGCAGATTCCGGAACCCTCCGGTCTCGCCCTCATTCTTCTTAGCGGAGCCGCCCTGATGCTCCGAAGAAGGCGCTAAGCGATTACCGTCCCCTCACAACAACTCAATTTTATCCGGGGCGGTCAGGTCATCTGACTGCCCCATTTTTTTATCAGACCGATTAGCGATCCGACATTACCCCTATGGACAACGCCAACCACTCGATCAATCATGTTTAAAACACCTTTCCTCACCACCTGCTTCAGCTTCATTCTGCTAGCTCGCGCCAGCGCCATCACAATCGGATTTGGAACCGGCCTAGTCGGAGTTCAGGACACGCCATCCGATGGCAATTCAAATCAAATGCGCCAGAACATCAACATTACCGATACGGTGTTTCTGGACGCAGGGACCTACCACGCTACGACCTGGGATTACAATGCCGCTCCGGACGCTACCAACGGTGCTGCGCAACCTGTCTTTCCCTTCCTTGTCATCGTAAACGGACCCGCCAACCACACGGTGGTCGCCTTTGGCGAAACAATCGACACTGACCCAGGATTGCAGGCCCTCGTCCCTTTCGGAGGCACAAACGACACGTTCACCATCCCTGCAGGAGGAGCCACCGTTGCGGCCGGCGTGCAGAACACCAATGGCGCCTCGGTGCAGAACAGCATTCTCACCGACACTTCCTTCGGGAGCACTGATCACGCAAATAGCGGCAACTTTGACGAAGCCGGCGGGGTGGGCAACACCCTCGACAGCTTCGGCCACGGCAACCTAACCCGCACCTACGCTTTCTCCATCGAGGTCGAGGCGGGCGAGGTAACCGATGCCGACGGAGATGGACTGCCCACCTTATGGGAGAATGCCAACAATCTCGATGACAATGACGACGGCACCGCTGGCGAAAGCGCCGACGGCGCGCAGGATGGACCTAATGGAGCCCTGGGAGATCCCGATAACGACAGCCTGAGCAATGAAGAGGAACTCGCCAATAATACTGATCCACAGGAAGCCGATAGCGATGGCGACACCATCAATGACGGAACCGAGATCGCGAATGGCACCAACCCAAGGAACGCCGACAGTGATGACGACGGGCTGACAGACGCAGAAGAAGTGACCGCTGGCACAGACCCCAATGACCCCGACACCGATGGTGACGGACGCACCGATGAACAGGAAATCGCACTGGGGAGCGACCCGAATGACCCCAACAGTCCCAATACAATCAAGATCGGCTTCGGAGCCAATCTCGCCGGCGTCACCGACACCCAATCCGACGGGTTCTCCAATCAGATGCGCCAGAACATCAACATTACCGACACGGTCTTTCTGGACGCCGGAACCTACACCGCACTCAGTTGGGAGTACAATGCCGCCGCTGATCTCACCAATGGAGGCACCCAGCCGACCTTTCCCTTCCTCACCATCGTGAACGGCCCAGCAAATCACACCGTGATCGCCTTCGGGGACACCATCGACACCGAACCCGGAATGCAGTTCGCAGTTCCCTTCGGCGGCGAGAATAACGTGTTCACTGTTCCTGAGGGAGGCGCCACTATTGCAGCTGGCATTCAGAACCCGAGCTCCGACGGAGTGACCAATAGCATCTTAACCGACACCTCCTTTGGAAGCACCGATCACGCAAACAGCGCCAACTTCAGCGAGGCTGGAAGTCTCGGCGCCACCCTCGACAGCTTCGGCCACGGCAATCTCACCCGGACTTACGCTTTCGCGATCGACGTTAAAGCGGGAGCCAGCTCGAACAAGATGCAGCTGGACGTCGACCAGGTTGGCGGCGATCTCGTCATCTCGTGGCCAAGCGTCCTGGGCAAGCTTTATAATCTTCGTAGTGAGACCGACCTTTCGAACGGTGAACCGGCAACCTGGCCCATCTACGACGGCAATCAGGATATTGCCGCTACCCCGGCGACCAACAGCCTTACCTTCCCGCTGCCGGCAGACTCCGAGCGTTACTTCGTGATCGAGGAGTTTGACGCCCCTCCCGTTCCGATCTTCGAAGAAAGCTTCGAGAATGGGCAAGGAGGCTGGACCACCGGAGTAGACGACACGGCTCCCGGCGACACGAACTGGGAGCTGGGATCGCCGGTCGCTCCCGGACCTTCCGCCGCTAACAGTGGGTTGAACTGCTTTGGAACGAACCTCACCGAAAATTATCAAGCCGATGCCGACATCTGGCTGCGCTCTCCCGCCATCGATCTTAGCCTAGCTGGAGAAGCTACCCTGAATTACTCCGAATTCCGGGACATCGAAGAGGTCTTTGACTCGGGTGAAATCCGAGTTCTCAACGCGGCCGACAATTCACTTCTCGCCGTCGTCAGCTCCGCTATCGAGGGAACCACCCTGGGCCTCTGGGAAAACGTCAGCACAAAGCTCCCTGCCGCCGCATTGGGTAATCTGATTAAAATTGAGTTCCGCCTCATGAGCGACAACTTCGGCGACTTCCCCGGCTGGTATCTGGATGACGTCAGCGTCACTATCCCATGAAGTTCCTCCTAATCTTTCAGGGAGGGCACAATCAACATCAGATGCCGGCACTAGGAGGCGCCTCTCTGGCTCCGTGGGTGGCCGGCTGGGCCTCCATCCTCTACGCCTTCATACTCGTATGGCTGCCCAACCCACTCCGGGCTGCAGACAGCGTGGTGGTCTTTAACGAGATCCACTATCACCCTCTCGACGAAAACAACGACACAGAATGGATCGAGCTGCGCAGCCTGATGGGCGTGAACGTTGACATGTCGGGATGGGAGCTCGAAGGCGGCGTGAATTACACCTTTGCCGAGGACACGGTCATTCCGGGACATGGCTACCTTCTGATCGCCGCCGATCCCAACCACCACACTCTCACCGGAAAAAGAGCTCTTGGCCCGTTCACCGGCCGTCTAGCCAACAGCGGAGAGACCGTGCGGCTGGTCAACAACAGCGATCGCACCATGGACTCAGTGAGCTACGGCGACGACGGCGACTGGCCGGTCGGTGCTGACGGCTTGGGAGCAACCCTCTCCAAGCGCACACAGAATACCGCCGAGTCCCGCCCTTTTAACTGGGTAGCCAGCTCGGAATCCGGCGGAACACCGGGCGCCTCCAACTTTCCCCTCGAAGGTCAACCGCCAACTGTCAGCTCTATCCTTACTCTGTCCTCAGCGTGGAAATACCGGGAAACTGACACAGCCCCAGCGCCCAACTGGCAGAGCTCCTCTTTCGATGATGACGCGTGGACCAGCGGCAACAGCGTCTTCTTTGCTGGCGCCACGGAACCCAGAGGCGCCGGTGAAGGCCTTCTGGGATACTGGCCTCTCGACGAAGGCACCGGGAACACGGCAGGCGATGTCTCCCAAAGCAGCAATGAAGCTTCTCTCAGCGGCACGAGTTGGGGTAGCGATGAAACTCGTAGCTCCTTTCTTACCTTCACCGGCAATTCGGGAAGTTTCGGCAATGCAGGGGCGACCACTATTCCGGTCATGACCTTGGCCCAGGACTTCACCTGGTCCTTCTGGGCCCGCCGCGCTCCCGGCGATACGGAGCAGAACTCGATCATCCTGGGTAATCGCTTTGCCCCCAACGGATCGGATTTTTCGCCCCGCCAGTTCATTAAATTTACTCCGAGCAAGCTCGAGTGGCACGTGAATGGCCAAGGAAACAACAATCTGGAATATCCCGACCTCCCTGCCGGACAGTGGCAACACCACGCGCTAGTCAAGGCCGGCAGCACCCTGACCTATTTTCGTGATGGGACGCAGGCTTCTACGGGCTCCATAAGCAACGGGCTCGGCCAGCCGCAGCCACTCTATTTTGGCGGCGAGACAACTGGCGGCGGGGGAGAGTTTTTTAATGGCTCACTCGACGATCCGGCTATCTGGGAAAAGGCCCTTCCTTCGAGTTCCATTGCAGGACTCGCAGGAGGCACCTTGACCCCCCTCACCGCGCCGACAACCGATGGAGGCGGCGTGGGCGATCTTGGTAGTGAGTTGACCCTCGGCGCGACCACATACTACTTCCGCCACGATTTCATCTTTAACGGCAATCCGGCCCGGACCACTCTGAATCTACAACTGCTGCTCGACGACGGAGCGATCATCTATCTGAATGGAACCGAAATTCACCGCGAGAACATGCCGGGCGGCGTAGTGAACCACGACACCCTCGCCCAGAGCGAAATTCAAAGCGCCTCTCTCCTCTCTCTCATTTCTCTTTCTGGAAGCAGCCTACTCCCCGGCCGTAATACGATCGCGGTGGAAGTTCACCAGGATGCCCTTGGGAGCCCTGACATGACCTTCGGCGCTCTCCTCAGTGCGACCGAGGAGGGTCTCACCCCCGGTGAACGCGACCGCAGCATTGTATTCGGCGAAATCTCGGCAGGAAGCGACCCCAGCTTCCAAGTTGAGATCACTAACATAAGCTCCAGCGCGGTAGAGCTGACCGGCTACCAATTGCGTTCCTCGTCTGGGGGCATCCAGCTCCTCCCTGGCGGCTTCCTCGCCGCGGGCTCTAACCTCATCATCAGCCCCACTTTTCCTGTCTCGGACGGTCATCGCCTTGCGCTCTACCGTCCCGGCGGCATCGAACTCGCTGACGCCCGGGAAGTGACAAACCGGCTGCGTGGCCTCGCCGGAGATCAATGGCTCTACCCAAGCGAGCCCTCCTTCGGCGCCCCCAATTCCTTCAATCTGGAAAGCAACATCGTGATCAATGAAATCATGTACAACCCGCGTCCGCTTCCTGCTACTCCACCGCCGCCACCGACCGTGCTTCTCGACTGGGACGATCCCTGGCGGTTCAATGAAAGTGGTGCCAACCTTGGAAATACCTGGGAAACTGTGAACCATCCCGTCGACAACCTGAACTGGCTCTCCGGACCCGGGCCGCTGGGAGTCGAGAACCCGGGAGTGCTGACCCATGAGATCAACACGCCACTTTCTCCCCTCGCCTCACGCGACCCACGGGTGCTCACCTTCTACTTTGAGACCGACTTCGTCCTGACCCAACAGGAACGCGCCGACATCACGCTCCTCGAATTGACCCATCAGATTGATGATGGCGCCATTTTCTACCTTAACGGAGTCGAGATCGAACGCTTCCAGATGGACGGCGAACCCATTACTTCCAGCACAACCGCCAGTGCTACCGTGGGAAACGCTGCGGTGATCACCAAAACTCTTACCACTTCAGCAGTGGCCGCCCTCACCACCGGGCTCAATCGACTCTCGGTCGAAGTGCATCAAGCCAACTCCGGGAGCAGCGACGTGGTGATGGGTGCGCAGTTGGTCTCGACCCGGGAGGGCATTCCCTTTCGCAACTCCAACGAACAATGGATCGAACTCTACAACAAGGGTTCGTCCCAAGTGAACCTGGGCGGATGGAGTCTTAGCGACGGAGTGGACTTCGAGTTCCCACCGGGAACCATACTGAACGATGGTGAGTTTCTAATTGTTGCACGTGACGCCGACTCGTTAGCCGCCAAGTTTCCTGAAATCGACATTGCCGGACAATGGAACGGAAGCCTCTCGCGCAAGGGGGAACGTTTGCGCCTGATCGACGCAAGCAAGAATCCGGTCGACGAGGTACGCTTTTACGACGGCGGGCGCTGGCCAGAAGCGGCTGACGGCGGCGGATCCAGCCTCGAACTACGTGATCCGGACTCCGATAACAGCACGCCAGAAGCGTGGGCTGGCAGCCTCAAAAGCGGGGCATGGCAAACCATCACCTACTCGGGGCGCGGCAGCAGAATTCCCAGCAACGACCCAGACCGCTATAACGAGTTTCTCTTCGGACTACTCGATGCAGGCGAGTTTCTCATCGACGACATCAGCGTTATAGAGAATCCGACTAGCAGCCCCCGCCAGTTGATTCAGAACGGCACATTCAGCGGGGGCGATTTTGACCGCTGGCGCATGCGGGGCAACCACCGCCACGCCGAGGTAATCGACGACCCGGAAAACCCCGGAAACAAAGTTCTCCATGTGCACGCGACCGGCGCCATGGAGCACATGCACAACCATGCTGAAACCACCCTCAAGGACGGCAATACCTTTGTGAATATCAACTCGTCGTCGCCCTATGAGATCAGCTTCCGAGCAAAGTGGCTAGGTGGGTCCAATCAACTCAATACGCGTCTCTACTTCAATCGGCTGCCTCGTACTTCCATCTTGGATGCACCGCTGGACGGCGGAACACCCGGTGCGCCAAACTCGCAGCAAGTCGCGAATGCCGGCCCTACTTTCAGAGACCTTTCCCACACTCCAGCCGTCCCTGCGGCTAACCGGCGCGCCACCGTGACAGTGCAGGCATCCGACCCCGACGAAGTAGCGAGCATGACCGTCTTCTACTCCGTCGATGGAGGCAACTTTGCCAGCATATCAATGACCGATCGCGGTGAAGGTCGCTACTCTGCAACAATTCCCGGACAATCAGGGGGCCGCAAAGTGCAATTTTATGTTGCCGGTCGCGACGGAAATGGGGCCACCTCTTTCATCCCCCGGACCGGGCCCGATTCTCACGCCATCATCCCGTGGGACGACGGGCAGGCTAACCTCGATTACGGAGACTGCCAACCCAACAACTTCCGGATCGTCATGACCAATGCCGACCGGGACTTTCTTCACCGGGAGACCGAAGTCATGAGCAACGACCGTATCGGGTGCACCATCATCTACAATGAGAGCGAGATCTACTACAACTGCGGAGTCCGCCTGAAGGGAAGTCAACGTGGTCGAAACAAGCCTGTTCGAGTCGGATTCAACGTCGGCTTTCCGGATGACCAACCATTCCTCGGAGCTCACTCAGTCGCAGCTGTGGACCGTAGTGGCGCCGGCGATCAGTTCAGTCAGAAGGAAATGCTGGTCAAGCACATCGTCAGTCGCGCCGGTAACATCCCAGGCATGAATGATGATCTGATCAGAGTCATCGCGCCCCGCTCTGCTCAAACCGGTTCCGCCATGCTACTGAAATCAAAGTTCGATGATGAATGGCTCGAGAACCAGTTCCCCGATGGCGACGAAGGGACCATGTTCGAGTATGAGTTGATCTACTATCCCACCAGCACCGCCGGCGGTGGCCCAGAGGACCTCAAACGCCCGAACCCTGATAGTGTGGCAGGAGTCTCCATGCGCAGCATTAGTGGCCGCCGAAACAAGGAACTCTACCGCTATCACTGGCAGATCGATAATAATAAGGACGCCGACGACTATGAGCCCCTGATAGAAATGCTGATCGCGATGGGACTCAGCGGAAATTCCTACCGTGATGCAACCAACGAACTTCTGGATGTGGATCAGTGGCTACGTTCCTTTGCAGTCCAGGTGCTCTGTGGTATTGGCGACAACTACAGCAGTGGGTCACAGCACAACGCGGTCTTCTACTTCCGGCCCAGCGACGGAAAGGCTCTGTATTTCCCGTGGGACATGGATTTCTCGTTCAATCGGGGAGCTACTTCGGACCTCACTCCAAACGGAGATCTCGATAAACTCCTCGCCGCCAGCCCCGCCAACGAACGAGCCTACTACGGACACATCCTCGACATCGTCAACACCAGCTTCAATTCCACATACATCAACGAATGGATCGACCACTATCAGTGCTTCCTCACCGGCAATCAACCCAGCCTTTCCACATTCAGATCCTACATCAACACAAGAAGCAGGCATGCCACTAACCTCATTAATAATGCGGTGGCTAACATCCCTTATCGCATCAACACCCCTGATGGCACGGAGACTAACCAGTCCTTCATCACCGTCTCAGGAGACGGCTGGGTTGATGTACGCGAGATTCGCTTTTCGGGCGGAGGCGCTCTGCCGATCACCTGGACAGACAACAACAGCTGGGAGGTTACTGTCCCGGTCTCACCAGGAGCCAACACCATCACCCTCGAGGCGATTGGTTTTGGTGGAGTGGTGATCTCGCAGGACAGTGTGGACATTACGGGCTCCAGCACTCTGGCTCCTGCTACCGCGGCTAATTTTGCGATTACTGAGTTCAATTACCACCCGGGCCCTCCCACGGCGGACGAACAGATCGCCGGCTTCCTCGATTCCGACGCCTTTGAGTTTATCGAGATGCAGAATCTTAGCGAAACCCAGGCGATCGACCTTACCAATCTCGCCTTCACCAACGGCATCACTTTCAACTTCCCCTCCTCTACCCTCGATCCGGGTGCGCGAGTAATCGTTGCGGGAAATGAAGCCGCCTTCATCCACCGCTATGGGGGAGGGCTCCCCGTCATCGGGCAGTATCAAATCAGCAATTCGAACAGGCTCTCTAATGATGGGGAACGGCTTCGATTAGAAGACGCCTCCGGAACTGCCATAGCCGACTTCACCTATAACGAGGGAGCCCCATGGCCATCCAGCGCCGATGGCTCCGGCTATTCGCTCGTCCTAATGTGCCCCGGGCTCAATGACCCCACTCTCCCTCAGAGCTGGCGAACCAGCGCAACCGTGAACGGCAACGCCAATGGAAGCGACACTATCGATCTCGCCACCTGGATGGTGACCAATAGAGTGCTAGACCTCTCTCTTGACGACGATGGTGACCGCAGCGCCTCCCTTCTCGAATTCGCCACGGGCCACGATCCCAATATCTTTGACGCAACAGATCAGGTC
>JAQWTV010000088.1 GCA_029242545.1 Roseibacillus sp.
TGCGGAGCTCGGGGTTCTGGCGGGAGTTGCCGATCCGATGGAAGAGAATCGTTCCGCCGCATTACAGCAGTCGCCTGGGATCGAACTCTTCGATAACGAGGCAGATTTGCTGGCGGCGGGTTATGATGCGGTGGCGATTGCGACCCCCGCTGCGACCCATTTTAGAATTGCCCGGAAAGCCTTGGAGTTGGGTCTAGATATTTTCGTAGAGAAACCAGTGACCCTCGATGCCGCCGAGGCCTTGGAACTTCACCGCCTCGCAGAGGAGGGGGAGCGGATCCTGATGGTCGGACATCTCCTGCTCTATCAACCAGCGGTAAACTTCATCGCGGAGTTCCTGCGTGCGGGGAAATTAGGCCAAGTGTATACTCTTCATCAGCGGAGATCAAAGCTCGGACGGGTGCGCTCTGAGGAAAACGTGATGTGGAGCTTTGGAGCGCACGATGTCGCGGTTCTTCTTGTCCTTGCGGGGGAGTCTCCGGATCAGATTCAGACATGGGGCCATGCCGCAATTACCCCGGGGGTGGAAGATGATACCTATCTTCATCTCGGGTTTCCCAGCGGCGTAAAATCCAGTCTTCATAATTCATGGCTGTGGCCGAAGGTAGAGCGTGAGCTGATCGTCGTGGGCGAGAAAGGGATGCTGGTGTTTGAGGAGGCGAGGAGCCAAGTCATCCTTCATCATAAGGTGGTCGACGGCGTAGGCCTCCATCATGACCGTGGGGAGGACATTCTCTTTGAAGGAAGAGCACAGCCCCTTTTGTTGGAGTTGGAACATTTCCTTGAGTGTTGCCGCGAGCGCCGGACGCCCGTCTCGGACGGGAGAAACGGGTATGAAGTAATAAGGGTGCTCGAGGAGTCGGAACATCAATTGTCTGCGCAGCGAAAATGAGCACTGGTGGCGCAATAAAAGAATCCGTGGTAGTCTTTGCTTACGACTTCCCCCACCGGAAAACTCAGGATTTCCTGTTTCGGCTCTTCGCCGAGGGGGTCCGGGTTGGGCATGTTCTGGCCGCTCCTCCGGTGAAGTTGGAAATTCCTCCCAGTTCCATCAGAGTGAAGGTGCGTCATTCTGCTCCAATGGCCCCTGCCAAGGTGGCAGCCGCGATTGGAGCCGAATATCATGTCATCCCTCACGAAGGGAATGAGATTCAGGATTTCCTCGATAAGATGCAGCCCGTTGTTGGAGTTATTGCAGGTGCACGGATTCTCAGGAGGCCGGTGATTGACCGGTTTTCTTCTGGGATTATCAATTTTCATCCCGGGCTGATTCCAGAGGTGCGTGGACTTGATGCTCTTCTCTGGTCTATCCAAAACGATGTTGCGCTTGGGGTGACCTCCCACCTGATCGATAGCCGGGTAGACGCCGGCAGAGTGCTCGAGCGGAGAGAGATTTCCCTTTTCAGGGATGATACGCTCTTCGATCTCTCCGAACGCCTGTATGAAGTGCAGCTGGAGATGTTGATAGAAGCGTTGCGCCGGGCTCTCTCGGGAAAATACGAGAAGACAGATTTCGAGGGCAGTGAATACAACAGGAAAATGCCCCCGGAAATGGAAGCTGAAATCGAGCGGGTCCTTCCTGCCTATCTCCAACACCGGGCGACTGGCTGATACGGCCGCCTGTTTCTCCCGCCAACCTAAAGACCACCTTCCCGAATAGTCCGATGAAAGTCCCTCTGCTCGACGTCAATGCGCAAAACCTTCCCCTGGAAGAAGAGCTCACAGCAACCTTTGGCAGGGTTCTCAGGTCAGGCCGTTTTATCATGGGGCCCGAGGTGGAGGAATTCGAGAAAGAGGTGGCGGGCTTCGTTGGTGCGAGGCACGGGATTGGAGTGTCCTCGGGCACAGATGCCATTCTGGTGGCCCTGATGGCGCTGGATGTTGGGCCTGGAGATGAAGTGCTTTGTCCGACCTTCACCTTTTTTGCAACGGCCGGGTGCATTGCGCGCTTGGGAGCAACCCCAGTCTTCGTGGACGCTTGCCCAGTTTGCTTCAACATCGATGTGGAGGATGCAGCGAGGAAGATAACGGAGAAAACCAAAGCCATCATCCCGGTGCATCTTTTTGGGCAGTCTGCCGAGATGGAGGAAATCATGGCTCTTGCAGAGGAGCATGGATGTCATGTTGTGGAGGATGGTGCACAGGCGATCGGCGCGCGCTACCGTGGGAATGGATGTGGAACTATAGGAGACTTTGGGACATTCAGCTTTTTTCCTTCGAAGAACCTTGGGGGTTTTGGTGACGGGGGGATGGTGGTGTGCAATGACGACCGTCTTGCGGAGCGGGCGAGAATGCTCAGGATGCATGGCTCCAAGCCGAAGTATTTCCACCGGGAGGTGGGGGGTAATTTCCGCTTGGATCCCCTGCAGGCCGCCTTGCTGAGAGTGAAGATGGGCCATTACGACAGCTATAGCAGGGCCCGTCAGGCCAACGCCGTCTACTACCTCGAGAGGTTGTCTGCCCTCGAGGGCGTAGTGCCGGCAGCTCCAGCCCATTGCTGCTGCGCCAAGGCCCAGGAAGAGGCTCTGGCCGAGGCGAGAATCGTCCTTCCGGCCTGCTATGAGCATAATGAACACATCTGGAACCAGTTCACCTTGCGGGTAAGAGGTCCAGGGCAGCGAGATCTACTCAGGGCGCATCTTGCGGAAAGGGAGATTGGAAGTGAGGTCTACTATCCGCTCACTATGGACCAGCAGGAGTGCTTTGCGGAGCTGCCAGCAAGTAGCCGAGAGGGTAATGGAGTCGCGCACCAACTGGCCGGAGAGGTGCTCAGCATCCCGATCTATCCAGAGCTCGAGAGAGAGATGCAGGACTGGGTGGTGTCGGCTATCAGTGAATTTCTGGGGATCGAAACTCCTGTAGAGGAATGACTGTAGTTTTCTACGATGGCGAGTGCCGCTTCTGCTCCGCAGTAGTAAGATTTGTCCTGCGAAGAGATCGTGATGCCATCTTCCAATTTGCGTCTATTCAGTCGGAGGCTGGTTGTGAATTATTGGCCGAGTATGGTGTTCCTTCGCCCGGGCTGGACACGATGTATCTTCTCGAGGATGGACAGGTTTATGAACGCAGCACGGCTGCTCTTCGCATCGCAAGAAGATTGCGTGGATATGGAGTGGCTGCCAGCATATGCCTTTGGATTCCCCGGTTCCTCCGGGATTTCTGTTACCGGGTGATCGCTCGGAATCGCCACCGGATTCTGCGGCAAAATCATTGTTTCCTGCCCAACGAGGACCAAAAAAAAAGGTTCTTGGGGCTCTAGAGTGGTCACGGTAATTCCCTTGAATACAGGAGAATTCGTAAGAGAATTAAGATGAACCCGTTCTTATCATGAAACTATTCCTCAGTGGGTTTCTTCTCGCCCCCGCTATCAGCCTTTGCCTGACACTGGTCGGGGTTGCTGATGTGGAGGAGACCATTCAAAAGTATCGGGCTTCTTTCGAGAAGCGCATGAATGCCGAACTGGATGAGTATGGGAATGCGGCAAGGAAGGCGCGGCTCAATTACGTCGATTCCCTGAAAAAGGTAAAAGGGGAGCTTTCAAGGGCCGAAAAACTCAAAGCGGCGGCTCAGGTTCTGGCTGAAATCGAGCTCGTTGAGGGAGGGGAAGACCCCGGGCCGCTGTCTCCCGATGCAGATTACCGCTTCAAGCGAGTCCGCGAAACATGGGAGCGGGGGTTGTCCGAAATCCAATCTGCCCGTGGCAAAAAGCTCAAGACCACCCTGAGTATTTATTTCCGAGCTCTTGACGCCGAAAAGCGGCGACTCACTCGAAATGGAAAAATCAAGGACGCTCTGGTGGTTGAGGAGGAGGAATTGAGGGTCAGGAGCCTTCCTGAAGTCAAGGCGATGGCAGCCTCGGCAGCCTCGGAGAAAGAGCCGAAAAAGCCATCAGAGAATCTGGCGTTGGCCTCCAAGGGAGCGCGGGCTGATGGGGCCCGGAGGCCCGACCTTATGATTGATGGCAAAACGGATCACAAAACCCGAGAGGGATTCGCGTTTGGGCCCACTCCCTGCAATTTTACGATCGATCTTCGTTCCGTTAGGCCGATTGGCCTGATCAGGTTTCTTCTATATGAGCTGGACAGCCGGAAGTATGGATACCGTCTGCTGATTTCAGCCGATGGAGAGTCCTGGGAAGTGGTTGGTAGCGAGAAAAAAGCCAAAGGGTGGCAGGAGATCAGTCTCGAAGATGCCGAGGCCCGCTACGTGAGGATCAACGGGATCAGTAACACGGCCAATAACGACTTCCATGTCGTTGAGGTAGAGGTTTATGAGCCTTAGGGGAGAACTGGACGGGATAGGTTCACCTCCCGGATAACGCTACGCGGGAATCTTGTTGCTTTTCAGGAGCCAACTAAGGCGAGGTCCGGTTCGCGCAGCATCATCGCAGTCGTTCCTCAGGGTCAGTGCCCTTTGGGAAACACACATCAATTGAGTCAGTCTCGCACATTGAAGACCCTCGCGTTTGCGGGGAGCAAAGGAGTTGCGGCCTTGGGAATGCTGGCAATTGCGGCGGTGTTGTCACGGGTATTTGACAAGGTCGACTATGCGACCTATCGGCAAACTCTTCTGGTCTACCAGTTTGTGGGTCCGCTCTTGGGATTGGGCCTGCCTGCGGCACTTTTTTATTTTCTTCCCGGAGAGACGAGTCGACTTCGGTCTGTCCTCCTGGAAAACCTCATCCTTCTCGGGGCCCTCGGCGGTTTGTTCTCTCTCTTCCTCGCACTTGGGGGAAACCGGCTGATTGCTCTTCAGTTTTCCAATCCTGAACTGGAAGAGACGTTACTGATCTTTGCGCTCTATCCCGTTCTCTTTCTTCCGACCACTGCAGTAAGTGCTATCCTCGTAGTGCAGGGGAAGGTTAAATGGTTGTTGCTTCATACGTTGGCTACCCGGTTAGCCCGAGTAGGCCTTGTGGTTGGAGCGGTGTGGTTGTGTGCAGCGGGGCCTGCCGGTGCGGTTGGAGCAACAACCATTTCAGGAATCATCGTCCTGAGCTCCGGCCTGTTTCTCATGCTGCGAGCTGTGCCCGGAGAGAAAGGGAGCCGGCCCACTCTTACGGGAATGTCGAGTCAGCTTAAATATGCAGTGCCCATTGGACTGGCCCTGATGCTGGAAAAACTCGCGATGGGGGTGGATCAGGTCCTCGTGTCGATGCTGTGTAGCAGGGAGGATTTTGCGGTATTTTCGAATGGGGCGATGGAAATCCCTTTTATCCAGATGATCACCGTCCCCGCCACGGCGATCGTGCTTCCTGAGCTTGTTGCCCTTTATAAAAGTAATGACAAGAAGGAGGCCCTTCTCTTATGGAGAAAAGCAGCGCGTAAGGTGGCGGTCGTTCTCCTGCCGATTGGAGGAGTTCTCTTCGTGATTGCCCCGGAGTTAATGACGATTCTCTATTCAGAGGATTACGAAAATAGCGCAGGTCCTCTCCGGGTGTATCTCCTGCTTCTGCCCGCTCGCCTCGTCTTTTTTGCCGCCATTTTCCAGGCGGCCAGTCGAACAGATCTTATTCTAAAACGTGCGGTGGGAACCCTGGTTCTCAATATTGTGGTAAGCTATCCTCTGGTCTCCCATATGGGTTTCCAAGGTGCTGCCTGGGGGACCGTGATCGTGTTCTGGGGTTACGTCTTTCCCTATTGTCTGTGTCACTGCAGCCGCCTCCTTGAGACAAGATGGTTCAAGCTCATGCCCTACCGGCAGGTGGGAATCATTCTTCTTCTAATTGCGGTTACGGGAGCCCTCGCCGCTTTTGTCCAGAGCTATCTTTCTCTGAGTAACGCATTTCTGGTGGGAGCAGTAACCGCGACGATTATGTTGATTCTTCTGCTGCCTCCTCTTGCACTACTCTTTCGTAAGGATTTGTCAGGCTACTGGCAGGCAATCCAGAAACGAGTGTCAGGAAAAGAGCAAGGGCCTCCTGCCGGCTCCTGATAGGCGGTTCGGGCCACCACGAAATATAAACTAAGCGAATGGTCGTTTTTCATCATCCCAAGAGACTGCATGCAGAATCCAATGTTGCGTCTTTGATTCGTCCAGCTCGCATGCATGAAGCGTTCTCCCGGATTGGCGAAGAAGTCCTCGAGATCACTGGGAGTGGTCCTGAGCGCGAGAAAAAATGGGCAAATCTTAAACCGCGAATCCTCTCCGAGGCGGGCGAAGGGGTCTTTTACTCGGAGTCAGTCAATGTCCCGCCTGCTCTGACGTGGCTTAGAAAGAAACCGCACCAGATGAATTTCGATTATCGATTGATCCAATCAGTACGGAATGCCGGA
>JAQWTV010000096.1 GCA_029242545.1 Roseibacillus sp.
TCAGCAAGACTGGAAAGAAGGGCCGGTTTAAAACCAATTTCGTCTTTGAGCAGGACGAACCAGAAGATCTATCGGAGGATCAGATCGTTGCCAGCATCACCCACGAGGAAGCAGCCCACGACCTCTACGAGACTGGAAAGAGCTACCTTGTTCCCTCGCTGAAAACCAAAAAAGAGCCCGATGGCGTCAAGTTCTCGCGCACCATCCTTTCAGCCGAGATTCCCCGTGAGGCCGCTATCCGGATGCTCAATGGGGAGAAAAGTGAACTTCTGAAGGGATTTGTCTCCAACCGTACTAAGCGGAAGTTTGATGCCTTTCTGAACTACGACTTCGAGCAGGGGCGGCCTACCTTTGAGTTTCCACCGCGCAAGAAAGCCGCGAAGAAAAAAACTGCCAAAACACAATAGTCTTTTTCGTCTGGCATTTCGGCTCTCGCCGACAAGCTCGAGCGCCTGGATGGGGCCTGGACGCATGCCTTCCCCCCTTGACGATGCCCATTGGGCACTCGACCTCTGCGAGAAGAGAGATTAGCCTCTCCGCGTGATTCGTTTCCGTCTCTTCGGCTTCCCGGTTACCGTGGAACCGTGGCACTGGGCCATCCTGGCCTTCCTGGGAGGCGCCCTCAGTGTCAGAGACTCTGAGCAACTCCTGCCGGTTCTTCTCTTCATGGTCGCGGGGTTTGTGTCCGTACTCATTCACGAACTCGGACACGCTCTCACAATGCGTCTCTTTGGGTGTCGTCACATCGCAATTGTTCTCAATGGATTCGGTGGAATCGCCGTCTCCAAAGGGGCCCGCTTCACCCGGGGTCAGCAAATTCTAGTCAGCTTGGCTGGACCTTTCCTGCAAGCTGCTTGCGGGCTTCTTGTCCTTGCTGCGCTGATCATTGGAGACGAGGTCGGATGGACGGGAGGCACCGTTGGTCTGATGTCGGACTTTTTTATCTATGTCAGCTTGGCCTGGGCCATTCTGAATCTGATTCCGGTTTATCCCCTGGACGGAGGGCAGGCCCTCAATGGAGTCCTCGGTCCCCTTCGCATCGAGCTCACCCTCCGCATCAGCATGATTGCAGCGATTGTGGCCGGGGCGGGGATTTTCTTCGTCTTCAAGTCGATTCTATTTCCCATGTTCATGGTCTTTTTTGCCATAGAGAACTACAAGGCTCTGAAACGCGTGCAGTCCCCCTCGGGCCCATGGTAAGAGGCAACTGCCCTAGAAGAGAAAAAGCCTGCCTCCGGCAACAAGAGCAAAGAGAATCACGAGCCACTCGAAGAGGCGCTGTGACACCGCGTGGACAAGGTGCCGCCCAAGGAAGATTCCCAGCAAGATGACCGGCACGAGCTTGAGATTGAAGAGAAGACTCTCCCCGTTGATAAAACTCATTCCTCCGAGGAAAGGTGCCTTGAGGATGTTGACGAGCAAGAAGAAGCGCGCTCCCACCCCGATGAGTTCCAGTTTCTCAAAACGCCGGGAAAGCAGGTAGAGCTGGAAGATCGGTCCCGCTGCATTGGCCACCATCGTTGCAGTGCCCGCCGCGAACCCCGCCGCAAGTCCGGCCTCCCGCGAACGAGCGAGGCGATCAAAACGCTCCCGCCCTACGTTACGGAAAAGCTGCACTCCTACCATCGCCACGATGATTCCACCCACCACCGAGCGGGCGGACTCCTCAGGCATCCAGTCGAGCACGAAGTAGCCTGCTGCGCATCCCAGCAGTGTAGGGGATAGAAGTTTCCACACCGGACCCCATGCCCCGTGTTTCCGGAATACCGGATACACCGAAATATCCGCAAAAATCAGCATCGGCAGAAGAATTCCTACCGAAGGCTTACCAAAAAGCTCCACCATGATGGAAACCGCCACGAGCCCTACACCTCCGAAGCCGGTCTTGGAGATTCCCACCGCGAGGGCGGCGAGAACCGCCCACACCCACCCGCCTGTCGTTAGCTCGATCTCCATTCCGGGAGCGAGTGTGCCCTGCCGCCAAGAGGACACAAGCCCACCCCTGAGCTAATCTCATTCTATATTACCCAATCTTGGTTCTGGACTCTCGGCCCTCTCCTTTTAAGTTCCGCGGCGATGAAAATCGTCGTCGCTTACTCCGGAGGACTGGACACCTCCGTCCTGCTTACCTGGCTGAAAGAGACCTACAGTGCGGACGTTATCGCCTACTGCGCAGACGTGGGACAGGGAGATGAGCTGGATGGTCTCGAGGAAAAAGCCCTCAATACAGGTGCCAGCAAATGCTTCATCGGCGATCTCCGGGAGACCTTTGCCCGGGATTATATCTTCCCGATGTTTCAGGCCAACGCGGTCTATGAGGGGCGCTACCTTCTGGGCACCTCCATCGCACGCCCCTGTATCGCAAAGGGCATGCTCGACGTCGCTCTTGCTGAAGAAGCGGATGCCATCGCCCATGGAGCAACAGGAAAAGGAAACGACCAGGTTCGGTTTGAGCTCAGCTCAGCAAGCCTCGCACCCGAGGTTGAGGTCATTGCTCCGTGGCGCCAGGAGCGCTTTCGTAAGCAATTCCCCGGCCGAACCGAGATGATTGCCTACGCGGACGCTCATAACATTCCGGTGCAGGCCTCTCTGAAAAAGCCCTACTCCATGGACCGGAACCTCCTCCATATTTCCTTCGAGGCCGGCATGCTGGAAGATCCATGGTATGATGGAACTACGGAGGCAGACCGCGAGATGTATGTCCTGTCCGTCTCCCCCGAGGAAGCGCCCGATCGACCTCTCTACCTCCAGCTCCTTTTTGACAAAGGCAATGTGGTGGGATTCCAGTGCGAAGGAATGGACGAGATTCTCTCCAGCCTCGAGGACGTCAACGTCGAGGGTGAACGAGACGGATATACCCTTCTGAGCCCCTACGGAATCATGCGAGTTCTCAACACCCTCGGCGGCCAGCATGGCATCGGGCGGGTCGACATCGTGGAAAACAGATTTGTCGGTATGAAATCTCGGGGGATCTACGAGACTCCGGGAGGCACAATCCTGCTTGCCGCTCACCGAGATCTTGAAACCCTCACCATGGACCGCGAGGCCATGCAGCTGCGCGACAGCCTCATTCCCAAGTACGCCCAGCTGGTTTACAATGGATTCTGGTTCGCTCCCGAGCGCCTCGCTCTGCAGGCCCTGGTAACCGAAACGCAGCAAACCGTTACGGGTGAGGTCAGGCTGAAGCTCTACAAGGGTAACATCATGAATGCGGGACGACGCTCACCCCTTTCGCTCTACAGTGAGGATGTCGCCACCATGGAGGGCGGCGCTGAAGAAGCTTATAACCAGGATGATGCCACCGGCTTTATTGCCCTCAATGCCCTTCGCCTCAAAGCGAACTCCCATCAGAAGGACTGATAAAATCCTCTGAATCATCCTGCCCCCGCGGCCTCAAGCAACCGCCAGGTTCATGATGTCCTCCTGGGTAGCGCTCCGGACATCAGTGATCTCCCCGGTGATCCTTCCCTCATGCATGACCAACACCCTGTCGGCCAGACCAAGGACCTCGGGCAACTCAGAGCTGATCATGATGATCACCTTGCCCGCGGCCGCCAGCTGCTGGATCAGGAGGTAAATTTCATATTTAGAGCCCACATCAATTCCCCGGGTGGGCTCATCAAAAATGATCACTTCGCAATTCTGTTGAAGCCATTTCGCAAGCACGACCTTTTGCTGATTTCCACCCGAGAGGTTCTGAGCCAGCTCCTCCTGATGCGGCACCTTGATCCGCAGGGAATCCACGAATTCACCGAAGCTCGTTTGCTCATTCTTTCTATTCACCATCCCCCAACGGGAAAACTCCGCCAGATTAGGAAGACCAAAATTTTCCCTGACCGAGTGCATGAGGACCAGCCCTTGTCCTTTCCGGTCCTCGGTCAGCAGGCCGATACCCGCCCGAATCGCCTGACGAGGGTTCTTCAGATCGAGGGCCTCCCCGTCGAGACTTATCGACCCTGAATCCGGCTGATCTGCCCCAAAAAGGAGGCGGACAGTTTCTGTCCGCCCCGCACCGACAAGGCCGGTGAGCGCCAGGATTTCCCCTGCGCGCACCGAAAAGGACACATCACGGACCGCTGACCCCCTGCTCAATCCCCGGACCTCAAGACGCTCGTCCCCAATGTGAGGCTCATGGGAGGGGAACTCATTTTCCAGCTTCCGACCTACCATGAGCTCAATGAGGGACTCTCGACCAAGCTCTCCCGTTGGCTTGGTCGCAACATGTCCCCCATCCCGCAGAACCATGATTCGATCTGAAATCTCATACACCTCTTCCAGTCGGTGGCTGATGTAGATAATCCCTAATCCCTGCGCTCTCAATTCTCTGACGATCCCAAGGAGTCGCTCTACCTCCTGTGGCGTCAGGGTGGCACTCGGCTCGTCCATCACCAGAATCCGGGCGTTCTGCGACAGGGCCTTGGCGATTTCAACAACCTGCTGCTGCGCTACCGTCATCTCAGAGCAACGCTGCTCAGGATCAATGGAGGTTCCAAGCCGACTGAAGAGCTCGAGCGCCTTCCGGCGCTCCTCTCCGGCATCGATAAAGCCTCCCCTTCCTCTTTCCTGTCCGAGAAAAATATTTTCCCGCGCGCTGAGATGCGGCACGAGATTGAATTCCTGGTAGATGATCCCGATCCCTGCCGCCTGACTTGCGTGCGGCGTCGACAGATCCACCCTCTTGCCCTCTACCAGAACATCACCAGCGGTCGGAGTATGAGCCCCCCCCAGGATTTTAATCAGAGTGCTTTTACCCGCTCCATTTTCCCCTAGGAGCGCAAGGACTTCTCCGGGATATAAATCGAGGTTGACCCCCTTGAGAGCCTGCACTCCGGGGAAGGACTTATCGATCTCCTGCATCTCTAGCAGGGCAACCGATGTTTCTCCTGTCCTCTCACCCATGGATTTCAGCTCAGCCAGCCAGGGATAGGGTCCCTTAAATAGAACCACCTACCCATGGCTCGATGCTACGGGTTGTTCGCTCGGCGAAAGTGAAGAATGCTCCTCAATTACTGAGAATCTTCAGCAGTTCTACCTCAAAAACCAGCATTCCCTCAGGCGCGGTGGGAGGTGGAGCTGCTCCGTAGGCCATATTTGTCGGCACCCAGATCCTTCTCGTTTCTCCCTCAACCATCATCTGCACTCCTTCCGTGAAGCCCTTGATGGTCCGCTTTAGCGGAAGAGTCTTTGGCCGCTCATTAGGCAGGGTGCTGTCCACAACCTTACCATCCGCGGTCCAGACCGTGTAATGAACCTGCACGTTATCGGTCGGCTTCGGCTTCGCTTCACCAGTACCGGCCTTAACGACCTTGGACGCGACTCCAGAGGGATTGGCGGAGGCATCCTCCGGTGCCGCTGTCAAATTTTCAGGAGTCGGATGAGGCCGGAGAATCTTGATCAACTCAATATCAAAGCAGAGTTGCCCGAGAGGCCTTCCCGGACGCTTCCCATTCTCGCCGACTGGCGGAAGCTCTCCCTCCAGCTTACCATAGGCCAGCTCACCTGGGATCCAGAAGCGGCGCTTTTCTCCTTCAACCATCAGCTGCACCCCCTCGGTCCATCCTTTGATGACCTGATTCAATCCAAAGGTCGCAGGAACACCTCGGTTCAGCGAGCTATCGAAATTGTAGCCATCAGTCTGCCATCCAGAATAGTGAACCCGGACCTTTTCATCTGCCTTGGGGTGACTGGTTCCTGTCCCTTCCTGAAGGACTCTTGAGAAAATCCCAGATTCAGTTTTCTCCGCGCCCTCTGGCGGAGCAGCTACATCTTCCGGAGCTGGCTGAGTCTTGGGTGCCGGAGGCGCGGGAGGCTTAGGCACAGGTGGCGTCGCTGGTTTTGCGGGAGCGGCAGGCGCAGGCTCAGCAGGCGCGGGCTCAGCAGGCGCAGGCTCAGCAGGTGCGGGCTCAGCAGGTGCGGGCTCCTCCTGAGCGGAGAGCCCTACGCAAAATAGAGCGAACGCAATGAGCTGAATGAGAGTTCCTTTCTTCATGATGGAGCGCAAAATCGGCTCTAGCACCCGTTCTGTCAACCGCGCAAAATCGTAGACTCTCTCTCCAGAGAAGAATTGCCTCTCCCCGGGCGAAGCTTACTCAAAGCACCAGTCAATTGCCCGGCGTAGGATCTTGATAAAGGATTCCTGCTCAAAATCACTAACGTGCCCGAGAGAGGTATAGAACGTTTTCCCGCCATCAGAGCGCTTGAAAGTCCATGCCAAGGGCTCCGGGCGATCGATTCCCGCCACTTTGCCTGAGAGAAGGATCTCCTGACCAGGGCGGGACGGGTTGTTAATGTAAAGGGATCCTCCACTCCGGAACTGAAAAGGGGTTTTATCACCAAGGAAATGAAGACCTTCCTCTGTAGAGCGAACCGCGGTTGCTAGCGCGTTACCATGATGCCCGGTGTAATTCCCCCCAATCACCTCCGCGTCCCACTTCTCCCAGACCGCATGCCCCGGAGGCACAGGCTTTCCTCTGAGGGAGAATGCATGACTGGCAGTCCGGATTCCCATTACGGGCTTACCCTCCTGAACGTAATCTCGAAGTAACTTAAGATCCCCCTCGGGCAAAGCTCTCCTCCGGACACTGACAAAGAGAAGGTCCGCATCTCTAATCGCCTCGATGCCATGAAACTTATTCCGGGAGGCGCCCTCCGAATCTGCAAAGACGAAGGTCGTCCTGAAGGATGGCGTGAGATATTTGGATACGAACCGGGGCAGGGTCTTTTCCGTTTCATATTCGCGCTCCCCGATCAGGAAGACAATGTGCTTACGGGAGTCGGCGGCAAAGTGATGGGGAGCTCCTCCAAGGATCTGGTCGCTGGTGACAGTAGGGCAGACATATTTTTCGACATGGTTCACGATCAGGTCATTTCCCGCAAAATGACTTACCTTCGGAGGCATCGCCGGATTGTACATCGTATCCGTAAGATCCCGCATCAGGACCACATTCTTGCCGTTTCTTGCCATTTGACGCAGCCCAAAGGGGCGCCCGAGGACGCACATGTTGGTATGCACTCCCACGAGGATCACATTTCTGATGTCATGCTGCTCGAGAAGGTTCCAGTTCTCCCTTCCAGAATCAGTGATCGCATCTTTTCTTTTATCAATGTCCAGCAGCCCGAGTTGCCGGGTCCATGGAGCACCTGGATTACGCCCCATCGCCTTTAATTTCTCCGCCCACTCTGCATGCTCCCGGGGATCATCATCTTCTCCTCCATCGGAATGATCGATGGGATAACCAGCCGCCTCCTCTCGCTTATCAAGCCAAGTCATCCACTGCTCGATGCCTTCTGGAATGTTGCCAGCATCTGGCGCTGACTGCGCACGTTTCCGGGCAGGATGATTTTCGTAAAACTGCATGCACGAGGACGGGGCGTGAATGATGAGCGAGCCCTTCTCCCTGGCGGCTGCCAGAAGAGCATTCATCCGAGGGGCCAGCTGAACTGCCCGGGTCACCGCGTTCTTACAATGATGAAGGTCCCACATGTCGCACACGATCACGGCCGTCTCGCTGGGCTTCCATTTCTCCCTCGACTCAACCGTGCGAAACCGGCCGGGACTTTCCTCTATCTCCTCCCTCAGTCGCATTTCGTAGTCCGCTGCCAGAACTGAAGCGCACCCGGCCAGCAAGGCCAGAAACCCCGGAAGTTTGCCATCCATCTTCATCTCTGCGAGATAACCGCCCCATTGCCTTCAGGACAAGTCTCACCTCTAAAAATAGAGCCTTTGATGGCCAGAGACCTGAAGTGATCCAATCATCCATCGTTGCAGATCACCAAAAAGACAATACTCTCGGACCATGAAACGGTCTATTCTGATCCTCGTTGCAGCTCTTCCCATGCTGTCAACTCTCGCCGGAGCAGCCGACATCAGGCTCAAGGTTAAGAATGCGACCCTCGGCTCTGAGCGCACAGCCGACACCCGCAAGAGCCAGCGCCAACTGAAAATAGAAATAGATAATCGTGACCGCGAGGACTATGAGGGTGTCACTCTGGAATGGGTCGTCATTGCCCGCGATATTCGTAACAGAAAGCTATCAATCGCCAGCCGGGGTTCTAAGCAGATAGACATCCCTGCTGACGACGAGATGGAAGTCTCTTCTTCCCCCTACTCTTTTTCAAAGAAAGAAGGGGAAGTGAGAGAGATCAGGGAAAACCGCTTTCGACCCGACCGGCCCCAATTTGATGTGGAGCCCGACAGCGGAACTCGCTATGCCGGCTACATTATTATCCTGACTAAGGACGAAGAAGTCATTGCTGAAGCCGCTACCTCAGGCATGAAAAAGCGGATGGCTCCTCTTCTTTCCAAGGGGAAGAAAAAGTAATGCTCCCTCTCACAAGGGAACCGAGATTCTAACATTTCCGAATGCTGTGCTCTCCAATCAAAGTCACGCCTGATGACGTTGGAGATCATTATGACGAACTGGACGAATTCTACCGCTCGATCTGGGGAAGAACCCTTCACCACGGGCTGTGGTCTCCAGGCGACGCCCCCTCTGTAAGAGCGGGCACTAACCGGCTCCTCAGTCTTCTTCTTCCTGCCCTCTCACTAAAACCGGGTATTCGTCTTGTCGACATCGGCTGTGGCTACGGCACCGATGCGCATCGTATCGCCGAACAAACGGGCGCCCTGGTAGCGGGAATCACCATTTCACACACTCAAGAAATAAACGCCCGCGAGATGACCCCTCCAAGTCAGGGGGCGGTGTCTATCAAGCAAGGGGACTGGCTCCAGAATACCTACGCCGCACAAAGTTTCGACTGTGCCATGGCGGTAGAATCGCTCTCTCATATGCAGGACAAAGAGGGATTCTTTTTTGAGCTCCACCGTGTCCTCGTGCCAGGCGGTCGATCCGCTCTTGCCTGCTGGACCATCGACCCAACGCCATCTGCTGCGGAAAAACTGCTCCTGCACATAATCTGCCTGAGCGGAGCTCTCCCCTCCCTTGGGTCAATGAGGGATTATCGCCATTTTGCACATGGCGTGGGTCTTTCCTCCTTGGAATCTCACGATCTCACGACACTCGTTGAACCGACATGGGGTCTCATTGCGCGGAAGACAATCCGAAGTCTCACCCAGCCGCGTTTTTTAGCAGCCGCCCTGAAAATCGCCCTCCGTCGTCCTCTTCTATCCTGTGCGATCCCAGCCATGATTCTGGCCTTCCGCACAGGTGCTCTGCGCTACACCGCGTTCTGGACGAAAAGAAAGATCTGACGATAGTGCCAGTGAGTTTGCAAACTCTACCACTCAACATGCACATGGCTACTATGGCCAGGCGTTCCGGGACCCTTGACCTCACGCGCTCCCAACTGACGGCACTTCCACATGAAACCCCTCAGATGACGATTTCCCCGGCCCACCTTGACACCGTTAATGTAGTCCACGTCGAAAGCCAACCCCCGGTAATGGCTCGACTTCTTACTATGAGACCCACCCGCCAATTCCGTTACCCGATAGGACCATCCCGATTTGGTCAGGTAATGCATTCCCCAAAGCATCTGAATATCGAGGTAAACTGATCCTCCTGGGGCTCTCTGGTAGGAGCTGCGCATTGAGGGCGCTCCACGCTCTGCCTGCCTCATGTTGTCCATTGCGGTAGCGCTATCCCGACGACCGCTCACATGGAAATTTGCGAGACCAACACGTGGGTTCTTCAGAAGTGAGTGCGCCAGAGTCTGACGGACGGAAGCCGACCGGTAAGATCCAACAGAGCCCGAGCTACACGCTCCTGTGGTCCAGACCGTTATCAGGACAAGCAACACCACAACCAGAGAAGAAGCAGCCCTCACGGGTCGAAGCCTACCACAGAAGATCGCCCATGCCAACGGATGTGAAATATTTTGTATCCTGATTTTCCGGAACCGCTCCTTGCCCGAAACCGTCCAGGCAGATAGCACCAGTCATGGCCAGAGGATACGATTCGGACCGCGAGCGCAAACACGCCCTGTCGCTCCTCGGGAAGGACCTCGCCCGCCGGGCCAAGTCGAGATGCGAACTAACCCGGGTTAGTGGTGTTCCCCTGATGACATACGAAATTCCACCGGTTCCGACGGAGCCTGACTTCAACCGCTGCCTCCTTGTCAGTGAGTCTGTCCTTGGCCAACTTGCTAAACCCCAAACCCTCCTTGGTGGCGAGTGGCACCACCTTAAGGAAGTCATCTGGTCGGATATTCCTGTGGTTCAGGCCATGGCCCTACGGATCTTGCGACACCTTGCTCGCAGCGAGCCATGGGCGCAGAACCTCATCGACGAAACCTACCTCGACCCGGAAGTAGAGGAGCTCGCCGGCGAAGAAGGCCTCTGACTCCTGTAACGCATCGCCCTCTGGCTTAGCACAAGGGGTCCAATACCACTCCAAAAAAGTCGGAGAGGACACTCCGGTATACCGGACGTTTGAAGGCAGGAAGCCAATTGAGATCGAACAACGATGGCTCGATCCACATATGGCTACGGAATTCCCGCGGATTCTGATCCACGTTGACAGGGGGGGCACCCTTCTTTAGCCGACATAGAAAATAGGTCTGGTCCTGCCCGTCAAAGGACATGCGCTTGCCCTCCTGTCGTCGGATCTCGGGCGGGAAAAGGTAGCGGTAGCCATCCCGGAACTCGATCACTTCATAACTGGCGGGAGGGAGACCGATTTCTTCCTCCACCTCCCGGAGTAATGCTTCCTGGGCAGACTCGCCCTCATCTATCCCTCCCTGGGGAAACTGCCAGGCCCCCTCAACCTTCATCCGCTCGCAGATCAGAAGCCGCTCCTGCTCATTAAGAAGCAGGAGCGCTACGTTGGGGCGATAGCTGGACACTACCCGAGAAAAGCCGATCTAGACGGCCCCTTCAACCGTGAAGTGATGAGCAGATCCCCCAAACGATCCTTTGACGCAAGGTGGGACAACCCTAATACTTCCCACACAGCCCACAGAACATCATGAAACTACTGCTCATTCTCTCCCTTCTTCTCCTGCCTGTGATTGGGCTGGCACAAGACACCACCAATCCAAACTCCACCTCGACAGGCCAGGATGATAAGCCCTTTCAGGACTCCCTTGGAGAGAAGGGGTTCTGGCAGGGATCCCTGCCCGGCGGAAGCTACGCGGTAGCGCTCAGCCGAATTACGTCCATCAGTAAGCATGAATACCTTCTGGACGGAAACGTGATCGTCACCGAGGTCACCATCGACACCATCGGCTCAACCACCCTGCGCGTCTATCAAATCACTCCTGCGGCCCAGTATGGCACCCTCGCAGCCGGAAGAAAAATCGTCGAGCGGGGCAAGGATCTTCTCGACCGTGCCGGCCAACGAACCGGGGCCGACATCGCGAACATGGTTCAGAAACAATATCCCACCACCACCCATGCAAAGACCATCGAATTCCGGGTCAAGGATCTGGGCACTCTCGATGCCTTGCTAGGCAGCGCAAGAGGTTCATGGATCAGCGGAAAGGGCCGCAAGTTCGTCGTCAACGAGTAAATTCCGCGCCAGCGATCTCACCCCCTAGCCCTCACTATTTCCAAGGCTGGTTTCTTCAGCCCCCAAGAACAACCCCTCACTTCTCCAGTGGCTGCTCGGGAAGCTTCTTTGCCTTACGGTCTGGAGTATCCTAATTTTTATCAGACCTCTTTTCCCCTTCCTTCTCAGCCTCTTCCTCTTTTCTCTTCTCGGCAGGGTCGGACCCCAGCCCCCGTTCTAGGAGATCAAAAGCGGCACCGGGAATCTTGCCTAGATCCCGTATAAGAGGGAGTCCGGTCTCTGGTTTCTCCTTCTCATCCGGCGCCTCATTGAGGGGATTGTCACCCGGCGTCTTACTGTCTCCGGGGAGCTCAGGTAATTCCGGAAGCAAACCACCTTTCGGGACAAGCGGCAAACCGAGGATTCCCTCAAGAATATTGTTCAAACCGTCCCCAAGCGGCTTCACTTGTCCCCCTGCGCCACTGAGAATATCGCTGCCGCGCCCAAGAATATCAGAACCGATCTCAACAGCCGCACCCCCGCTACTCCACAGTGCCTTCCCAAGGTCTCCTGCAACTTTCCCCCCGGACTTGAGGACAAGTTCTCCATTAACCATCTCATACATCCACTCGAAACCGGCCGCAATTAACCGGTCGCTCAAGTCTTCCTGCGGCGAGTCAGTCGTCCCGGATATCTTTACCGGTGTCCAATGAAGTCCATCCGTGCCCGGCTCAAAGACCCTGTGCGCAGCGACGGGAATTCGGCTCAGGGTCGAGGGGGTTAGTCCCAGCCTGAGGTCACCGTCTAGTTGCCCTCCATCGATGGTCAGTGATCCTTCGATTCTCAGCAGCCCCTCACTGACAACGACAATATTACTAAGGTCCAGTCGGTCTCCTTTGTGCCTGAAATCCAGATTAGCCCTACGAAGAGAAAGGCGTCGAAAACGTTCGGTCGAAGTATAAGAGGCGATTCGGTCGAGAACCGGGAGGGCCGTAAGGTGACCATCACTAAGCCGAAGATCCCCTGTGATGAGAGGCACCTCTCCAATTTCGCCCACTACCGTAAAGTCCGACATCAGCTCCCCGGTAATACGCTTGGACCAGTCTTCAGGAACCACCTCCTCACACTGCACATCTTTCAGTGCGCCCTCGAAGTCAAAGTCCCCAGCCTCGAAATCAATGGAGCCTCTGGTCTCCAGCCGTCCCGAGGAGAAAACCTTCCAAGATCCACTCTTGAGGATAAGTTCTCCATACTCTGTATAACGCAAGTCCGCCTTCTCGAGATCCAGTCTGGGGAAAAGCGATAGCGGGGTGAAAAGCTGCCCACGGGTAAGCGACCCCTCATAGGAGCCCCTGCCCTGCCCTGGTTTCACCAGTCCCCTTATCCTGGACCAGCGCAGGTCCGCCTCTCCCAAATTCACCGTGCCACTCAGTTCGTCAATCAGGGCACTTTCAAACTTCACCACCTGCCGACGGTTTTTTTCAAGCTCCGGACCATCTCTGGTTACATCGATTTCAACATGCAGCCGACCGAGCTGGAGGTTCTTGGTCTCGACCCGTTTACCCAAAAGGGGCGCAAAGCGAACCTCTGTCTTCAACTCCTCAGCTTCAATTCTGCGGATCAAATCCTCTCCCTCCGCGATGAACATTGGAGCGGTGACCTCCATCCCATCCCATTTGAATTCGTCGAAAGCGGCCTCTACCTTGAGGGTCTGACTCACCTTCCGGTTCACCATCGACCGGAAGCCCTCGCTACTCAGGTAGTTCTTCAGCCAGATATACCCGCCCGGCACCACCAGGACACCCAACCCGAGCAACCCGATGACAAGGCGCCCCACCCACACCCGGGCGCTGCCCCGGGAGGATCCGGCTCGTCTTCGTGCTCTTCGGGAGGCCATTTCTCGGGACAGGGTAACACTCCTGCAAACTCGCTCAAGGATCCTCTTACCCCCGAAGCACGCAGAATTACCCGGCTGAACCTCCTCGCCCAACACGACCTTTGTGCTTCCAACTCCACAGAGAACCGGATTGAATCCTGTCCTTATCGCTCCCTGGACCCTGTCCTAACCAACCGTCACCCCGATTCCCATCAGTCGTGCTCGAACTTAAGGAGGTCTGTTTCACTATTCAGAAAGACGGCGACCCCGTCAATCTGGTGAACCATACCAGCTTCGAAGTCCCGCGAGGCCACTTCATGGCCATCGTCGGCCCCTCTGGCTGCGGTAAGACTACTTTGCTCAAAACCATCGCCGGCCTCAATCCCGAGTCGGGGGGCTCCCTCTGGTGGGAAGGACGCAATCTCTCCGAGGAAGGCGATCTTGAACCCTGGGAGATTGGCTACGTTCCTCAATTCTCCATCGCTTACGACGAGCTCACGGTCGATGAAGCAATCGAGACTGCAACTCGCCTCCGGGTCAAGTGCCGCAACACCGAGGAGCTCGACCAGCGCATCGACCGCGTCCTGGAGGAGACCGGCCTTGCTCCTATCGCCGACCGTCACATCGGGGTCCTCTCCGGCGGACAGAAGCGACGCCTGGGACTCGCTATGGAGCTTGTCTCCGACCCCAAGCTTCTCCTCTGCGACGAGGTCACCAGCGGGCTCGATCCCCGGTCTGAACGCGAAATCGTCCACCTCCTTCACGATCTTTCCCGTAACGATGGCCGAACTGTAATCCTGGTCACGCATTCCCTCGCCCATCTCGAACTCTACGACTCAATCCTTGTAAATCACGAGGGTAGCGTCGCCTTCCACGGTCCTCCCAGCCAGCTCACCCACTACTTCTCGGTCGACGACTCCGAGGAAGTCTACCCCACCCTTGCCAAACAAAGCGGGACTGAGTGGCAGGAGTCCTGGGCAAAACACCGCGAAGCCTACTATCGGAAGCTTGCACACACACGCGACCTCCATATCGAGGCCGGCGTGATCAAATTACCTGCCAGTGAAGAATCCACCAGTGAGGAAGAAGAACAGCCGGCCAAGAAGAAAAAAAAGAGCAAAGCTACGCATCTCCGCCTGCCGAGCACCTTCAGCCAATTCGGAACCTTACTCACCCGGCGCTGGAAAATCTTCTTTCGCGACCGGACTCAGGTTCTACTCCAAGTCGCCATCCTGCTCTGCTTTCCCATCCTCGTCACTTTCTTTGCCGAAAGGGGAAAGGAACCCATCAAACGCCTCTCCGATATTCCAGAGGAGAATATCGTCCTCGAACTACAATCCCGGGTAGACGTCCGCGAAGACCAGATCAGAGTCGGATCAGCGGTCTCAGGAATGATCATGTTCGAGGTCATCCTCCTCGCCCTGATGGGTTCCAACAATGCCGCCCGCGAAGTCGCCGGGGAACGAAAGATCATGGAGAAGGAGAAGTTTGGGGGCGTTCGACCCGTCTCTTACCTTCTCAGCAAACTCGCCTTCCTCACCTGTCTCATCCTTGCGCAGTCACTCTGGATGGCCATGTTCGTAGAGTTCTTCTGGCAATTCAGCGGCTCCTTTACCAGCCACGTCGTCTTCCTCATCCTGGTCAATGCTTCCATCACCGCGATCTGCCTAGCTATTTCCTCCGTCATGAAGACCCCGGAGCAGTCTTCCCTGCTCTCCATCTATCTCGTCGGCTTCCAACTCCCCCTTAGCGGGGCCGTGCTGGCGCTCCCCGAGTTCTTCGAAACCCTCACTCAACCCTTCGTCTCCGCCTACTGGGCGTGGTCCGGAAGCATCGAAGCGCTTGGTGGCAACATCCATACCGCCGTCGATGTGATTACCGAGACCGAACTCTCGCCCGGCAATGTCTGTTTCTTCGCTCTCTGCGCCCAGATCATGGTCGGAATCACCATAGC
>JAQWTV010000004.1 GCA_029242545.1 Roseibacillus sp.
TGCCACTCCTGCCACTCCTGCCACTCCTGCCACTCCTGCCACTCCTGCCACTCCTGCCACTCCTGCCACTCCTGCCACTCCTGCCACTCCTGCCACTCCTGCCACTCCTGCCACAAACTCCCTTCTTCTCTCCGGCCGACAAGCAAATCATCGCGAGAATTGAAGCTTGGCACAGGCACGGGAGGAGCATGCAGAATCTAGGGATCGTGATCGTCCCTATAGCTGTAATCCTGGGTTTTCTCTCACAGGTGATCACTTATTTGATGAACATCCATTTTCTCTTCGGATGGATCCCTGCCCTCGCTCTTGCCTTCTGGGGTATTCGGATGTATCGTAAACCGATTACCCCGCTCCCCCCCGGGGTCACCCCTCCTCCGGGCTACACGGTCCCAGATCCTGAGCTCGAGAAATGATGCCTGCAGCGGATAGAGTGTAGCGGAAAGCCCCCCTCTTCTGGGAACTTCTTCGACTAATAATACGGCCGCAGCATGAGATAGACCACTGGTCCGGTCACCGCCACGTACAGCCATACTGGAAAAACCCGCGCCGCAAGCCTCCGGTGCCTGGCAGCCTGATTCGTAAATCCGTAGACAAAACTGAGCAGGATGAAGGGTAGGCTCAAGGCAGCCAGAGCGATGTGCGACAGCAGGATACTGAGGTAGGCCACCCGCATGGGCCCCGCCTCCATCCTTTCCGTATCGCTGAGCTCCCCATTCCCATCAAGGTCCCCGTAGATGGTCTCGGGAGTGGTGAAATGGTAAGTTACATAGGAGAGGAGAAAAAGGAGCGAACATCCCATCGCAGCATAGATCCAACGCTGATGCAGAGCCACCCGACCTTTCCTGATACAGAGCAGGGCAAGAATCAGGGACGCTGCCGCACCACTGTTCAGCAAAGCATGCAAGGGGGGAAGCAAGTGCAGACTCACCCCCTCCGGCAGACCAATCTTAACTTGACGCATTAGCCCCACGAGAAACAGGACCAGCGCCGTAACAACCCAGACCGCGACTTTCAGCCTCCCAGCTAGTGCCAGGTTCGCCTCACGATTCCGGTAAGCTTCCAACTCGCTCATCGCTGCGCACCTGAGGAGAGTCTTCTGCTGGCAAGCCCCTTCAAAATAGACTGTCTCACGTCTTGATAGTAGCTCTCTCTGACTTTCTCCCCCTGTGACCGGGCAAATTGAAGATCCCGCTTTTTCACGCACTGCCATCCATCAAAAACCATCAGAGAGCGATCATGGGAATAACGGGTCTTCGCAGGAGGAACCTTGTTCTTTACGACCTTCATGAATCCCATTTCTTTTTCCAGATAGTCATGAATCACTTTCTCCTCACCGCGAACGAACCACCAGTTACTACTGTCCGCGTCGACGGCACTCGCATAATCCTGCAATTGCTCCAACTGATCCGTTTCCGGGTCTATGGAGATGGATACTACGTGAAAGTCATCCTCTGCTGAGAACTCCTTATAGAGGCTCCTCAGATCCTCAGCGGCAGTCTCCAAGCAGTAAGGACAGGTCGCGAAAAAATTTGTCGCTATCCATACCTTATCCTGGAGGTCCGACAGATTGATCACCTCTCCTTCCTGGTTCGTCAGCGCGAGATCCTTCGCCAGACTCCCAAAATCCTCAGCCACTTCACCACCGGCGTCAGCCACAATAGGGGTAAACCTGCGTTTGCGTGATTCCCTGAGCCAGAAAGAGGTTCCAAGCACTGTTGCGCTAAGAACCGCGACAACGGTATAGATTAGAATGATCTTGGTTCTGTCGGTCATAATTCTCTTATCCTTCTTTCAGGTCCCCCTCACGGATATATCGCAGCACCGCATTCAGACGGGCCCGAGCTTTCTCCACGTCATCGACCCGTTCCCGAGCCTTGAGCCTTCTTGCTTCCTCGGGATTCTCCTCAAGCAATCTTTCTGCGTCAGCAGCGACCTCTCTAGCGAGGTTCAGGTCAAACATCGGAGCCAGGACATGCAGGTTCTCGTCGATAAAAACGAGAGTCGATCTGAAGCGCGTGCGCGGACCTTCGAGCGATGACACTGATTCCTTAAACTCCGCTCGGATCTTGTGCCGGACATAACCTCTGGCCGCCTCTTCCTCAGCCTGCACAAAATACCAGCGCTCGTCATCTGCCACCCCAAGCTCTGCGAGCAGGCGTTGCAATTCATCTGGACCATCGGCCTCAGGATCCACCGTGATTCCCAGAAAGCGAAGACTCTCATCATCAGGAAATCTTCTCGACAGATCCCGCATGGCACCCAGCGCCTCCTTCATTCGTTCCCCTTCCCGGAGTGAAAGTGGGGTGAAAAGAGTGGTCTTTCCCTTCAGCTGCTCGGTGCTAAACGCCTTGTTGTTCTGGTCTCGGCCAAAAAACACCTCGGTCAGACGTTGCACGACGTGGGGACGGGCATCCTGCTCATCAGCCTGGTGTTTCAGCCTGTAGGCAAAGGTAACCAGCACTCCACCAATCATCATCAGGACCGCGATAGACAGCCCTGTTTTCTTTAGCTTCGCCGGATCTCTCTCGGCAGGCTCAAGATGGATTGGTCGTCTGGCCACAGCGAGGGGAACCTAGGACGGCAAAGGCAGATTGGAAGGGGAAATTCTCATAACCTTTTCAATACCCCGACTTGCGGCACAGCTCCTAGACCACTCAATTCCAGTCCAGGGCAAGCACGGTAAGCACTACCGGAAGGTAGAGCAGGGTGAGCAGAAAAAACCGCCGGCATGACTGACGATCCCCAGCGAGCGCGAATTTGACCGCCATCAAACACAGGTAAAGTCCTGCCGCACCGCCCACCAGCCCAAAGATCAAACCTGCATATCCCATCAGAAACGCGAAAAACGCCAATCCCGAGAGCCCCAGAGAAAATGCGGCCGCTAGAAGTCCGGAGCGCCTGCCCGACTCGTCTCCATCGGACCACATTCTGAAGCCCGCTGTTTCGTACTGTTCCCGGCATAACCAGTTAATTGAAACAAAATGCGGAAGCTGCCAGAGAAACAAGAGCGCAAAGAGAAACCAACCTCGCGGGTCTTCCATTCCTCCTCCGCCTCCAACCCATCCGATCATCGGTGGGAGAGCACCCGGAATAGCTCCCACCAGGGTATTTATGGAGCTTCTTCTTTTGAGTGGAGTGTAAACAAACACATAGGTTGCGATCGTGATCGCCACCAAGGTAGCGGCTCCCTTATCCACCATAGCAGCAACGTGAATGATTCCGAATCCGCAAAGGATCCAGCCGAGCATGAAAGCCCAAGTTGGAAGAACCCGTTCCGCAGGCAGCGGACGATCAGCCGTCCGGAGCATTCTGGCATCCTCCTTGATCTCCATCAGCTGATTGAAGACCGCGGACCCAAAGGCTGCCGCCGCAGTGCCGATCAAAGTGTGCACCAGAACCCAGAGCTGCACCCATTCCCAAGCCCCTGACTGCGAGAGAACAGCGATCAGAAAACCAAAAAAGGTTGTCAGCAGAACAAAAATGTTAAGCCGCAACTTGATCAGGGTGGCCAGGTCCCCCCTGAGGCCTGGACCAGGCTCTACCTCACCTCCTTGATTGTCTACTCCGTCCTTCACGCTCACCCAGTGTGCTACGAACTACACCTTACCGCAATCCCAGCAAGTGCAACATCCCCACGAAATTTCTGCCAATTTTCTCCTCCAGACCCTACACCGGACCCATGAATTTTGCGATTTGCAACGAGACCTTCCAGGACCGCAGCTTTTCGGAGCAATGCCAGGCCGCTGAGGCTGCGGGCTACACCGGGATCGAAATTGCCCCGTTCACCCTTGCCGACGATATCTCTCTCATTTCGGCCTCCGAGATTGCCAGCTACCGGGCGGCAGCAGCTGATCATGGCCTTCAAATCGTGGGGCTCCACTGGTTACTGGCCAAGACCGAGGGATACCACCTCACCAGCCCTGATGCCTCGGTCCGATTAGCCACCACCGATTACGCTCGCCGGCTGGCGGACCTTTGCTCCAACCTTGGGGGGAATATCATGGTCTGGGGAAGCCCCCAGCAACGCTCACTGGAGCCGGGGTGGGATTATGGCGAATCCGTGGAACGAGCTGTCGAGGTTCTCAGGCCCGCTGCCGAGCACTGTGCCGACCTTGGCATCACTATCGCCATGGAACCCCTGGCCAGATCAGAGACCAATTTTCTCAATACCGCAGAAGAAACCGCCGCTCTCCTTGATCTTGTCGATCACCCGAGCCTCCAGCTCCATCTCGACGTCAAGGCCATGAGCTCCGAGCAGAAGTCGCTGGGGGATCTCGTCCGCGACAATGCCTCCCGCATCGCCCATTACCACGCCAACGACCCCAACCTGCTCGGCCCCGGCATGGGTGAGGTCAATCACACCCCCGCCGCACAGGCTCTCCACGAAATAGGCTATCAGGGCTGGATTTCGGTCGAGGTCTTCAAATACGAGCCCAGCCCAGACGAAATTGCCCGGCAGAGCATGGAATACCTCCAAAAGGTCTATCTTGGCGGATACTGAATAATTCCTGATAACCTTTGAGAATACCCCCTCGATCGGCCCCGCGCTTGACCCGAATTTCCTCTTTGCCGCTGCCGCTGGTTCCCGGTTAGGCTGACCAGAGACACATGAGCAATAGCGACGACCAACCCAACCGCGAGATTGAAATCCTCGAGTCGGTGGCCGACAAGGGCGCCCTCGGAAAGGCCAAAGCCTACACCAAGCTCTCCGGACCGGGTTGGCTGCAGGGGGCGATCACCCTGGGGGGAGGATCGCTGGCGGGCGCACTCTACTTGGGCACAATTTCTGGCTATAACCTGATGTGGCTTCAGCCCTTGGCGATGATCTGCGGGATCATCATGCTGAGTGCCATCGCCTATGTCACCCTCTCAACAGGGCAACGACCTTTCGGCGCCATTAACAAAGGACTCTCTCCCCTACTCGGTTGGTCGTGGCTCATTGCCGTGATCCTCGCTAATATCGTCTGGTGCCTGCCTCAATTCAACCTCGGCCGAGCTGCCGTCCAGCAGAACCTCCTTCCAGGTCTGGGAGAGAGCGCGGTTTCCACCGCAGGCATCTGCTGGGTTCTTTTCATTGTGGCCTTTGCCGTCAACGCTTCCTACGAGGGAGGCAACAAGGGGATTAAGTGGTTCGAGCGGATCCTCAAGGTAATGGTCGGCATTATTGTCGTTTCCTTCTTCCTGGTCGTTGTCACCCTCACCTCCAAGGGGGCCATCCCATGGGGCGAGATTTTCAGCGGACTCATTCCAAACTTCTCGTATCTCTTTAATCCAGCACCTGCCTACGCCGAACTCATTGGCTCATCGAGTGCACCGGAGATCTGGAACAACATCATTTCTGAAAAACAACGGGACATAATCATTGCGGCCTTCGGAACGGCGGTCGGCATTAACATGACCTTTCTTCTCCCCTACTCCATGCTCCGCAAGAAGTGGGGGCGGAAGCATCGCGGACTCGCCATCTTCGACCTCTCCATCGGGCTTTTCGTCCCCTTCGTCATCGCCACCGGCTGCGTTGTCATTGCCTCGGCCTCCCAGTTCCACTCCAAGACGGACGACATCTTTGATGAGGCCGGAAAACCTGTTCCAAAGGTGGCGAAAGCCTATCAGGGATCTCTGGACGGACTGGCAGACAAGAAGGCTAAAGCTGAGGCAGAAAAAAATGAGGTCGATCAGGAGGACAAGGACCAGATGGACCCGCTGATAGCCAGCGCCAAGAAATCTCTTAACGAGAGTGACCGCCGCATCGCAGCCATGCTCATCAAGCGGGACAATGCCACCTTCGCAACCAGCCTTGCTCCCCTCACCGGGGATACCGTCGCCCAGGCCGTCTTCGGGGTCGGCGTCCTTGGCATGGCCCTCTCGACCATCATCATCCTGATGCTGATCAACGGTTTCGCCTTCCAGGAACTCTTCAATCAACCCGGCAGTAAGACCCTGTACTTCATCGGATGTGCCGTCTCGGGGTCGGCGGGGCTCCTCGGACCATTTATCTGGGGTGACGGCCAGGCCAAGGCGGCCCTCGCCGTTCCCACCTCAGTCATCGGCGGCTCCCTGATCCCCATCGCCTACTTCACCTTCCTCCTGATGATGAATTCCCGGAGAGTACTGGGCGACAAACGTCCCACCGGTCGCAAGCGCGTGATCTGGAATATCCTCATGATCGGCGCAACTGGAATCGCGACCTTCGGATCCGTCTGGGTCCTCAATGGGAAATCCAAGGCTGATGGTTTTGCCGGTCAGGCCGCGACCGGAGGGTTGATTTTCCTCGTGGTCCTGTTCCTCGTCGGAATCATCAGTTTCATCGTCAAGGAATCCAAGACCTCCGGATCCAACTGAAGACCTTTCATCCCGCAGGAATCACACTCATGAAATTCGGAATCATCGGGGCCGGCATGATCGGCCAATTCCATGGCAAGGCCATCGAGGCCATGCAAGATGGGGAGCTGCACTCCGTTTTCGACCTCCGGGCGGAAGCGGCGCAGCAACTCGCGGGGCAGTTCGACGCAAAACCCTTCAGCGACCTCGAGCAGTTTCTGGCCGACGACGAACTTCAACTTGTCACCGTGGGCACCCCTTCTGGCGCTCATCTCGACCCCTCCCTTGCCGCTCTCAAGGCAGGCAAGCACGTCATCTGTGAAAAGCCCCTCGAGATCACTCCGGAGCGGATCGATCTTATGATGAGAGCTGCGGAAGAAAACGGAGTCTCCCTCGCAGCCGTCCTCAACCGCCGTTTTCATCCTGCCATGGACGCCTTTAAGGCTGCCGTTGATTCAGGACGTTTTGGCACCCTGACCTCTGCCTCGGCCTACGTGAAGTGGTATCGAGACCAAGCCTACTATGACTCTGCCGCCTGGCGGGGCACCTGGGCTCTCGATGGCGGAGGAGCCCTCATGAACCAGTCAATCCACACCATCGACGCCCTGCTGTACCTCGCCGGCCCGGTGGTGAGCGTGCAGGCTAACACTGCCTGCCTGACCCACTCGGATATCGAAGTCGAGGATACCGCCGTAGCGATCGTAGAATTCGCCAATGGGGCCCGGGGTGTCATAGAGGGATCGACCTCTAACTGGTCAAAAGATGGTCACCCTGCCCGAGTGCAATTGTGCGGAGACCAGGGCAGCGCCTTTCTCGCTGACGAATCTTTCGAAATCTGGGACTTTATGAATGAGGCTCCCGGAGATGACGAAATTCACCAGTCCATGATGAAGGGCTCTGAAGCCGGTCTCGGGGCCAACGACCCCACGGCAATCAACTTCGAGGGACACCAAAAAAACTTCGAAGAGGTCGTGAGCTCGATCGCCGAGGGACGGGCAGCCAGCGTTAACGCTGCAGAGGCCCGTAAAGCGGTTGCCCTGATCTGTGCGATTTACGAGAGCGCCCGGGAAAACGGCAGGAAGGTCGATCTGGCCTGAGGACTGAGAGGTCTCTTTCCTACTCTTTCTTCTCTGCAAATTCCCTCACCCTCCTCTGGCTCTCGGCATCGAGGCTCGCGATGGGATACTTGTAGATCTTACCATTAGCCATTCTAAGAATCGCCTTACCTTGCTCCACCCCCAGAAGAGACGCCTTGATCTTTTTCCCGCTCTTATTCGTCCAAACACCTTCCAAAGGCTCCTTTTCCGGCGTGGCACTCTCCTCCACACCCACCTCTGCGCCCTGAGTAATCCAGAGCTTGAGGATATTCACATCCTTCTCACCCAGCCCCGCTCCCTTTGGAGGCATCCGATTTTCGGGATCATCGGACTGGATCACCTTCATAAAAAGCCCACTATTGGCTCTGCCGGGTACAATTTGCAGTCCTGCGCCAATGTGCTCCTTGATCCGGTGGGGCTCGAGATTGAAGTCTCCCTTCTCTTTGCCGTCCCTGTGGCACTTGAAACAGTGGCTTTTCAGGATTGGCAGGACGTCCTTGCCAAATTCCACCGCCTCAGCAGAGAGAACGGAAAAAACGAGGGCAAGGGCCCCGGTGATGAGTGTTTTCACTCCTCCAATATGGCCTCGAACCCACAAAATCGCCAGTCTCGAGGATCTAAAAATTGAGGCGGCCCCGGCAGACCTTTCCCCGGCAATGGAAACTAGGTTACATCTCACTCTTGCCAGCTCGCAACAATTGCTCTTTCCTCTCCCCACATGTATCTCTCCGGTTTCGCCGACGAGGCAGCAAAAGACCTTGCCACCCAGATCAAAGCCACCAAGGAAATTGGCTGGAATGCAATTTCAGCACGTTCCATTGATGGCAAAAGCATCCACGACCTCAGCGACAAGGACTTTAACAAGGCCCTGAAGCTGCTCGAAAAGGAAGAAATTAAAATTCCGGAGATCGGATCGCTCATCGGAAACTGGGCCAAGAAGATTACCGATGATTTCGACGTCACGCTTGGGGAAATCGAACGTGCCATACCCCGAATGAATAAACTCGGCACCAAGATCATCCGGGTAATGTCCTACGCTCAGGAACCTTGGGGAGAAGATCAGCACGAGGAAGAACGGTTTAAGAGGCTCCGTATCATCCAGCAGAGGTTTGCGGATGAGGGAATTACAGCTGTTCATGAAAACTGCTCTAACTGGGGTGGCTTCTCTGCCAAGCACACCCTTCGCCTGATCGAAGAGGTTCCGGGACTGAAACTGGTATTCGATACCGGCAACCCGGTCTTCCAGCGTGATCGGTCGAAGTCCGAGCCCCACCCCTTTCAGGATGCCCTGGGATTCTACAATGACATCAAGGAGTATATTGTCCACGTCCACATCAAGGACTGCCGCTATCCAAAAGTAGGACAAACCGAACCTGAATACAGCATGCCTGGAGAGGGTGATTGCCACCTGCAGCACATCATGCGTGATCTTAAGGCTCGACGCTATGATGGCGGGTTCGCCATCGAGCCACATGTCGCCACGGTTTTCCATGTTGAGGACGGACAGAAACCGGACTGGGATCAATGCTACAAAAGCTACGTGGAATATGGGAAGAGAGTGGAGGACCTCATGGAAGAGATCGGCTGGGAGTGCAAACCCTGCGAATAAAGCCCGAATTTCCGCTCTTTCTCGCTTACTCCTCTCCTCAAAACATTCGTTTCAGTCCATCGGGAACCGGGGTAACATCCCTCCGTGCTTCCTTGGTTCCAGAGCGGCGCCTTTCCTCTCTATCTCGCACCCATGGCGGGGGTGACTGACGTCGTCTTTCGAAGTATCTGTAAAGAGCTGGGCGCGGATGTCATGGTTACCGAGTTCGTCTCTAGTGAGGGGATTATTCAGCAGGATGCACGCACTCGGAAATACACCGAATTTACTGATGAACAGCGGCCAGTAGGCGTCCAGCTTTTCGGTGCGGACGGCAAGAGGATGGGAGAAGCAGCCCGGAAAATCATCGATTGGCAGCAGCCTGATTTCATCGACATCAACTTTGGCTGCCCTGTCAACAAGGTCGTCTCTAAGAATGGAGGCTCTTCCCTTCTACGTGATTGCCCGGTTCTCGCCTCAGTCGCCAGCGGGGTGGCCGAAGCAGTTGGAAATCAAGTCCCCGTCACCGCAAAGATCCGCATCGGGTGGGACGAAAATTCGATTAACGCACCGGAAGTCTGCTCCGTTCTCGAGGAGTCTGGGATGCAGGCAATCTCCATTCATGGGCGAACCCGGTCTCAAGGATACCGAGGAGAGGCCAACTGGGAAGTCATCAACGAGTGCTCTCATCACGTCTCAATACCGGTGGTCGGGAATGGCGACCTGAGCTCTGGCGAGGATATTCAGAGACGGCGAGAAACCACTGCCATATCGGGAGTGATGATCGGGCGTGCCGCCATGCAGAACCCTTGGATCTTCCGACAGGCCAAGAACTACCTGGAGACCGGAAGAGACCCCTCTCCCGTGCCACTCAACGAACGCTGGCAGCTCATTTTTCGACATTGTCGTCTCGCAATCGAAAGCAATCGCTACGGCAACGAAAAACAGTCCATGATGGCCATGCGCTCTCGTCTGATGGCATATTGCAAAGGCTTCCCTGGAGCCAAACCCCTTCGACGGCGCCTCTCTACCGTCGCCTCCCTGCTCGAGATCGAAGAGCTGGGGACCGAACACCTTGCCCATCTCGAAGAGAATCAAGACGAGCAGGCCATCCCCTCGAACGCGTGAGGGTCAGACTGCTCCTATCGTGCCTCACCCGTTTTCTTGCCATCAGCGGTAAGATTTGGCTAGGATCAGACCATGGATTCGCACGAGGTCTTTAAGCAATCCTTCGAGAAAACGAGCCCCAAGGCAATCGCTGGAGAACTCGGAGTCTCGCTCTCTCTGGTCTATAAATGGGCTCAGGAACAGTCGGACAACGGAAGTGGGAGCCGCAACCCACTCGATCGGATCCTCGAAATTATTCGGCTCACGGGCGAGAATCATATCGTAGAATGGCTTTGCCAAGAATGCGGAGGATATTTTGTC
>JAQWTV010000026.1 GCA_029242545.1 Roseibacillus sp.
GATGGAGTGGCCCCTTTCGGTCAGGGATCGCAGGAGACCCAGCCGAGTTACATCCTCAGCACTGTAGAGCCGGCGATTCGTTTCCGTCCGACCAGGCTTCACTGCTCCGTAGCGTTTTTCCCAGATCCGGATTGTAGGAGCGGCGAGCCCAGTTCGCTTCACCACTGCTCCAATCCCGTAAACCCCTTGATTTGAGTTTCTCATAACGATGGCACCCTAGCTACCGCCAGATAAAAGTAAACAAATAATAAACTACTTTGATATAATTCGAGCTTGATGGGAATTTGTGTTGCGGATGTGACTATTCTGCGTAACTTTTGAGTAGTTAAAGCCGCAAATAAAATACACAAATTAACAACGAAATGTCCTTAATCTCCCACACAGCCTTCATAGCCCGGCCAATTTCCGCAGAGCGCGGAAGGAAAACGTCGGAGCAGACAGCCTACCTAAACCTTCTCTGTGCGGTGCTCCAAGGACCGGCCAACGGAGCTTCCCCTTCGAGTTCACGCAAGTCGCAGTGCAGGGGCGCAACTTCTCTCCCCTCCTGACCATGCCGGTCCCCACTCGGACGGATTCTCCAAACGTGATCCTTCCGATGAGTTCCTCAGCCCCTACTATCCCGTGAAATCAGCGCCGCCCTCAACAGGAACACCACTGGCCTATCTTTGCTCGAGCGAGGATAGGCAACCGGCCCTTCTCAGGACACTGGCTCCCTCAATTTAGGCCACCGAGCCCCTCTCCGCCTGTCAACCCTCACAATGACTACGATTTCAGAACGATTCCGCGAAGCCTCTGGCTCAGCAGACGCGGGTGCATTCCGGAAACCGGCCCTCAAAGACCGCCTAGCTGTCCGGACCAGACCGGGGAGTGGTCATGTCATGTATCAAAGCTGGAAGGATCTTCTCTTCCTCCATTGGAGAGTGCCTGTGACTCAGGTTCAGCCCCACCTCCCGCAGGGTTTGAAGGTAGACAGCTTCGACGGAGGAGCATGGATCGGGATCGTTCCATTCTCCATGAGGAATGTGAGACCGAAACTCCTTCCTTGCCTCCCGGGTATGTCCAACTTCTTGGAGTTGAATGTCAGGACTTACGTCTACGACAAGGCTGGTATTCCGGGTGTGTGGTTTTTCTCCCTGGATGCAAACCAGCGGATTGCCTGCGGCCTAGGCCGGAGACTTTTCAACCTAAACTACCGCATGGCGGAGATTAAGAGCAAAAAGGGCGAATGGATCGACTACCGAGCGCGAAGGCAGGGTTGTAGTGAGACCGCGAGCTTTCAGTATCGGCCCTCGGGCCCCCGCCGTATTGCCAAGCCCGGCAGCTTGGATTTTTTCCTCACGGAAAGGTACGCTCTATACGCGAGTTCCAAGGATGGGTCCCGAATGTGGAGGGGAAGGGTTCATCATCCACCCTACGAGCTTCAGGATGCTGAAGTGAATTCCTTTTCTACCCTCCCGACCGACTGGAACGGGCAGGAGCGGTTGTCAGGTCAACCTCAACACACCTGCGCTTCCAAGGGCGTCGATGTGGACATTTTCTCCCTGGAGCGACTCTGAGAGCCCTCTCCCCACCCAACCCGCATCTCGCTTATGAGTAAAAACATTCTGATCGCTGGGGGAACCTCCGGAATAGGTGCTGAAGCCCTCAGAACCCTACGGGCGGATGGGCACCAGATTTATTGCGCTTGCCGTTCTCCCGAAACACTCCCTGAAGACCCTCAGGTTCATCGCCTAGCTTTCGACGCCACTGGTTCGACTCACGACCTTGCTCTTCCAGAAAGGTTGGATGGATTTGTCTACTTCCCTGGCACGATCACCTTGAAGCCTTTCGGCAGGCTCTCGAACGACGACTTCCTGCAAGATTACCAGGTCAATCTTCTCGGAGCGGTAACTCTTCTCCAGACGGCCCTTCCCTCACTCCTCAAGGGTGAGGAAGCCGCCGCAGTGTTTTTCTCTACAGTCGCCGTCCAGACTGGCCTTCCTTTTCACGCAAGCATCTCAGCGGCCAAGGGGGCCGTGGAGGGACTCACGCGGTCCCTTGCCGCCGAGCTCGCTCCCCGGGTTCGGGTGAACTGTATCGCCCCCTCCTTAACCGATACCTCACTCGCTGCACCTCTG
>JAQWTV010000063.1 GCA_029242545.1 Roseibacillus sp.
CCTACTTCTTCGCATCCCTCAGGATGTCGACACAATCCTCACGACCGGCTCTGACTTCATTGGGATCGAGCGGAGAACCAAGTGGAACGAATATCGCAAGGTTGAGAAAATCGACAATACCCTTGGCGTCCTCCCAAGACATCGCGGCGACATCAAGGGCGGTCATCCCGCCGTTATCTTTGACATCCTGACTCGCACCGTTCTCGAGGAGAATTTTCACCAGATCTCTCTTTCCCAAAAACCCGGCGGACATCAGGGGAGTAGTGCCATTGGTATTTTTAAGGTCCAGATCCGCCCCAGACTTCGCCAACAATTTAACAGATTCTTCCTTCCCGAAGAGCACTGCGATATGCATGAGGGTATTGCGCTCCTTATCAGGCTCTCTTGTGTTTATGTCACCACCTGATTCCAGAAATGCCTCGAGGGCCTGGAGGTCGCCCGTAATAATAGCGCCGAGAAGATCCTCAACGTCACCCGCGCCCGCTCCCCCCTTAGATGGCACGGACTCAACCTGAACAATACCTGCTTCCTCAATCTTGATAATGGTGACAACCTGCTGACTCCCATCACCTTTCGTAATGGTGAGTTTGTCATTTGCAACTGGCTCAGGAGAGGAGAAATCCAGAAGATCCTCCCCTCCATCCTCCGAAATGAGGGTAGCGGTTAATTCATTGACCTCATATCTGCCCTTTTGATCCGGCTCTCCCGAGGTGGTGGCCACGCCATCAACAATGGAGCCTGTCTGCCAGCTTCCATTCCCATAGAACTGCCCGAAACCAGTCTCCGCCCCGACACCAATATACACCCGCTTATTCTTGATGTATTCGGCAAGAGTCTTCTCCTCAACCACCACCTTGGGAGCCACCGGAGCTGCTTTGGGAGTGATGGAGACGGCGCTACCACTTCCTTCCGCCTTCTTTTTCTCGCCACACCCGCTCAGGACCACCAGAAGAATAACCATTAATGCGCTTCTCATAGCCTAAGATCTAACGGGCCCCGACGCCCCATTCCAAGGACCAAATTCTATTCAGCCTGTCACCACCCGCCCGAATTAAGGCATTGCTTCTCCCTGGAACTCCGATTCTAGCCTTGGCACCGCCGCTCAACAGCATTAGGTAATCCCCGAAAGAACGTGTTTCTTTATGGGAGAATTCAAATCACCAGAAACTGTGGAAGCGGAAACGATGCTCGCGAAGGCCGTTAGCATCATGAAGGCCGACGGCAATCTCGATGAGAGCGAGCTCTCCGTCCTGCGGGATATCGCCTCCCGACTCGGAATCGGGGAGGGGGATATCGATGCCATCCTCAATGATCCAGAGTCAGTCGAGAACTCCCTGCCTACGGACCCCTTCAAGAGGGCTCTCTTTATCGTCTTCATGGCCTCAGCGGTCTGGGCCGATGGGCATGCAGATGAATCCGAGCAGCATCTGCTCTCAGAGATTGGCAAGTCTCTCGATTATACCAGCGAGCAGATCAGAACCGCTACCGAGGCGGTTGCTTCTGCCATGAAGAGCGGGGAAGGGGAATTCGATCCTGCCCTTATCGCGGTAAAGGTCGCATCAGTGTTCAGTTGATCCGGGCCCCTGGCGAGGAGTCACCGCCTGTCCTTTGTTTCCTTTCTGGCCCGCGCCCAGCGGCCCCAGGTATAGAGGAACTCAGGAAGGTGCAGCATCTCATCATCATTGGTGTCCAATGCCGAAAATATTACAAGAGCCAGCTTTGCATCCTCCACCTTTCCGCTGCCGACGATCTCTCCACCGGTCAGTCGTCCATCACCATCAGAGTCTATTGAGACGAACAACTCCTTGGCCTGATCGGTAATAACCCGGTTCTCCACGTATTCCTTCTCCGAGACAAAGTCGTCCCGGTCAGTATCAGACGCCTGGAAAATTCCCGCCCGGGCCTCAGGCGTCAGATGTCGACCTCCGTCTACGTATTCCTTTCTTGAGTGTCTACCGTCCTTGTTTGCGTCAGTAAATCCAAAGACGCGCCGGTAACCGGACATGGCACGGTCTGAGACGCCATCAATCCCTCGCACCCCGAACATCCGGACGATTTCGAAAGGGGACAGCCCCCCAATCTTCCCGGGTGCCTGGGGATTTCTGTCAGAAGGGGTGGAAGGCCTGTCCGCGCGAGCAGGAACTGGACTGCGGCGGTCCCGGGTGGGTGGCCGATTGCCAAACCGAGGCCGCAACTCATTAGCGGAAAGCTTCCCATCGTTGTTTTTATCGAGCGTCTTCAGTGCCGCACTGGCAGCCGTAATCTCAGCAGCTGATATTTCGCCATTCCCGTCTGTATCAAGCGCTGCCAGAACAGGCAGGTTCTGCATCAGGCTCCGCGGGCCTTCGTCAGGGCCGGATTGTGGAGCCCGTTCGGGGACACCCTCCTGATCAGGTTTCTGCGCAAGGAGAGGGCTTGTGATCATGCCTAGACATGCCGCAACCATGCCCACCACTGAAAATGAGATATTAACCATGCTAATGGTGAAGGGTATCCACGGGACGACTCCTCGGAAATAACTTTCTTGAGCGCGATGCTCAGTGAGGTCAGAGCCCCTCGAAAAGATACGCTTTCTGTCCGAGACCAGAGTCGCCGATAGTAATATGGAGGAGTCGCCGCTGCGGAACCTCATGCATTTCAGGTAGACGAGTGGCAGTTAACCCTCGAACCCTTTCATCTTCAAAAAATCCTCAAGGATGAGTCCTTCATCTGGTTTTTCCTCGGATACACCAGCACGGTAGATCCCGACTGCTACGAGAATCATGTAGCAAAGCAAACATCCTGCGATGAGAAACGCCTTGCGCCACGGAACGTAGAAAAACCGATGGAGCAGAGGAGAAAGAGGGAGGAAGAAGAGGAGGAGGACTAGTATCTGCCCCGAGCCCAAGTAGAGCCGCATTAAGAGCCGACTGAGGATACATAGCGGAAAAAACACAAGCACCGCCTTCGGATTAAGAAACCAGAAGTAAACGCCAGAGCGTGCGGTGGTAGGCTCCCAGTCCGCCTCATGCCTTGCAAAAGCAAGCATCAGAAGAAGAAGAACGATTACATCAATCCACGGTGCTGTGCTTAGGTATTCCATATCGGGTGAGTAAAGATCCCCTTAATCCCGCTCTATGCCAGCCCAGATCGCCTTGATTGTTTCCTCCTGCTTCATGCCTCGAGGAGGAGTCATGCTGGCACAGTAGTGCTCGAAGCGACGGAGAGGGAGCTGGAAGTAACCATTTGGATCGGTATCCCGCACCCACTGGTAGGCATAACGGAGCCATTGGTTCCGGTAGTTCTCCGGCTGTTTAATGAACCAGTTGATCTCGTCCCATCCCCAGACATGAAACTTGTCACTGGCGCGGTATTCACCTGGATGATCGGAGGGCCCGAAATTGTCGATCTCCACAATATAGGGAAGTGACTCACAACGCCACCCGCTCGGGGTAAGTCCGCCCTTGCTGCGGCCGTATATCGCGTCACTGAAGCCCTTCTCAAGAACAGCCCGGTGGGGCTGTCCTTCCACGGATTTCGGACGGGAGGGGAAAGAGTGCAGGTCGAACATCAGTTTGCCATCGTGCACGATACCTCCACTGGGAACATGGGCATCAATGAGAACAAGATGGCGGCGGGCATGCTTCCTTGCGTAGGAGCGGATCCGGGACATGAGATCACGCCAATGCCGGTGACCCCGGTCCCAGTCGTCCATGATCTCGACCTGCCCCAGGTGAATCGCCTCGAGTCCCATGTCAATCCAGCGCTTTGCAACATAAAAGAACCACATCCTGGTCTCCAGGCGGCTCATATCCGGCACTGAGGCCCCCTTGTCCCAGTGATTGTGACGGTGCCGAAATCCATAGAGCATCTTTTTGTATTGGAAGTTCCGCACCTCCACCGGCAAGCCAAACTCCCTGAACACTTCCTCTGGGATCGGGATCGTATCGACTTCAGTAGTAACCACCTCAAAAATTGCTCCCTGC
>JAQWTV010000161.1 GCA_029242545.1 Roseibacillus sp.
GGATGGCACTGCGGATGGGGCCGAAGTTGAAGAAAACACCGATCCCACCGACATTCTCGACTTTCCTGCTCCAGATATCGACACCGATGGAATCCCCGACGAATGGGAGCTCTCGTGGCCCCTGATCACCGAACTCACTCAACTTGGAGCCGGAGATTTTGATGCCGACGGGGTCAGTGATTCCGATGAATTTACGGATGCTACAGATCCCACTGATCCTGATGCCGACAATGATGGTGCCAACGATGGCCAAGAAAGGGCCCTAGGCAGCGACCCCTCCAACCCCGACAGTGACGGAGACGGGCTGCTGGATGGAGTCGAGACCGGAACTGGCATCCTCGTGATTCCAGTCGGTGAGGGTGAGGAACTCAGCGATACCGGAACAAGCCCTGTCTCAGCGGATACTGACGGAGACGGCCTGAACGACTACACCGAACTACTTCTCAGAGGATTAATCGTCATTACTCCGCCAATTCCCACCGGAGAAAGCCCGGAGCTTGCCTTCCCTCTCGTCGGAACCTTCGAACCAGGAACAACGAGTTTTGATACTACCGGTTCTGATGTGGGCGACACCGAGCTCGGCATCTATGACGCAGCGGGAAACCTTCTGGCAAATAACGATGACGCCATTGGCCTTCTCAGCGTGGTCACATGGGATCTGGAACCAGGAACCTACTTCCTTGCTGCAGGATCCTACAACACGGCCTTTTCGACAGCCTTTACTGTCACCGCCCCTGCAGGAGCAGGTTCGATTACAGTTAATGTAAGGTCGGGAGCCTTCGATGCTGATGCCCCTGTCGTCTCTTCCTTTAAAGGTGAAAACGCAAGCGGCGCAGTCTGGTTCAAACTCGAAGTGCCAGCTCCAGAGCCACCAACACCCGAATTCAGTGGCGAAAGCCCAGCTCTTGCCATTCCTCTCGGCGTCTTCGAGGAAAGCGGCATCACCTTCGACAGCGAGGGATCTGAGATCTCAGATACTGAACTCGGTCTCTACGCTTTCGATGGATCTCTTCTGGAAAGCAACGACGATAGCGAACTCGGTCTCCTGAGCGTTATTGGTGGGGATCTGGCACCAGGCACCTACTACATCGCGGGTGGAGCCTACAACATGAACTTTGGACAGAGCTTTACCGCTACCGGTCCCTCCGCTGCAGGGATTACCGTGAATGTACGACAGTCTGGCCCCATAGGTGAGTTCTTGGCGAACAATCCTGTCCTGACCTCAGCGACGGGAAATGCTGCCGGAGGAGTTGTCTGGTTCACCTTCGAGCGCAGTCCGGGGGGCCCAGCCCCTTATGACCCAAACCTCGACGACTCTGCCAGCGACTTCGATTTTGACGGCTTATCTCTCAGTGCGGAGATTTCTGCTGGAACCGATTATACCGATAACGATTCTGACGACGACCGGCTCCTTGACGGCCCCGAGATCAGCGCAGGCACTGACCCCCTTAACCCTGATACCGATGGGGATGGACTTCAGGATGCGCAGGAGAGCGCGACAGGGGTCTTCGTAAGTGCTGGCAACCCTGGCACGGACCCACTTCTGATCGATACCGACGGCGACGGAGCCTCTGATGGCTTCGAGGTTACCGAGAATACGGATCCCAATGATCCGACAAGCACACCGGATACCCCGTTGATTCAGCCCTCCTTCATCCCGATCAATGAAATCGCTCCCAACGCTTATGGTCCAGATCTTGATCAGCCCGGGCTGAACTACGAGGAGAACCACTACCTCGCTGGTGAGCTTACCGGCCTTTCCCAGGACTTTTACGATATTCATGTCACAGGAGATCTCGTTCCGCAGAGCTCCACGCAGGCGGTGGAGCCCCTTGCCAGTCATGGAGAGGGCGGCACCGTGATTTCCGAGAGCACTCGCCCTTGGGTTGACGGTGGTGATCAACCCTTCACCGTCCGCGTCAACGGATACCTTGATATGTCACTGGTTCCACTCGGAACCTACAGTATTCATCTCGGAGCTGGTGGCCGCAACTATTTCATCATGGACACTGGAGACGGTCAGGTGACGGCTCAGCACGGCTGCTGTATCACTGCCAATCAAACTACTGAGTTCACCATTACCTCTCCAGGCATCTTTCCCTTTGATAATGTCTTCGGCAGTTCAGAAAACGACGGTGTTTCTGTGTGGTATCAAATTGGCATCAGCGGCCCCGGGATCGACGGAATCGTCGCTCTGGGTGATACCGAAAATGGCAGCCCTGCCGTGTATCCTATCGCGCAAAATGCGAACGACAGTGATCAGGATGGTCTACTCGATCCATGGGAATTGTCTTGGCCCTCGGTCACCGACCTCGGTCAGCTGAGCGGCTCATCCGATTTCGATGGAGATGGCTCAACCGAGTTGGAAGAATTCGTCATCGGGACCGATCCCACTAATCCGGATACTGACGAGGATGGCTTACTGGACGGAGCGGAGACCAATACTGGCATCTTTGTCAGCGCGTCCGATACGGGGACAGACCCCTTTAATCCTGACACGGATGGCGACCGACTTCTGGACGCGGTCGAGACCGCGACCGGAGAATTTGTCAATCTCAGTAACACAGGCACCAGCCCCCATGCCAGCGACACCGACGGAGACACCCTGGCAGACGCCGAAGAACTGATCCTGAATGGCATACTGGAAAGAGCGCGCACCGGAGAAAGTCCAGAGCTCGCGATCCCGCTAGGAGAATTCCGCCCCGGAACCATTAGCCTCGACACGGACGGATCGGTCGTTGCCGACACCGAACTTGGGCTCTGGGATGCCAACGGTAATCTCCTTGCGGATAATGACGACAGCGTTCTCAATCTTCGGAGTGTCATTTCAAACGAACTTCCAATCGGCACTTACTATGTGGCGGGTGGAGCCTACAACTCCCTCTTTGCTCCCGATTTCAGCATATCTGGGGGTCCCTCCAACCCAGACCCCTTCACCCTTAACCTGAGACGGGGACCATTCGATCTGGCCACTCGTGTGGAGGCAACCACCACCGGAAGTATCGCGAGAGGATTCATTTGGTTCACCTTCACCCTCGCTGAGCCCAGTCCCGCCCCCTCGGGTGGAAGCCCCGAAACAGCCATTCCGCTGGGATCCTTCTCGACGGGCATTCTGAGTCTGGACACTGAAGGCTCAGAGGTTGCCGATACCAATCTCGGACTATGGGATGCGGATGGGGTTCTGCTGGATAGCAACGACGACAGTGCGCTCGGGCTCCAGAGCATCATTTCCAGTGATCTTCCGGAAGGTGTCTACTACCTGGCAGGCGGAGCTGAGAACACTTCCTTTGCGGACGGATTCTCCGTGGAGGGCGGAGCCGCAATTTCACCACAGGGTCTCACCGTCAATATCAGGCAGGGCGCTTTCGATGCCGCTGCACCGATCGAGGCCTCTGCGACACGGGGAGGTGAGGAATTTTTCTGGTTTACCTTTAGTGTCAGCGGCCCCATTTCCCTGACGCTGGATCCTAATGTGGATGACTCCGACTCGGACTTCGATGACGATGGAGCCTCCCTCAGCGAGGAGTTTGCTGCAGGGACGAATCCTCAGGACGACGACTCCGACGATGACACCCTTCTCGATGGAGCAGAGCTCACGGCAGGCACCAACCCGCTATCGAATGACACCGATGGTGATGGACTACTGGACGGAGTAGAAACAGGAACCGGCATTCTGGTGGATGCCAACGACACCGGAACTGATCCAACTCTGTCCGATACCGATGGTGACGGCGCCAGTGACTCCTTTGAGGTCGACCAGAACACCGATCCAAGCGATGCGAACAGCAGACCTGATATTCCGGTGATACAGCCCTCCTTCCTTCCGATCAACGAGTTCGTTCCCGGTTCGTACGCGCCAGACCTGACCCAGACGGGTCTCAACTACCAGGAGAACCACTATCTCGCTGGCGTGGTTCTCAGCACTCAGGCCGAGGGCAACTACAATGCCCACGTCTCTGGAGATCCCGCCCCACTGAGTTCGTTTGATGCTATTGTCCCGTGGGCGAGTCATGGTGTCGGCGGAAACACCATCTCCACCCGGAACGACGCGTGGCTGGATGGTGGCGGCGAGGACTTCACTGTGCGGATCAACGGATACCTCGACATGTCGAGCTTCACCCCCGGCACCTACAACATCCACCTTGGTGGAGTTGATACCAACTACTTCATCATGGACACTGCGGACGGACAGGTTCTCGCGCAGCACAACTGCTGCCCAGAGAACCAATCGACTGCCTTTACCATTACCATTCCCGGCCTCTTCCCGTTCGACAACGTGTTCGGCCAGCAGGATGGCGGCGACTGGTATGACGTCGGCATCAGTGGTCCCGGCATCAACGGCATTGTGGCTCTCGGTGACACCGAAAATGGCAGCCCTCCAGTGAACCCGATCGGGGCTCTCATCGAAACGGAGGATGTTCACAATTTCTCAGTTGCCAACGGTGATGGCGATGAGACCATTGACTTCGAGTGGAATAGTTTCGCGTCTGAGGTGTATACCGTGGTGAGCTCAACTGACCCTGAAAATGATGGTCCTCCGACGAGCTGGGAGCCTGTCGAGGGACTGCAGGTCCTGTCTGCCACTTTACCTCTCAATCAGCACAGCATTGCCAGACCGGATGATGCATCTCGTTTCTACCATCTTCTGGCATCACCAGCACCCTCCCTGTTCTCCGATGATTTCGAATCAGGAGCTGAAGGTTGGACGACCATCGTGAATGACGAGAATGGAGCTACCCAGTGGGAACTGGGCAGACCGGAGGCCTCTACCGGACCTAACGCGGGCGCCGATGACTCTGCAAACGCGTGGACCACAAACATCGGGGACTACGGGCCTGATTCTAATATCTCTCTTCGGTCTCCCGCCATCGATCTCTCAGGTTTACCGGGAGCGCAATTGAACCTTGATGTCTTCCGCGATGCAGATGGGTTTGGGGATATCGCCACCGTCAGATTTCTCAGAGCTGAAGACGGAACCCTGCTGGGAGATCCGGCCACTATCGACATGACGGTCTTTGATACGGAATGGACCTCGATTGAAATTCCGGTTGATGGCGCAGCACTTGGGGAAACCATTCTGATTGAATTCAACTTTCAGAGCGATAGCAGCCCGGATGCCTTCAGTGGCATCTCGATCGATAACGTCAGCATTAGCGCGAACTAGGCGAACCGTTTTTCAGGGCGGTGAAGTCTCGCAGCTTCGCCGCCCTTTTCATTTCTCGACCGCCGCAAGTAGTGCTCCGGACTTTGGCTGCCTTGGGAGAAAAGCGGTAAGGACTGTCGCCACCGCCACAAATCCGGTGCTGACCCAGAGACAGCCCGGAAGGCCGTGGGAAAGGTAGACAACACCAGAGAGCAGGGTTCCAATCAGGCGACCTCCTGCATTTGCCATGTAATAGAATCCGACGTTCAGGGCCACCTCATCTGAGTCGGTGTAGGCCAGAATCAAATAGGAGTGTACTGCTGAGTTCACCGCGAAGACCATTCCGAAGACCGCCAGCCCTACCAACACCACGATTCCTAGCCGGAATTCAATCTCCACCGCCAGCGCCAGAGATCCCGTCACTGCCGTAAGGATCCCTGCCCATCTCAAGGCAGAACCAGCCCCCCCGTGCCGCAGGAGCGCAGGCGCCCCTGCCTGTATCAGGCCGTAGCCGATAACCCACGCCGCCATGAAAGCACCCACTGCCGCAAAGCTCCACTGCAGAGTTTCCTTCAGAAACACCGGCAAGCCCACCACGAACCATATGTCTCGAGAGCCAAAGAGGAAAAACCGCGCAAACGAGAGATAATTAATCTCCCGGCTCTTGGAAAAGAGCTGAGTGAATTTCACCTTCACCTTCGATCTGCCGAGATCCTGTCTCATGGTCAAGAGGCCCACCAGCAAGGTGACCGAGAGAGCCCCAGCCATGAGCCAGAGGGCCCATTGGAAGCCAAGCCAGCCGAGCAGCACGCCCCCCAGCAAGAACCCCACGCCCTTGAGCGCATTCTTCGAACCTGTGAGGACAGCAACCCATTTGAAGAGCGCGCGGTTCTCCGCCTCTTGGCTTCCGAGGTCAGGAATCAGCAACTTGACCGCGCTTTTCGAGCTCATCTTAGTGAGGTCCTTGGCAACTCCCGAGAGCGCCTGAGCAGCCATGACATAGATAACTGAGAGAACCTCCAGCCAGCCCGGCTGAACAAGCGACAACGCCAGAAGAGCAACCACCTGAGTCGCCAGCCCTGAAAAGAGGGTTAGTTTCAGTCCAAATCTGGATCCTATCCACCCGCCGAGCAGGTTCGTCACTACCCCACAGGCCTCATAAAGCAGAAAAAGAAATGCCAGTTGAACCGAAGAATACCCGAGGGAGTGAAAGTGGAGCAGAACGAGCATACGCAATGCCCCATCCGTCAGGGTAAAGCCCCAGTAGGACGCCGTAACAATAGTGTAGCTTCGTCTTTCCATACTCCCGGCTCTACACAAGAACAGGACGTCAGCTCATCAATTCAGCAACCTTGGAAACAAGGTCCATCATCCGGCAAGCGTATCCAATTTCATTATCATACCATACAAGGAGCTTTAACTGAGTACCATCGTTCACCATGGTGGAGGGCCCGTCCACGATGCCCGATCTCGGATCATTCACAAAATCCGTGGATACCAGAGGCTTCTCCTCAAATCCGAGTATCCCTTTTAATTCTCCATTTGCAGCCTCTCTCAGATACTGGTTGACCTCCTCCGCTGTCGTATGCCGGGCCAGCTCAAACACACAGTCCGTAAGACTGGCATTGAGCAGGGGCAAGCGAACTGCCAGACCATTCAACTTACCCTTCAACTCAGGATAAATCATCGTTATGGCCGTGGCCGAACCCGTCGTGGTAGGTATCAATGAATTCAGCGCGGAACGCGCTCTCCGGAAATCCTTATGAGGGGCATCAACCACCACCTGCGTGTTGGTTACATCGTGCAGGGTTGTAATAAGCCCGTGGACAATTCCGAGCTGCTCCTGAATCACTTTTACCACCGGCGCGATGCAATTGGTGGTGCAGGAGGCGGCAGTAACCAGATCATGCACCGTGGGATCGTATAGGTGGTCATTACAACCCATCACAATATTCAGCTCCTCTTTGACCGGAGCTGCCACTACGACCTTCCGCACACCACCATCAAAGTAGGGTTGGATCACCTCCCTCGTTCGAAAGGCCCCCGTGCTCTCCACAACCAGATCGATCCCCATCCCTGCCCAGTCTATCTCGCCTGGAGTGGATTTATCGCTGAAAGTCACTTCCCTTCCCTCTACCCGAAAGCGATCGTCCTCCGCTTCAATATCGCGATCCCAGCGACCATGGACCGTGTCATACTCGAGGAGATGCGCCCCCATTTTAGCCCCGCCCTTGACCTCATTGACATGAACGATCTCTATCTGTTCATCATCCCACCCCGCCCTGAACCCAAGGCGACCCATTCTTCCAAATCCATTAATTCCGACTCGTATACTCATTAGCTCTCAAATTTCTTGGGTTGTCTTCAGCAGCAGGACTCAACCTTTTCCATCTGCTCCGATGACGCAAAACAGAGTTCTGGCCGGCCCTGACAACAATCCTCGGACAGAAAGTCCACCAGTTGCCGGAACCCAGCTACGCACACCCCATAATAAATTGTGCGGCCTGCTCGTTCCGATTCGATCAACCCTGCACGACTCAATTCCTTCAGATGGAATGAGAGAGTGGGCTTTGCGACTTCCAAGGTTTCGGCCAAATCACCAGCGCAGAGCTTTCCTGACCGCACCAGCAAACGAAAAACCTCGAGGCGTGAGGGATGCGCGAGAGAAGTCAGTGCCTGCACCGCGTTTGTTATTTCCATATTTATGGAATTATCGAATTATAAGGTCCCAGTCAATGGCTATCCTGTTTTCCTGACCTGAAATCAGCCCGAAAGTCTCCCATCCAAAGGTTTTTGAGGGAATTGACCCTTGTCCGGACCGTGGTAAGCTAGCCCTGTGCTCCGCAGAGTAACAGGAACTGGCCTGACCATGGCGATGATCTTTCTCATCGCCCTGCGTATCCCTGCGTTCGCCTTCTGCCCCTGTGAACAGGATCTGACCCTGAACAATGGTGGGTGCTGCCAGCACGAATGTGCCGTCGAAAGCCCTGTTTCTGATTGCTGCTCTACAGAGGTTCCCGGAGATATCAAATCATGCCAGAATTGCTTGATCGTCTTGTCCCTCGACCCGGGTCACTTCAACTGGTCAGGCTCCCAATCGCAATGCCCGCAAGGCAAGGGAGCTCCTGCAGCACTCCCAATGGGTATCCAGAGCGAGGTCCTACCGGATCAACCACTCGTCTTTCTCGACGGTTCGATCCGCGGATCTCCGCCATCCAAGGCGCTCTCCGTTCTAATTCGGACGACGATCCTGAGGCTTTGACCTTCATGGAACCGACAGCACTAATGCTGTCTCGGCAACCTTGTTCGCTGCTCCTGGCAGCGTCGCATTCGCGCAACCCGACCGGCCTCTTCCCGGTCACCTCCCCGTTCCCAATCCCTGAACTTTCCATGACTCTCGAGAAACTTACTTCCCTTCAGGACTCTTCCCCTGATTCTAATTCGTCCGGACGGAGACCTCTGCCCGCTCTTCTACTACCTATCGGCCTGCTCATCGCCTTTATTATAATTTTCGGATTGATGTTCGGCTCACGTCTTCTTCCGGCGACCGAAGTGACCACCGCCCCCGTTGTTGCCCTACGCCTCAATTCCGGAGAAGACGAACTTCAGCCTTCCAGTTCTCCAGAGAAGATGGAGGTCAATAGAGATCTACTACTTTTCCAAGCCTCGGGATGGGTGGAGCCAGATCCCTACACCATTAATGTTCCAGCTCTCATTAACGGGGTGGTGAAGGATGTCCTCGTCCTTGAGGGACAGCACGTCAAGAAGGACGATATCCTCGCGACCCTGATCGATGATGAAGCTCAATTGGATGTCCAACATGCCACCCAGTCGATTGCCACCCTCGACGCCACAAAAATCGCCCACTGCGCACAAATACCGATTCTTAATGCCGAGATGCAGGCCGCTCAGAAAAAAATTGAATCCGCAAAGGCTCTGCACGCGGAGCTCCTCGACGTGGCAACTCGGCTTGCCTCTGTGCCGGCTGGATCAGTCTCCGACAGGGAGGTCCGTCAAGCACAACTCAAGGTAGAGGCCCAGAGCGCGGTCATCGACGAAGCAACTGCCGACCTCTCCGGTGTGATTGCACAGATAAACAAAGTCAATCTGGAGGAACTCTCCGTAAATGCCAGAATCAGGGTTGCCCAAACCGAGCTCAGCCGTAAGGAACTTGCGCTCGAGAGAACCGTTATCAGGGCTCCCATCGACGGAATTATTCTTCATCTTCACGCGCAACCGGGTAAGAAGCGGATGCTTGTAAGCGATGACCCAAAAAGCGCCGTCATTGTAGAGCTTTACGATCCGGAAAAATTACAGGCACGCATCGATGTCCCCCTCTCCGAAGCCGCCTCCCTCCAGATCGGACAACCGGTCACACTGACTACTGACCTCCTTCCAGATACCCTGTTCACGGGGGAAGTAACTCGTATCGTAGGCGAAGCTGACCTACAGCGTAATACCCTTCAGACCAAGGTCCGTTTTAACCAACCCGACCCCCGCCTTCGCCCAGCAATGCTGGTCAGAGCAGCCTTCCACCCGGGCGGCAATACGAAGGACGGACCCCTAGACGGCAGTGGAGCTGCCCAGAATCTAGCCCTCTTTGTCCGAGTCGACTCTCTCTTTGACCGGTCGCAGAAATCGGCCCGGGTCTGGTTTGTGGAAGGTGACCGCCTACGAGTCCGGACTCTCACTCTGGGATCAGATCAACGCGAGGGGCATATTCAGGTTATCGAGGGCCTGAGACCGGGAGATCAGGTTGTCCTTCCTCCCTTCGATGACCTTGAGGAGAACCAACGGATCAAACTCACTACCAGTCCGTGAGCAACCTGAATCAGATCCAACCTTCTGACCCGATGTCGACCAGCCTTATCCAGATCCACAGCCTGACCAAGTCCTTCACCAAGGGTCAGAATGTCATCACTCCTCTGGACAACCTGAGCCTTGAAGTCTCAAGGGGTGAATTCCTTGCCCTTATGGGCCCCTCGGGCTCCGGGAAAACCACCCTTCTCAACCTGATTGCCGGGATTGATGCCGCCAGCAGTGGGAAACTCATTATCGACTCCCAGGATCTGGGTTCTTTGTCCCGAGCCCAGTTGACTAAGTGGCGCTCCGTGAACGTCGGATACATCTTCCAGCTCTATCATCTCGTTCCCATTCTCTCCGCTTATGAAAACGTTGAACTCCCCCTTCTCCTGCAATCACTCACCCGGTCCGAGCGCCGGACCCGGGTAGAAACAGCTCTCGAACTCGTAGGGCTCTCCGACCGGATGCACCATCGTCCCAACGAGCTCTCCGGAGGGCAGGAGCAGCGGGTCGCCATCGCCCGGGCCATCGTCCATGACCCCGGACTGCTCGTAGCTGACGAACCAACCGGGGATCTCGACAGGGAATCAGCGGAAACGATCCTCGACCTCCTCCGCTCCCTGTCCCGCGACCTTGATAAGACTATCGTAATGGTCACTCACGACCCGAGGGCTGCCGCGATAGCGGACCGTGCCCTCCACCTCGAAAAAGGCCAGCTCGTCAGCCAGCTTCAATAAAATCTCGAACTATTCTCCGGCCATCATGCTCTCCCTCGCTCTCAAGAACATCTTTCGATACCGGCTTCGTTCCTTCCTTACCATGGCTGGAGTTGCTATCGGCATGTTTCTGTTCACCACCGTGGAGACAATGCAGCAATCCCTTGCAAAAGTGACCAGATCTGGAGCAGATGATACCACTCTCGTCGTCTTCCGGGAAAACCGCTTCTGTCCTTCCACCTCCCGCCTCCCGGAGCACTACCTAGCTTCCATTGAGCAAGTCGAGGGAGTACGTAAGGCCATTCCCATCCAGATCGCGGTCAACAACTGCGGGGCTAGCCTCGATGTCATCACCTTCCGTGGTGTGCCCCCCGGTAGCCTGCTCGAGTACAACTCAGACCTAGAGGTGGTCGATGGCTCAGCGGCAGACTGGACTAAGCGCTCCGACGCGGCCCTGGTAGGACAAACCTTTGCTCAACGCCGGGGACTCCGAACCGGCGACCAGTTTGAAGCAGTAGGTATCAACGTCTACGTCGCAGGGATTATCAAATCCCAGGAAGTCCAGGATAACAACGTGGCCTATGTTCACCTTCCCTTTCTCCAGCAGGCTTCCAAGATTGGATTGGGGGCCGTCACCCAGTTCAACGTCAAAGTTGAATCTGCCGAGATTCTCGATCCGGTGGCCCAGAAAATCGATGCCATTTTTAGTTCCGACTCCCACCCGACGGTTACTCGCCCCGAGAAGGCCTTCTTTGCAGAAACCGCCAAGCAGATGATTGAACTCATTGGGTTTACCCACTGGCTTGGACTCGGAGCAGTGGCTGCGGTGCTCGCCTTGGTTGCCAATGCGGTCCTGCTGATCGTGCGTGGTCGCCTCAAGGAAACAGCAGTCCTCCAGACCCTTGGTTTTTCCCGCTTCCGCATCGCCCGCCTGATTACCTGCGAAGGCCTTCTTCTTGGACTCCTTGGAGGAGCCCTCGGAGTCGGATCAGCTGTCCTTTTCCTCCATTGGCAGTCCTTCACTCTCGGAAATGAGGGACTAACCCTTGCTATCACTCCAAGCGCTACTGTCCTGTTTCATGGATTACTGGTTGCCCTGGCCCTCGGTTTCACTGCCTCGCTCTACCCCGCCTGGCGCGCGTCACGTCAACCTCTCGTGGAATCACTGAATGCAGGCTGAACCTCTGTAGACCACACCTTGACCCATGCTTCCCATTACCTACGCCATCAGAAACCTTTTCCGTGATCCTAGCCGTCTTATTCAGACGGTCGGTGGTAGCGCTTTGGTGGTACTCTTGGTAATTGCCGCAACTGCCCTCAATCACGGTATGGAGCGGATGCTAGAGACCTCGGGTTCAAATAAGAATGTGATCCTCGTGGGGACAGGCAGCGAAGAGAGTGTAGAGCGCTCCGAGGTTCAACTTGAGGCCGAAGCAGCGGCCTCCACTGCCGTCGCCGGCCTCGCCAGTCCTCTTGGCAATACCGCTGCCTCGGGTGAGATTGTCTATATGGCGCCCCTTGGGATCGTCGGAGGACCAGAAAAGCCTTCCTTGCTCAGGGGTGTCACCGAAAAGGCCCTCTTGGTGCATCATCGCGTCCGGATTCTTGAGGGTGCCTTTCCCCGCCCGGGAGAGGTAATGATAGGGCGCTTCTTACATCGGCGCTTTGGAGTTCCTGCCGATGATCTTGTTCCCGGAACGCGGCTCTTCTTTGGCCGGGATGAATTCCGTATTTCGGGTATCTTCGAGGCTGCTGGGACCGTCCTTGAATCGGAGGTATGGTTCGATCGCAACGACCTTGCCGCCCTTACCCAGCGAGATTCCCTCTCTGCAGTCTATCTTCGCCTCGATGACGCAGAGTTTGATGACGTCCATGTCTTTACCCTTCAGCGCAATGACCTCGAGCTCTCCGCAATCCGGGAGGATCGGTATTACGATAAACTCAGCACGTTTTATGCGCCGATCCGGGTGATGGTCTGGATTACCGCCGCCCTCGTGGCTGCCGGCGCTCTCTTCGGAGGGCTTAACACCCTTTATGCCGCCTTCGCCTCAAGGATTCGCGAAATGGCGAGCCTGCAATGCATCGGCTACACACGGAGAGCTCTTCTTCTCTCTCTGATTCAGGAATCTCTCCTGGCGACTCTTGCCGGGTCTCTCCTCGCTTTTACCGTCGCCCTGACCTTCTTCGATGGGATACATATTCCATTCTCCCTTGGCACCTTCACGGTGGAGCTCACTCCCTCTATTATTATGACCGGACTGATTACCGGGGTCGCGCTTGGAACTCTGGGCACGCTTCCTCCAGCCCTACGCTGCCTCCAACCCGCTTTGCCCCTTGCCCTGCGCTCTTCCTGACTTTTCCAACGATGTCATCCTGCTGTTCCAAACCCGCACCCGAACCACCGAGTCAGTCCTCCTGCTGCTCTCCTAGGCGCAAGATCGACTGGCTCTTCTGGCCCTGTCTCGTCGCTGTCGGAATCGCGTGTCTCGTTCATCTGGCCTTCCAGGACTCTCTCGCTGGAACAAGAACCGCTGCCTTTGCTCATGGAGCCTTTGAAATGACGACCAAGATGTGGTGGGGGATTCTTCTGGGAATCCTCGCAGTGGGTGTCATCGGAATGATCCCCCGGCAGTTTATCACCGCTATTCTTGGTCCGGGTGGCCGCTTTGGCGGCATCCTTCGCGCCTGCGGAGCCGGCCTTCTTTTAGACCTTTGCAACCACGGAATTTTGCTGGTGGGCATGAAGCTCTATGAGCGAGGAGCTTCCCTCGGCCAACTCTTCGCCTTTCTCATTGCCAGCCCTTGGAACTCCTTTTCGACCACCTTGATTCTCATTACCTTGATCGGCATAAAGTGGACTCTGGCCATCGTCGGCCTTTCTGCCCTCATCGGGATAACCACTGGGCTCATCACAGAGTTCCTGGTTCGATCCGGCTTCCTCGCTACTAACCCTAACCAGAGAGATCTCCCCTCCGACTTTCAGTTCTGGGCAGCTGTTAAGACTCAGTATGGAGCGGCTACCTTCGACCGCGCCTTTTTTCTGAAGCATTCCAGACGAGCCCTTGCCGAATCCCGGATGATCCTGCGCTGGATTCTTCTGGGGGTCGTCCTCGTTGCGGCCCTTCGAGCAATCTTCGACCCCTCAACCTTCGCTCAGTGGTTTGGCCCGACCATAGCCGGGCTTCTTCTCACCTTCCTTGCTGCCACCTTCATCGAGGTCTGCTCCGAAGGGTCTAGTCCACTAGCCTCTGACCTCCTCACCCGAGCCGGGGCCCCCGGAAACGGATTCGCCTTTCTCATGGCCGGAGCGGCAACGGACTACACGGAGGTCCTGGCTCTCAGGGAGACCACCAGGTCCTGGAAGCTGGCTCTTGCCCTTCCTCTGCTGGCCTCTCCCCAGATCCTGATCATAGCCTTGATTCTCAACCAACCGCCTCCACTCTAGTAATCTCTACGCGAACCATAAAAGCACATGCGCATCCCATCCCCCGCCCTTTTCAGCTCCGCTCTTTTTCTCATCCTCACCTCGTGTGGCGGCAAGGACGATCAGGCTGAAAATACCACAGTTCCTGATTCCTCCGCTTCCAGTGCCCTTGACTCAATTCTTCTTTCCGAAGCTCCAGAAGGAGCAGTCGATATTACGAAAGCTCGCCAGAATCCTATCCCGGGCACAAAAGTAATTCTCTCCGGCAAGGTCATGGGCAATGTCAACCCCATCATCCAATCACGGGCCCTTTTGACCCTCGGCGACCCTGCCAAGATCACCTCCTGTGACCTGATTCCGGGAGATGATTGCAAAACGCCTTGGGACGTCTGCTGTGCAGACCCGGATATCGTTAAGGCGAGCATCGCGACTATTCAGGTTCTCGGGGAAAGCGGCAAACCCCTTAAAATCGGATTGAGGGGGATAGCAGGCCTGCGGGAACTTAGCAACCTGATCGTGGTTGGCGAGGTAGCCGAGGGGTCTGACCAGAACAACTTCCTCGTTAATGCAACCGGCATCCACGTTACCATGGCCCAGACGGGAGGAGACGGCATACCAAAGCAGTGAATCGGTTTCCACTCATCCTAACACTCCTCCCGGTGCTACTGGCTTCCTGCACGCTACACCTCCCGAGGCAACAGCCCGGGGAAGCCGTGCCGAGAAAGGAAAATTGGAGGCATGCCCCATCATGGGCGCGTGCTTCCCTGCGTCAGGAGTGGTGGAAAGGCTTCGGGGATTCTCGCCTTAATTCTCACCTTACCACCGCCCTCTCTCGTAATCCCGACCTTGGCATCCTGGGTAGACGCTTGGAACGGGCCCAGACTCAGACCAGTCAGGCCCGGGCCGCCGGCTGGCCCTCCCTCAGAATCGACAGCGGGCTTCTCATCGGTAGGGAACGGTCTCAAACGACCGGGTTCTCCCCAGCAGATCTTGACCCGTGGACCAACTCTACATCCTTTTCCTGGGAATTAGATCTGTTTGGACGAATCCGGGCTGGAACCCAAGCTGCCCGTCAAGCAGAACAGGCGGCCCTCTGGGATCTTCATGGCGGCCGCCTCCTTATTGCGAGCCAAGTAACCGAAGCCCACTTCCGCATTCTCCGTCTCAATGAAGAGCGGAGTCTTGTCGCTAGTTCTGTCTCTGCAAACCAGGAAATCCTGACCTTGCTGCAAGCGAGAAAGAAAGCGGGCCTCCTCTCCAAGACTGCCATCCTGAGACAGGAGGCCGAACACGAAAGACTCGCACGCGCCCTCCTTGATCTCGACCGTTTGCGAGGCCTCTCTCTCCTGCAGCTCGAGACTCTCTGTGGGGGAAGTTCCCTTTCTTTGCCCACCCTCCATCTGTCCACCATCGCCTCTCCTCCTCTTCCCACCCGGACAAGCTCCGCGGTCCTCGCACAGCGTCCGGACCTCCTCGCTGCGGAGGCACGAGTGCGGGCCGCCTTTAAGCTCGAAGAATCCAGACGCCTTCAGCTTCTTCCCTCCCTCTCTCTTGGGGCTAACTCCAGAGCCTCCGGCTCTTCTCTTCTTGCCGGTTTCCGCCAATGGATCGCCACGGCTGGACCTCAGCTGGAAATCCCGATCTACGAACCCTCCCGAGCAGCAGAGGTCAAGGTAAGACGAGCCGCCACTAATGAGGCCGCAGCACTCTACCGCAAGCAGGCGATTACCGCTTTCAGAGAAGTCGAGGCATCCTATCTCAACCTTGGAAACCGCCACCTTCAGCTCAAAGGAGCCCAGCGCGAAATACAATCCTTGGAAAAGGCGCGCCAAAACACGCTAGCGACTTTTGAGAATGGACTCGTTTCCCAAATTGAACTTCTCGAAAGTGAACGCCGCAGTCTCGAGGGAAAGCGCCAAGAGCTTGCGATCCGGCATGCCCTTCTAAGAGATCACCTAGCCCTTGTCAGAGCCTTGGGTGGCGGCAGCAATGAAGAGGGCTTTCGAAAATAGTCCTCTCTAAAATCCCTATCGATTCCCTGTATATTTTATGTAACTGTATTACCCAATTCCCCACCCCAAGACATTGCGGAAAGAGCCATGACAACGCTCCAGAACTCACAAAAGCACTCAATCCCTCGCGGTTTGGCTACCCTCTGTATCGCCCTCCTGTTTCAAACTACCGTGGCGAGGTCGGATGACCACAAGCATCATGATCACCACAAGCACCACCATCACGCCTCCATGGTGGGACCAAACGGGGGCAAGGTGATTCATGAGGTTCATCCTCATATAGAAGTCTTCGTCACTAAGGATCGAAAATTACAGATCACCTTCCTTAGCGAAGCGGGTAAAGCCATCTCTCCCGGCAAACATACCGTCAAAGCGATATGTGGCAAACGAACGAGCCCCACCCGCATGCGCTTCGCCCGCAAAGGCCAATCCTTTCTTTCGGGTCAAAGCTTACCCAATGGCAAAAAAATTCCTACTGTGATCCACATTGAACGGGGAGCTGGAAAGAAGCCTTCGATCATTCGACTCAATCTCGATCTTGAAAAGTGACTGGAATGCAAAACCCTGAGGATCTATGCCTCTGTGTCCCCCATATGGGAAAGAAGGCGGTTTTCAGCAGGAAACAAACAAACCTTACCGTCGCCTTTGCCTCTCTGCCTCTTCGCCACTGATCGCTAGGCTGCGCACCCTCTGCGACAGAAAAATAGCGACTGCGAATCCAGCCGAGCCCATCACCATGGACATGACCATAATCTGGTAACGCACCGCCTCCATTGGGTTGGCCCCTGCAATAACCTGCCCGGTCATGATGCCCGGAAGGGCAACCAGCCCGACCGCAAGAAAGGTATTGATCTGGGGAATCAGCGCGGCATTCCAGGCAGTATTCCGCGCATGCACTGCACTCTTTCCACTCATCCGCTCGGCATCGAACCGCTCGGCACTGAGGGTGACCGCAGTCATCGCATTGGCAAAGACCATCCCGGAAAGGCTGATCGCATATTTTGGCTCATACCAAGGCTCGACAGCGATCACACCAAAGATCACGAGGAGGTAAATCAGTCCCCCTCCAACCCCAATCGCAAGCAACGCGTCTCGATAGGAAGCCCATCTCCGCTCCCTGACCGTACGAATTGAAATCCAGGCTGAGATGAGAATCATGAAGCTAACGACCCCGAGGGTCACCCATGGGCTCTGAATCCCAAAAAGGAAGCTGAGGACATAACCGATGGCAAACAACTGAAGCACCATTCTTCCCGTCGCCACTGAGAGGCTCCCAGCTCCTCCACCCCAACGGAAGGAAATCCAACCAACGAGGAGAATGGGGATCAGTGAGAGCCCCAGACGCCACAACGGGATTTCGATCATAGAGGCACTCTCAAGGAGCACAGGGACTCGTGCAACACCCTTGATTGCAAGATCCTGCTGGCATGAGCCCTCCTCGCCAAGCATTGTATCTCCGCCCATGCCCCCGGACTTTGAAGAACTGGACTATCAGGAGACCCCTCTTGGAGCGCTTATCCTGCGACGGCGGCGAATGCGTTCGCTTGATGACCTTGAAGTTTACGAAATCATTCTTGGAACCGGCTATCTCATGTCCAGCCTCTTCACTACCGTGGAGATCGCACTCGCGGACTTCGCTCTCGCTCTCCTGCCGCCAGAAAACAAGAAACTCTCTGTGGCGGTAGGAGGATTAGGTCTCGGATACACAGCTCAGGCAGCTCTCAGAGATCCGAGAGTATCCCAGCTTCTCGTGGTGGAGGCTCTACCCTCTGTGATCGGATGGCACCATCAGGAGCTTGTGCCCCTGGGCCGGGAAATAAGCACCGATCCACGATGCCGCCTCGTCGAGGGAGACTTCTTTTCTCTTGCCGCCAGCAGCGGCTTCGATCCTGAGGAAACCGGACGCACCTTCGATGCGATCCTCCTCGATATTGACCACTCCCCCAGAAACCTGATTCATGAGCGTCATCAGGACTTCTATTCACTGTCCGGCCTCAGCCGCCTGAGATCCTTTCTCAATCCCGGGGGAATCTTTGCAATGTGGTCCGACGACCCTCCTGACGAGGATTTCGAAAACCTTCTTCGAGATGTCTTTCCCTCTACCGAAAGCCGAATTGTTGAATTTCCTAACCCGCTTCAGGGCATTGCTTCAAGGAGCACAGTCTATCTCGCCCAATGCCCGGACTAGAGCGTGCGCACCCGGATATCCTGAGCCAATGCACTTCCGAGAATATGCATATGCTGGCGCAGGATCCGGCCGCTCGACCGGGCCTTCCCAATCCCACTCCCCTGGATTAGGACCCGGTTGTGATAGCTCTTAAACTCAATCAGAATTCCCGGGCCAATCCGAGACGACGAAATGAGCGTCTCCCACGTAAACCCCGGCGTCGGCAGGAGGTTACTGATAATGACTCCTCCCGTTGTGATCTTTCTTCCCATCAGGTCGGGGAGCAGGGACAGCGAGACCTCCGGCTTCACGATGTCATCATCCTCGGGAACAGAGAGATCCTCCACAATTACATCATAGGGGCTGCGCTGCCGTCTCAGCCAGGTCACCGCATCCTCGGGGTAAAAACGGACAGACCCACACCACTCCGCAGCAATACTCTCGAACACCCCAAAACCCTCGCTCCACAGATCGACGCCCGTGATCTCCTGATCGCACCCGAGCGCCCTCATGGCCCCGACCATTCCACCCCCTGAGAAACCAAGCATCGCCAGACGAGGTCCCTGAGCAAAAACCCCCACCGCAGCAGCCATAACGTCCCACACACTGTGTGTCGGCCCCGGGGAGCGGGGCAACTCGGACAAGATACATCCATTCTCTTCGATAGTGACCCTGTTCCTGTGATACCGCGTCCGGATTGCCATCTGCCGACAAGATCGAACCATGGGCTCATCAGGTCAACTTCCCATACCCTGATAAATATTTTCTCCGGTCTCGCCTTCTCCACTCTTCTCCTTAGCTTTTAGTTTAATCCTTTTAATCACAATGAAAGTTCGTTTCTCCCTGTTTACCGTCTCTCTTTTCTGTGCCCTGTGCGTTTCCTGTGAAAATCCAGCTGACCTGACTGCCGATGCAGAGGTGGGACCTGCTCTCGAGAAAGCGGTCGACTCCGGACCCGATGGAGCGGCGAAGTGGACCTTTATGGATAATTCCTATATCGAGTTTACTGGATCAAAGGTCAATGGCGGCACCCAGGTTGGCCGCTTCACCAACATCTCCGGCCATTTCACGATTAAAGATGGGGAACCGGTTGGAAACGACCACAAGGTCGAAATCGACATGGACTCAATCACCACAGAGAAGGAAAAGCTCACTGCCCACCTCAAGAATGACGACTTCTTTGATGTCCCCTCACACCCCATCTCCAGCTACGACGTGACGTCGATTAAAAAGACCGGCGAAGGCCAGTATGACATCACCGGCAACCTGACCATGAGAGGTAAGACCAACAGTGTCACCTTTAGTTCCACCGTGGTACGGTCCGAGACGACCGTAGCCATCAGGGCCAAGTTTGATCTCAAGCGCTACCAGTGGGACATCAACTTCAAGGGAGTAGGAGAAAACATCCTCAATGAGGAAGTGATCCTCGATTTCAACCTAGAGGCGGCACCAGCGGGCTCGTAGCGGAAGACCTAGAGTCGAGCAAACTTCAGGCTCGCTTGCCATCTACGATCCGAGAAATCTTCAGCGGATTCTCTTCCTGCAGTTCTGGCGGGAGGAGGCGATCCGGGAAGTCCTGCCAGCAGACAAGCCTGGCGAAACGAGTAATTGCACGCGGCCCCACCGAGGTCGACCGGCCATCAGAGGTCGCCGGTGCAGGGCCTCCGTGCACCATTCCGTGGCATACTTCTACCCCGGTAGGATAACCGTTATAAACCAGCCTGCCCGCCTTGCGCTCCAGCACCGCAATCAACTTTCCAAACATCTCAAGGTCCTCTTCTGTGGCATGAACAGTAGCTGTCAGTTGTCCCTCCAGGTTTTCTGCCACCTGCAGCAGGGAGGCTTCATCGTCAGCTGAAACCATCAGCGTCGCAGGACCGAACATCTCCTCAGCCATAGACTGATCAGACAGAAATTCTGTCGCGTCGGCCCCGAGGACCACCGCGCCCCCCTGACTGCTCCCCTCCTCTACTGCGACCTGCGCGAGTGTTTCCACCCCTTCCTTGGCAGTCATCCTTTTCAATGCACCATGGTAGGCTTCAGCGATTCCCTTGTGTAACATCGCGGCGGGCACAGTCTCGCCTGCCAATGCCGCAATTCGCTCCGCAAATCGAGTTCGACCATCTCCGCCCACAATCAACAGTCCGGGATTGGTGCAGAACTGGCCTACCCCGAGCGTGAGAGATCCCACGAAACCCTCCGCGATTGCATCACCCCGCTCCCGGAGTGCACCCGGCAGGACGAACACAGGGTTAATCGCGCTCATCTCAGCCCACACCGGGATTGGCTCTGGCCTTGCGGCAGCGGCATCCATGAGCGCCCTGCCCCCGTTTCTGGATCCGGTGAATCCCACCGCCTTGACCACAGGATTTCTCACCAATGACTGCCCGATGGTTCTTCCACTGCCATAAAGCAGGGAAAAGACACCCTCGTGCATTCCACATTTTTCCACTGCAGTCCGCACTGCGTTAGCAACAATTTCTGCCGTCCCGGGGTGAGATCCGTGGGCCTTGACGATGACCGGGCAACCTGAGGCCAGAGCACTAGCGGTGTCTCCACCCGCCACCGAATAGGCCAGAGGAAAGTTACTGGCACAAAATACTACCACGGGACCCATAGGCCTCCACATCGAACGACAGTCCGGTTTTGCTACCGGTGCACGATCAGGGTCTGCATGGTCGATGCGGGCATCCACCCATGACCCCTCTTCAAGAAGGCCTGCAAAAAGACGCAACTGCCCGCAGGTTCTCCCCTTCTCCATCCGGCAACGTCCCTCAGGTAGGCCGGTCTCTCTTGTCATCCTCTCAACGATTTCCTCTTCCACCAAATCCATCTCATCAGCAATGGATCGCAGGAAACCCGCCTTTTCGACTCCGCTTCTTTCCCGAAAGTCAGCAAAAGCTGCCGCAGCCAAACGACAGGCCGCCTCGACGCTTTCCTCACCTTCAGCAAGGTAGGCAGGACCTATCTCCTCTCCAGACGCTGGGTTTACTGCGCGAGACTCTCCGGCGCCTCCCGATCCCCGGCCCGCTCCGATAAATGATGTTCCTTGCAAGTCCATGGTGCAGAGGTTCTACCCGGGGCACTCCCGGCAGCCAAAGCAAATCGTGGGTAATCCGACGCTGGATTGACCCGCCCACCTGGTTCAACTATACCGTTCTCACGTCAGGAGGATGATCCTGCGCAGCTTTCCATGAAAACCATCGGTCCCGAAGAAGTTCACGCCGCTCTCAGCTATCCGGCCCTCGTTGATGCCCTGCAGGAAACCTTCTCAGGTGAATTCAACATGCCTCCCCGCAACGTGTTCCTTCTCGATGAGCAATCTGGGTCGAATGATGCCTTTGCGGTACTCCCCTCATGGAATACTGACCTGATCGGAGTCAAAGCCTTTACCTACTTCCCGAGTAACTCGGAGCCCTATAAGTCACTCTACTCGAAGATTCTTCTTTTTGACAGGGCCCATGGTGAACCTCTCGCTCTTGTGGATGGCACAACCGTAACGTTCTGGAGAACAGCTGGAATCTCGGGACTGGCGACTCGTCTCCTCGCCCGTGAAGATGCCGAGAACCTCCTCCTGCTAGGCACCGGCAATCTCGCGAAATATATCATCCGGGCAAATGCAAGCGTCCGACCTCTGAAACGTGTCTCGGTATGGGGCCGCACGCCATCGAACGCCGCACAGATCGTGGATGAGATGGGCAGCGAGCTAGAGGGCGTAGAAGTAACCGTCGCCACGGATCTCGAGGACTCTTGTAGAAAGGCTGACATCATCGTCAGCGCAACCGCTTCGCACGAACCTCTGGTCATGGGTGACTGGATCACCGAGGGCACCCACACCGATTTTATCGGAAACCATCATGCCGACAAACGAGAATGTGACACCTCTCTTGTCCTCAAGTCCAAGGTCTATGCGGACAGTTATGCGAACTGCTTCAAGGAAGCCGGAGAAATCCTTGTTCCCATCTCAGAAGGTGTCTTCCAGAAGGATGACGTGGTAGCCGACCTTTCCGAAATGTGTGACGGGTCTGCTCCTCTCCGCCAGAATGACGATGAGATCACTCTCTTCAAGTCCATCGGAATGGGGATCAGCGACCTCGTAGGCGCAGGTCTGGCTTACAAGGTATCTACTGGATCCTAAGGGCCCAAGCGCTCGGCTCAGGCCTATTAGCCCATTACCTAGTCCCCTCTTTCCAGTGGTTACTTTCTAGGGACGAGTCGCCACACATTCCTCGACGATCGACAGAATTTTCTCCCTTTCCTCGCCAACCAGAGGAAGGCGGGGCGCACGCACGGTTTCTGTCCCATAGCCAAGGGTCGCGCACGTCAGCTTGATATACTGCACTAACTTCGGATGGCTGTCGAAATGCAGCATCGGCATATACCACCGGTAGACCTCCAGAGCTCTTGCATAATTCCCCTCCTGGAACGCATCCCAGAGCAGACGGTTTTCCCGGGGAAACGCATCGACCAACCCGGAAATCCAACCACTGCACCCCAGCATGAAACTCTCGAGGGCAACATCATCTAGGCCAGCGAAAACGAGATAGCGGTCTCCCAGAGCGTTAAAGAGATCCGTTATTCTTCGTACATCCCCTGAGGCCTCCTTGATACAGACGATGTTTTCAACATCCTCCATCTGCTTGAACATCTCCGGGGTAATATCAACCCTGTATACCGGGGGGTTGTTATAGCACATGATTGGCAGACTTGTCGCTGCGGCCACAGACCGGAAATGATGGACAGTTTCCCGGCCATCCGAGTTGTAAACCATCCCCGGCATAACCATGAGTCCATCCACTCCGGCCGCCTCCGCCGCCTTGGAGGTATCGCAGGCGTTCCCGGTGGTGAATTCCGCCACTCCGTTCAGCACGGGGACCCGGCCATCCACGACCTCTACGGCCGCCTCAAGGACCTTTACCTTTTCCTCGAGAGATAGAGAGCAATTCTCGCCAATCGTTCCGAGCATGATCATTCCGTGCACCCCCTCCTTGATTAAGGCATCGATGTGCTCCTGAGTCGCCGGGAGGTTTAACGAAAAATCGTCGTGGAACTGGGTGGGAACCGCCGGGAAAACCCCGGTCCAATCTACTTGCAGTGGCATGAGAGGGGATAGAACCGGTCTCTCCGCCCCGCGTCAAGTTCCAGCTTCGGGTGAAGAGACGCCCCCGAAATCCTAAACCCCAAAACAGAAGGGGTCAGTGGGATCGAGAATCAGGGTGGCCTCACCATTTACCCACGCCTTTCCACGAATCATTGGAATAACCCTCTCATCGTCCCCCATCCTCACGGACCCTTCAAAAACGGTGTCAAGGATACTGGCCTGTCGCCAAGTCTGACCTTCCTCAAGCTTCCCCGCGGCATGGAGACAAGCTAATTTGGCACTTGTCCCCGTTCCACACGGTGAACGGTCATATTCCTTCCCGGGACACAGTACGAAGTTCCGGCTATCCGCGATTGTGGGGTCAGAGGGAGGACCAAAGACCTCGATGTGATCGATCTCTCCTCCATCCTCCCCAGTGATTCCATCGCGCTTGAGGGCTTTCCTGACCTCCCAGGTGAAATCCGTTAACGCATCAATATTGCTGGCCTCTACGGGCGGGCCCTGCCCTTCCACGAGAAAAAACCAGTTCCCTCCCCAGGCTACCTCACCAGATACCTCACCCCACTCCGGCACATTAACTGTCACCTCCCCTCCGTGGCGAAAACTTGCTACATTCTCGACTGAGACCAGCCCATCTTGCCCGAGGCTCACTTCCACGACCCCGACCGGTGTTTCAATCCGATGATTCCCCTCAGAGATCTGTCCCAAGTGAGCCAGGGTGACTGCCACCCCCATGGTCCCATGAACACAACCCTGTAACAATCCGACGTTATTAAAAAAGATCACTCCTGTGATACATCCGGATTCACTTGGCTCGCAAAGCAGTGCCCCAACCATCGCATCGTGACCCCGTGGCTCACTGACACAAGACGTCCGCAGCCAGTCATGCTCCTCAGCCAGTCGCAACCGCTGATCCGCTACGCTTCCACCTCCCAGCTCAGGCCCTCCGCTGACCACGACCCGCGTGGGCTCTCCCGCGGTATGGGAGTCAATTACCTGTAACTTTGTTAAACCGGGCATAGGGAGTATTTGAGGGATCTTGGCCGGAGAGTCAAACCCACCGAGTACTCCGGGAGCATGTAACACCCTGAATCACCCTTCCGCTTTACGCAAAACGATCAACAGCCAGTTGCTCAATTGGAATCGTCGGGGAGCGCCCAGCAACGATCTCGGCAACCAGCTTTCCCGTAATAGGTCCAAGACTTAAGCCCAGCATGGCGTGGCCACTTGCCACCACAACCTTTTCCCTTCCCTCAACTCGACCAAGATATGGAAGGCCATCAGGTGAGCAGGGGCGCAAACCTGACCAGCGCCGGATTCCATCAAAATCGTCGTGGCGCAAACCGGGGAACACCCGGCAAGCCGCCTTGATAATACCCTGAACCCTGCGCTCGTTGACCGAAAGATCCTCTCCGCAAATCTCCATCGTCCCTGCAACCCGCAGAGAATCGCCCATTGGAGTAATTGCAACTTTGGCCTCCCCGAGAAGAGAACACAATTGCGGCAGGGCTCCTGGACTCTGAAGGGTCATGGAGTAGCCCTTACCTCCTTGCAGGGGAACCCAGGTCCCGAGGGACCTGGCCAAACTAGCAGTCCACGCTCCTCCAGCCACAATAACCTCTGCTCCATGTAACCTCTCTCCGCCGTCAAGCTCTACGGTTCCATCCTCAATGGCTCGGACCTTACAGTCATACCTCACCTCACCGCCTCCAGCGGTCAGGCTCTCTTTCAGGCAATGAAGAAACTTCCCCGGGTTGAGGTGGCAATCCTGCTCATACCAGATTCCTCCCTGCGCATTCATTTCGACTCCAGGATCGAGCTCTCGTAACCGGTCTGGATCACAAACCTCAACCTTGAGACCCAGCTCCTGAGCCTTTACCGCGAGCTCCTCCTCCTCCTTCAGGAAGTCAGTGGATTCACACAGCACAAGAAGTCCCCTACGCTGCAACCCGAAGTCAAAAGCTCCGGAGAGATCCTTGAACAATTCACGGCTGGCCAGTTGGAGATCACGCAGGAGACCGGCACTGGCATTCACATGCCTCGAGTTGGCGCAGGAAATGAATGATAATCCCCAACGGACCAGATCGAGACTTAAACGGGGTCGGACATAAAACGGGCTCTCGGCATCCAGCAACCATTTCAGTCCCTGCGTAACAACACCGGGCGCTGCCAATGGGGTAAAGTGGCTGGGCACGATCATACCTGCATTTTCCCGGGAACAGTTGTTACCTCGCTCTTTCTCACGCTCGAGAACGAGAACTTCTCTTCCTTCCTGCGAGAGGTAATAGGCACAGGACAGTCCAATCACTCCACCTCCAACGATGATCACCCGCTCGTTCACGACGCAACTCTACAGCCTCCACCCGGGAAAAGCCAAGGGCCCCGGTAACTGTAATGCCGGCTTTAACGGGGGTCTTTACATCTTTTCCGATACCCTTAATATCAGGTTATTCTTCTCAAAATAGTGATTTTCGAACGAAGAACCTTTCTGCTCTTGATCCTGGGGTGTGCGCTAAGCCCACCCCTCGAGGCTGGCAGGCCCCATTTCGGCACCATCGATATCGCAAAAGCATTCGAGTCTTACCACCTCACCGAGATAGAGAGGAATAGAGTGCGGGATGCCCGCAGGGCACTGAATCAGGATCCGCGGCCTGAGACCCTTAAGCTCCTTGAGGTGGAACTCGGCGACCTGAAGAGCCGCATGGAGAACCCAGCCAGTGAAGAGGACCAGCGCCAGCAGGATTACCGGCGTTTCCTCGTAAAAAATCATGAGTATTCCACTCTCAAGCGCGAACATGAGAAGGATCATTCCGCCAAGCTCAAGATCCTCAGCGAAAGCATGGTTGTAGTCACCCGCAAGCTCCTCAGCGATATCCGAATAGTTGTTCGAAAAATAGCGCAGGAGGAAGGAATCGACCACGTTTTCGAGATCAGCGGAAAGACTAGCTCCCAGCTCCCCTCCATTATCTATATCCGCAATGCAACTGATCTGACCGCGCGAGTGATCGAGGAGTTGAACCGAAGCCAACCCGGTGAAACTAGGGAATCCTCGTCCGGTCCCTGAGCTCGATAGCATCTCAGGCCATGCCCTACGCGGTTATCCCGCGCAATCACTCCTCATCAACCGTTTCGTCTCTCTGATAAATTGGAAGCTGCCGGTAGGGAACCGTGAAGGCGAGAACCATGGTAGCTGTTCCGTAGACCCGGCCGGCCTCACGGCTATACCAGGAGCCATCTTGCTGCTGCTTGGGGAGATAGGACTCATACATCCAGTTCGCATACGTTTCCCAGTATTTACCTCCCAGCTGAAACATCCCCTGAGCAGAATAGTAGTTACCGTAATACTCGAACTGGTAGTTACGGAGCCGCTGGTGGTTTCTCAGGACAAAGTCTCCAGCCTTGATCGTTGCCGGTTTCCCATGCTCCCCACAGAGCTCGAGGCAAAGCAGACCCATGCCGGTAAGAGATTCCTTATGACTCGTACGATCCGAATACCCAAAGCTTCCCAGACGGTCATCATAGTGCCGGTAAAGGTAATCAACAGCATCTTCAATCGCCTTGTCCGGAACAGCCGCTCCGTTCAGCTTCGCTGAGCGTAAGGCCATGAGAGCCCACCCACTACAGGAGGTGTCACTATCGCGTGAACCCGGATGATACCTCCATCCTCCCTGGTTCTTCTCAGACTTGGGGACACGCTGCGCGCGAAGGATTAATTGGAGAGCACGAGCGAGGGCATTCTTAACGCGCTCCTGCCGCTCTGGATCAACCATCCCTGAAACTTCTGAGAGAAACAGGGTGCTGATATTGTGAGCATACATCGGCCCACTTCCCGCATGCCCAGCGACAAAAAGACCCGAGCGCTGCTGATTCTGAAGAACATAATCGATGCACCGGTTAATATTGACCGCATAGGGACCCTCGGTGGGCATGTGCCCCTTGGAGAGAAAAGCCATCCCAACAAGCGATGGAATTCCGGTGGAAGTTCCATAGTTCTCCGGAAAACTACCGTTTCGCTCCTGGGACTGAGCGAGAAACTGCAAGCCCCGCTCCACGGCAGGATCCACCTTGCTTTTCCACTCCGAGAAAACCGTCTTGGGAATCTGTTGAGCGTAAGTACTCCATGCCGATAGCAGGAGACTACAACCTACCGCGAGAAAAACTCTCCTCATTCTGATTCCATTCACCATGACTAATTTCAATCTAAGAGATTATTTTCCACCTCGGGCAACCTCCTGGAAGTAGCGCTTTACTAGGCCCCGATAATCCTCTGGGACGCCTCCAGCTCCAGCACCACCAACATCAGAACGCAGGATTTCCTTAAGCTTTTCCCAATCCTTGGCACTGACTCCCAGTTTAGCCAATTCAGGTGGCACCCCTGGATCTCCCTGTGCCTGCCGAATTCCCTCCTCAGGCTTCTGCCCAGGTTCCTGGGACGGCTGTCCTTCCTGACCTGGCTGCTGACCCGGCTGCTGACCTGGCTGCTGACCACTTTGCATCGCTTGCATCGCCTGCTGGGCTGCTTGCGAAAGCGCTTCTGCCGCCTGCTGCGAGGCTTCAGATTGTTCCCCGGCTGTTTGCGCCTGCGACGCTTGAGCAGCGGCTTCCATGGCCTCTGCGAGGGCCTCCGGGCTCCCGGGTAATTGATTAGGTCTCGGCTGCTGACCTGCAGCCTGCTGAGCCTGCTGGGAAAACTGCTGGGCAGCCTGCTCAAGAGCTTCAGCCGCATTCCCAAAGTTTTCTGAAGCCTGCTCATGCTGCTGAGCGGCCTGTGACGCCTGTCCCTCCTCTGCCGACTGGGCGGCCTCCGAAGCCTGTTCGCTTCCCTGCTCAGCCTGCTGACTGGCCCGGGCCATCTGACCGGACTGCCCATTTAGTTGAGGGAGACTCTGGATGGCCTCCGCCAGAGCAGCAGCTTCCTCAGCCTGCAACTCTTGAACGGCTTGGAGAGCTTGGTCGATATCGCCCGCCTCGAGGGATTCCAAGGCCTCTGCAATTTCGGCTTGCCGCTCCGCGAGTTGGGCAAGCTCTGGATCGGCCTGATCCCCACCCTGACCAGATTGTTCACCCTCGCCGGACTGCTCACCCTCGCCGGACTGCTCACCCTCGCCGGACTGCTCACCCTCGCCGGACTGCTCAGTCTCGCCGGACTGCTCACCCTCGCCGGACTGCTCACCCTCACCGGACTGCTCACCCTCGCCGGACTGCTCACCCTCGCCGGACTGCTCACCCTCACCGGACTGCTCACCCTCACCGGACTGCTCACCCTCACCGGACTGCTCACCCTCACCGGACTGCTCACCCTCACCGGGCTGCTCACCCTCACCAGGCTGCTCACCACGCTCGTCGGTGGGAAGAGCCAGCTCAGAAAGCGATTCTGCAGCCTCATTTGCCGATTCGGCAGCAGCCTCTCCGAAATTCTCCTCAATAGATTCCAACGTCTCCTTCGCTTTCTCCACCGCCTCCGGAAGCAAATTAGCCCGATCCTCTAAGTTGGCTCGAGCCTCGGCCAACTGCTCTTGGGCATCCTCCACAATTGACGCCTGCTCAGCTCGCAATTGCTCACGGATTTGGTCGGCAAGCTCCTGCTCCGCCTCGCTCTGCCCTTGATCCTCCTGTGGCTGGCCTTCCTGTGGCTGACCTTCCTCCGACTGTTCCTCTTGGGCCGCTAATTGCGCCTCTGCCGCATCAGCGAGATTTTCTTGCCTCTCGGATAAATCAGCAGCTTGCTCTGCGAGCTCTGCGGCCGCATCCGCTTGATTTTCGAGAACTTCCGCCCGAGCCTCAGGATTTTGGTTAATTTGTTGCTTAAGCTCAGACTCCAGCTGTTCCTGGGCTCGCTGGAGTTCCGGATTAGCCTCGGTCTCGGCCCCCTGCTGCTCCTCATTATTTTCAGCCTGACGGGCAATTTCGTTTTCGCGTTGGGCGAGCTCATTCAAACGCGCCAACTGCTCGAGCCGACCCTCGTCCTTCTGAACCTCCTCCCGAATCTCCTGTAGCTTCTCAATAGCATCCTCGGCAGCTTGACGGGCTTCCTCCAATTCTTCCCCACGGGCTTCCGGAGTATCCTGTAAAGGAGTCTCCTCAAGACGCTCTCGCGATTCAGCCACTTCCTCAGCAGCCTCCCGCACATCTTCCGCCCGTGCTGCCTGCACTCCGTTCTCCATCCGTTCGGCAAGCTCTTCCAGCTGCTCCTGAGCGTTAGCAAGTTTTTCCCTCGCCTCGGCAAGGTGCTTCTCAGCCTGTTCCGGAAGCTCCTCTTTCTTCACATTTTCCTTATGCCACTCCATGCGGTCTTTCGCCTCTCTTGTCTCCCGAATGGCCTCGTTGATAGTCTCACGCACATCGCTCTGCTGCGCCCTGATCTCCTGCCGTGCCAGCGAATCCGCATTCCGGTCAATCTTAACCACAAGCCACTCCGACCGGCCCACGTTGGGTCCACCCAGGGCCTCCGGTAGGTTATCGGTAACCACTACCGCCATTCGGACCTCTTCGAGATTTTCGTATTTTTCGGACAATGCCCCAAGTGAGACTTTCTCCTCTCCTCTCCATAAAGGATTAGCGCTGAGCGGATCCTTGCTGGCCGCGGCCGCAGACAGGGGCGGAACCTCACTTCCATTAATGAGGAGATCCACCGCAACAGCCTTCAACCCAAAATCTTCCAGGACCTCGTATTCAAGAAGGACCTGCTCATCTGGACGCAGTCGCAGCTCAGGTTGAGTCGGAGCTAGTAGCGCAACCTGAGGCACCACATCTTTCTCGACCTTGACCGGAAAACGTAACCCTTCGATCTCTCGACCCAGCTCGTGATACAGCATGACCTGACCGAGGCCACCGTTCTCCGGCTTAAGAGTCCAGTTCACCAGGACTTTGGAGCTCTCCGGACCTCGCTCAACGCTGACTGTTCCAACTTCCTCACCATCCAAAAGAAACCGTCCCCGCTCCACTCCTGGGGAGGTCTGCCCTCCTAGCGAGATCGTAGAGCCTCCGAGAGCAGAGACCCCATCTTCGAGAGAACGCTGCTCCGCAGGTAGACCGGTATATTCCGGGAATTCCACTCCAACCTTTACTTCCTCAATCCGAGGCAACATCGAGACCCTCACGTCATACCCGTCACTCTGAGCCTTTCCGGTCTGTGCGAAATAATGAAAGCTCTCCTTTGCGGCAGGAAGGCGATACTCAAACCGGCTAATCCCATCTTCCAGACCTGCACGCTTGAGGGTTTCTGTCAGAGGGTCCTGTCCCTCTCTCTCCATTACGAGAGCGAGCTCCTCCACATCGTCGTCAGAGTATTTGACGATAATCCTGACCTCATCACCCTCAAGCACGTTGATATTCTCGGGCTCAATCGTAAACCGCACCGCTCCGGCATTACCCAGATCACTGAAGGGAGCTACTGCCCGGACAAGAAGGCGCTGGGCCTCTCCCGGGAAAATAATAAAGACGGCGACAAAAACCCCCGCGAGGCCAGCTGCCGGCCAGAGCCAGCGCTTTGCCCGGCGGGCCCGCACTTCCCGGGTCGGGTTGACTCCCTTGACGTCTCCCTCGGCTTCCTCAACCAGCTGTTGCAGAAGCCCTTCGGAGACTCCGCCCTTGGAGTGATCTGAAAGCTCTAGGGCAGTACTAACACGCTCCTGGATTTCTGGGTGACGGGTCTCTAACCAGCGCGCGATCTGGATTAAAGTAATCCTTCCCCTCAGAGGCTTGATGAACCATTTCGAGGCCGACCACAGCAATCCCACCCCGATCAACCCAAGGAGAATCCAACTTACTTCTACCGGAAGGGGTGCGAAGATTAGATGAGCCGCCATCGAAGCCAGAAGCCCTCCTAGCACCACGGTCGCCATCGCAGCTAGCCCGCGGAGGATCTGCATTCTGCGGACTCTCCGCAGGAGTGCTTGGAGCGGCTTGGTAATTTCCCGGGGTAGATTCTTGCTCATCGGATGGTGTCAATTCTGAGTCTGGAGGCTCTGGTCTGGTCTAATTGAAAGTCTGGCGGGGCAACCCTCTTTACGGAAGTCCACTACCCCTTCTGATAACCCATTCTGAGGTTAATAGCGCGCAAAACAATACCAAGAGGATCCAATGATCCCACAACCGGGTCTCCCGGAGCTCTTCCCGGGTCTCTTCACCGGTCAGGAACAGTCCAGCCAGTTGCCCGGCCTCTTCAGGGGCTACCACCCGCCCTCCGGAGAGCTCCGCCAGCGTATTAAGAAGGGGCCGGTTCAAGGTCGTCTCTGAAAGCTCGACAGGACTCATGGCCCCTACCACCCGGAAAGCGGTGGAAACTCCTCCCTCTCCCTCTGTCTCAAGCAAATCATTGGCCTTTTTTCCTGCCAGCTTAATCTGGTAATCCCCAGAGCCGGAAAACGGACCGGCCTGCGCACTGTGAAGACCTGGAGATCCCTCCAGATAACTCATCTGCACCGTAGCCAGTTTCTCTCCATCACGCCAGACCTCGGCCTTGAGTGACTCATCCTTCACTGGATTTTTGTCCACATCAAGGAGACGAGCCGTAATCTGGATCCGGTCGTCCCCGGTGTAGCTGAGATTATCCGTTCCGAGCCGCACCGAAGACGTCCCTGAGCGAAGATTCGGTCCAGCACCCCAGCGCACAAGCTGACCCCAGAGCCGGTGGTGGTAGACATCCCCAACACCCTCACGCAATCGCCACGTCCGATCAGTAAGCATCATCGCTACTTTGCCGTTACCTACCTGCTGGGCTACCAGGATCGCATTTTTTGCCTCCCTCTCTTTGCGCTTCGCCAAACGTGAAAGCGCACCGCTCAGATCATCAACATTACTCAGGGCAGCATCTTCGCTGTTCTCACTGGAAGCCACCACGAGAACATCTGCCCCCTCCTTTACCCCGTCAACAGGAAGCCGCCAGCGGAAGTCAGGGAATTCTCCCCAGAGACGTTCATTCTCAAGACGGCTATCGGACTGCGCGGTTACCGGGTGATTGCGCCCCTGAGCAGTGAGGAGAAGGCGGAAAGGAGGTTCCTTACTCCCGAAAAATGTCCGGCTCCCCGAGGTGTATTTCACGGGAAGGAGATCGCGGACAATTTCAGACTCAAGGCCATGCGGCATGTGGCGGGGGCCAGCTATGGCCACTAGGAAAGCTGCTCTCTCCGTCACACAGCTACGGATAATATCCCACGTGCTTTCATCAATCGATTTGGCCGGCACATCACCGATGATGATCACGTCAAACTTTCGCCACTCCTCCGCACTGGTCGGCAGCTCAGTCGCCTGCGCGTCCCCGAACTTTCGCGCTGCTGAAGCCGGAACAGGGCTCAACTTCTGGCCGCTGATCGTATCCGGCTCCAGAAGGACGTATTGCAGATGAATCGACTTGTCCCTCCCGTAGAACAGATTCCGCAAGTAGCGAAATTCCCAGCGGGGGTGAGAGTCTACGATCAGAACATTAGTGCGGGAATCCGTAATCGCGGTCTCAAACTGCCAGCTGTTGTTCTGGTCAAAGAACTCTTCTCCAAGGTTCACCAGCTCTACCGTGTAGGCGTTGATACCGTCAGCATCTGGAACATCGTTGAAGCGTACTTCTTCCTGGTGATGGTCCTGGGGAATAGGAATGATTTTCTCTTCCACGATCTCCTCACCTTTTTTGAGGAGAACCTTCGCGCGCCGGCCGCGATACCCATCAAATTTGACGACCGCGGCAACTCGGAGGCGATCTCCAAGATAAATCGCATCAGGCGAGCGAACCTCGAGGATCGCAGCATCCCGCGGAGCAACCTCACTGCCAATTCCCACCACTCCGATCGGGGCGTCAAGAATTCCAAAGCGCCGCGCAACGTCCTCAACCCGGCCAGGGCGATTATGTCTCCCATCCGTCATCATCACGAGACCGGCGAGATTATCAGGGGGCACTTGTTCCAAAACGGTAGTCATCGCGTTGGCCAGATCTGTGGCCTGATCCCAGCCCTCAGCAGCCTCTTCGTCTTTCCCGAGAGCCTTCCGGGCCGCACGCATCAGGCGAACCCCAACCTTACCCTCGAGTTCTTCGAAAAGACCACTGTCGTTGATGGCCTCCGCAGCAATGTCATAGCGAGTGGAAGTTTCCCCCGGGTCGATAAGGTTCATCGAGGCCGATTCATCCAGAACCACGACAACCTCCTGCTCCAGTTCCCGGTTCACCTTTCGACTGAAAACAGGCTGAAGAAGCATCCATACCAGCGCGACGAGCGCCAGGAGGCGTAGGGCGGTGAGCCCGCCACCCTTCGCGCGACCCACTGCACCCTGCTCATAGCGGTAGAGCCGGATAATAATTTCAACCGCAACGGTCGCGATAAACGCGATCGTCCAGAGGGGCCAGCTCGTGCCAAGATGTAGAACCTTTCCCAGCAGGAATATCAGCATCCAAGCCAATCCAAAGATCACCGGCCCACGAATCCATGTCAGCACTCTGCTCATTCCGCCTTCCTGACTCCTTTCATTCTTTCCAGTATTTCGGGATCAGGCCCGGACTTCTCTTCAAATTCTACCTTCACGTCCTCTGCGCTCCGGCGCGACTTTGAGATCCACCGCGCGAGAGCTACCTCCAGCAGCAGCAGGAAAAAAGCGGCTATCGCGAGAAATTTCCAGAGCTCTTTTCCAAAGCCCTTGCCGCTGAGCACCGCCAGCAGATCTGTAACATTCCGCGCCTCGACAAGATCAATGCTCTTACGAATCAGCTCCTTGTCATCCTCTTCCAGAGCCTGGAGCCGGCTCTCCCTCACATCGCGCCGGACAACCAATGGCACCTTTGGCCCCTTGAGCTCTTCAACTTCCTCGCCTAGCTGGTCAGGGATAGTCACCTGATACAATCCTGGAATGGCGGCCCCCTCGAGCTCGAGAAGCCGTCCTCGGCGACCTACCGAGACGTTCACCTTACGTTCTTGCCCTCGCGGATCGACCGCCGTACTTCTAGCCACAATCTCCTTCTCACGATTACCTGTAAGCGGGAGAAGAGCTTGCGAAGGAATAATCTTCATCTCCCCACCAGGGACCTGCCAGAATAGCTTCATACTCGCGAAGGAATACTCCTCCTGATACGAGAGTGAGATCGGAACTGGCGTTCCTGCCTTAAGCTCGACCTCGCCACTTTCCCGCTGCCCCGTAGAAACCATTCTCATAACCGTGCGGCCGTCAATCTTCAAGGTCGCCTTGTCATCTACCTCCATACGGAAACGATAACTTCCACTGACTGGCGGAACGAGGTGCCCCTCCCAGAGAATCTGGAATCGGTCGCGATTCATCCCCTTGTAGGGCTGCTGGTCTTTCCAGTCGAATTGGATAGTTGGATCCACCCTCTCGATGGCAATTCCACGGCTCTCATCCATCGCTCGAAAGTATGTGCCCTTCAGGCCCCCACCTCCCGGCAGCGCCAGAGCCGGCTGCCAGTTTGCATCAACATTCAATTCCACCCCGCCAGCTCCGGCAAGCCATGTCACGAGTTCATGAACCAAGGGCACAAAGGACTGTCTGGTTGTCAGATTTCCAGTCCGAACATCGAATCCTGAGGTCGCGAGAAGGACTCTTCCTTTGCCATAATTACGCCCTGCAAGAAATGGCTCACCATTGGAATAGGAAGCCGCCACGGAACCTCCCTCCCGGCGCCCGGTCACTGCCCGAAATCCGGATAGGCTCGCCTTGCCGAGATCGCTTTTCCGCTCGTCCTTGAACAGGACCAGCGTTTCATGATCAAACGTCGAAGGAGCCGGATGGATCCCCTCTGGATCGGCCTGAAGAGTCCCAAGCCCTACAGGGCTTACCGGTCCACCGGGCCCATCCCAGCCATTGTAGAAGACCTCGTCGACCCGGGGCCCCGCGAGAATGAGCAGACCTCCGCCATTGGCTACGTAAGCAGCGACCCGATCGGCCACCGTTCCGGGAAGGCGGGCCACATCCGCGAGAACAATCACCTTGTGCCTTTCGAGGTCTTTAACTGTTGTGATCTCTGGAGCCGGCAAAACCGTTGGCTCCATAAGGTAATTATCCGACGCCTGATTCCCCTCAACTAGCTCGGGCGACGGAGCAAGTGCGAGAGCCGTAAAGCCGGCTGCCCGTTCAAAGAATCCCCCGCTGGGATTGCCGTCCACAAGAAGGACCGGCAACCGGCGCTTCACCGTGACAACCCGCTCCCTTATGTCATCCAATGGAAGGTCATCTCCAGCATCAAGCAGGGCCTTCACCACCGTCGGCCCTGAGTCCTTGAAAAGATGTCGTACCTCGATGGTTTCTTCCTGACCGGGTGCCAGCTGTCCAATCGCTGCTGGCTCAAGAACTTGCTCTCCTACCGTGACTTGCAGAGGCTCCGGAGTAACCGCTTCCGTCCCCGTATTCTCGATGGTTACCCGGATCGTAGCCTCCCTGTCTGTTCCCACGACCTCCCTCGAGAGATCGATTCCGGACACTGCCACGTTCCGCAGGGCTTCGGGCGGAGGAAAGCTGCGCACCATGAGCTTGGGAGGACTCGGCAACCCTTTCACGGCGTCCCCAAAGTTCCTCCATGCAGAGGGGCTGTCCAAGCGCCAGCCAAGCCGCTGGCTATCTGTGAAGACAACGATCTCCTTGGCACGATGATACCCTTTTTCCAGATTAAGCAGGCTGACTCCCAGAGCATCATGCGCTCGGAAGGGTCCTCCCACTGGGCGCAGATCTTCAAGCACCTTGATAACGTCAGCCCGGTGAGTCAGGGGCGCACCGGTCACTGCGTCGGGAGCAGGACCTCCCAGGATAACCGAGAATGCCGACCCCCTGGGAGCTTCCTTAACAAGGGTGATCGCTTCCTCGATGGCTCGGTCGAAGGACTTTTTTCCTGCCGGACCAGGAATTTCCATTGAGCTCGAGGCGTCGATCACGAGGGCGATATCCCGGCTCCCTGTATTCTGGAAACGAGCCAGGTTGAGTTGCCGCTCGAAAAGAACCAATGCGACCCCCGCGAAGAGCAGTAGGAACGCAATCCCCCTGACGAGCCATCGACTTGCTGTCCTACTCAGGACGAAGGATGCCCCGAGAGCTCCTACTCCAAGAAGAGCCAATGGCAGCACGAAGATCCATGGGACAGTAGAATCAGGCGGCACGAAGGGACGAGCAAGGGCCAGGGCCAGCAATGAGATCAACAGGCAGCGAGCCGCCATCAGCAGCATATCCTCCCACTCCATCCGGCGGCGGCGCATAGCTACCGTATCGAAGAGGAATCGCATCGCACCCCAATCCAACGGCTTAGCCGACTGCCGGCGCATCATATGCAGAATGATGGGCACCAGAACTCCTGCGAGTCCGATGAGCAGCCAAGGATTGAGAAAGAGCATTCTGGACTACTGGTCAGCTGTTGATTTTGACTGTTCTGCCGGATTCATGGGACGCGATAACAAATATTTCATTCCGTAATCTACCGTCTGGCGTGCATTCTCCTCCCCAGATAGCGCAGCAGGCTGTCCCGCAACGGCGTCTTGGTATTCACCGGCACGTAGTCCGCCTGCAGCTTGCCGCTGGCTGTTTCCATGGACTTGATGAAGGTCCGCACTTTTTCGAGATAGGCAGCTCGAACGGCCTGCGGATCGATTCGAAGCATCGCCTCCACCCCTTCAAGATCCCGGAACCTCTGAAAATTCTTGAAAGGAAAAGTGAGCTCCTCATCCGCCAGCACGTGAAGCAGCACGAGCTCGTGCTGCCGGAAGTCGAAGTGGTGCAGGGACTCAATGATATCCTGTGGGTCGTCGAAAAAATCACTGATAAGAATAACGAGCCCCCGCTTATGAATTCGCTCAGCCACCTCATGAAGGACATTGCCTACTTTGGTATCTTCCCCGGGCTCTGATTGGTGAAGGGTTTCCACGATACGCCGCAGGTGGCTCGGACGGCTTCCGGCCCGCAGGTAGGAGCGCACCTCTGAATCGAAGGTCACCAGCCCTGCTGCATCACCCTGCTTGATAAAAAGATAGCTTAGCGCCGCAGCGAGATAGCGGGCACAGGCAAACTTGGACATTGCCTTCCCATCCACCTCGGCAGCCTTGTCTCCCTCGAAAGCCATCGAACCAGAGACATCAACAGCGATTGTTACGCGCAGATTGGTCTCCTCTATATATTGCTTGATGACATTGCGGTCACTCTTCGCCATCACCCGCCAGTCAAGATTCCGCGGGTCGTCTCCTGGGGTATATTCCCGGTGTTCGGCAAACTCGACTGAGAAACCCTTGTCTGGACTGGTATGCTTACCTGTCAGAGTTCCCTGCATACGTTTGCGCGCCAGCCATTCCAGCCTCCGCATAATCCCCATGGTCTCCTCTGGGAGGAGCTTCATGGATTCAGGAACTTCGATGGAAGACATTTGCAGGAGTCTGGACGCCTCTAAGCCAATTCGATCACATTGCTGCGAACACGAACGATGAACTAGATCTTGATCTCTTCCTTGGGCTGCAGGTGCTCCAGGAGCATTTCGACGATGCTGTCACTGGTAACTCCTGAGGCCTCGGCATTAAAGGTGGTCAGGACACGATGCCGAAGCACCGGAGGAGCCACCGCAGCGACATCCCCGGTAGTGGCGTGGAAGCGACCCCGCAGAACGGCGTGAGCTTTTGCCGCCGCAATCAGGGCAATCCCGGCTCGAGGCCCGGCACCCCAACCTACCATGTCTTTCACAAACTCGGGAGCTTCCCCGGAGTTCGGACGCGTTGCCCTCGCAATGTCAGCCGCAAAATCAATCACATGATCCCCCACGGGCACTCGCTTCACAATATCCTGGAGCTCGACGATTTCCTCCGCCGTCATGAGAGCATTGACCTCACCCTCGCCGGGACTGGTCACCCTCCGGATAATTTCCCGCTCTTCCTTATCATCCGGGTAGTCCACCACGATATTAAACAGGAAACGATCAAGCTGAGCCTCGGGAAGCGGGTAGGTCCCTTCTTGCTCGATAGGGTTCTGCGTTGCCAGAACGAAGAAAGGATTGGGAAGGTGACAGGTTTTCTCCCCCACCGTGACATGATGCTCCTGCATGGCTTCCAGCAAGGCGGCCTGAGTCTTCGGCGGAGTCCGGTTGATTTCATCCGCAAGAATCATATTGGCAAAGATCGGCCCCTCCAAGAAGCGGAAGCTGCGCCTTCCCGTCTCCTGGTCCACCTCGAGGACATCCGTTCCCGTGATATCGGCTGGCATCAGGTCAGGCGTGAATTGAATCCTCTTAAAACTGAGGTCCAGCGCCTTGGCTACCGTTGAGACAAGAAGGGTTTTAGCGAGGCCAGGAACCCCGACGAGCAGGGCATGCCCACGGCAGAAAATTGCCATCAGGACCTGCTCAACAACCTGCTCTTGTCCCACAATGACCTGCGCCAGCTCCTCCTTCATCTGGCCATAAACCTTATGGAGCTTCTCGACGGCCTCTTTTTCATCCATGCTCATATGAACCTTATACGGCCCTCCAAACCCAATTTTCTCAAGAGGAATTTTGTGACTGTTCCCAAAAGCTGAGAGAACTGGGTGTGATTACTTCACTTGTATGAAGCCTTTTCTCTACGAAAGGTCTTTCTCACCAAAGGTGAAGAACCCGAAACCACCCAAACTTGGGCGCCACCTTGCCCTCCCGGAGAACTCGTATCTCCCGGTAATCCTTACACTCCAACAGGGTGCCAAGTGGTCTTGACCTCTTGGAAATCAAGAATGTGATATGGATCTTCCTCCAGCGCGCTATCCGGATGCGAGACCACCCTTTTGAGGTTCTCCGCCGCCCGCTTCCCAACCATTTTAGCCTCCTCTTCCATGTCAGAGCAGAGCAGCAGAGCGTTTACATCCATATGCTCCGCAAAATGAGGAAGCAATTCATCCCGAAATCCGGTCAGCATATTCACCACCCCGGCCGGCACGTCTGAACTGTTGAGCACCTCCGCGAGCGTGATCGCACAGAGAGGCTTTGAGTGTGACGCTAGAACAATGCTGGTATTTCCTCCCGCGAGAATTGGCGCAATGGCCGAGCACAGCCCGAGCAGACTACTCTTTTCCGGTGCCGCTACTGCCACCACCCCGGTGGGCTCCGGTACTGAAAAGTTAAAATGCGGAGTGGATACCGGATTTACGCTGGAGAAAAGGGACTGATACTTGTCACTCCATCCCGCGTAATGCACCAGGAGGTCCACAGCCTTGGCGACCTCCTTTTTTGCGGTGGATGGGGTGGAACCTTGGATGCGCAGCTCCTCCTCAAATTGCTCTGTTCGACCCTCCAGCATTTCTGCAATACGATAAAGAATCTGTCCCCGGAGATAGGCCGATGATCCGTCCCATCCTGGCCAAGCCTTGCGGGCTGCCACCACTCCGTTACGAAAATCCTTACGACTGGCTCTTGAAGCATTCGCAAGAAGAGCGCCTTTACGCCCCTTTACTTCATAGTAGCGCCCCGACTCGGTGCGCGGAAACTTTCCTCCAAGATAGAGCTTGTAGGTCTTGTTCACTGCTAATCGATTCTTGGCGGCCATGGCTTGAGTTGTTGCTTAGTGAATTCCTGTATCGGGATCTAGCGAAGATCAAGGTATGGCGCCAGACCTTGTAGGCCTCCCTCCCGGCCCACTCCACTTTCCTTGTATCCCCCGAAGGGCGAAGCAGGATCAAACTTGTTAAAGGTGTTGGCCCACAGGACCCCGGCTCGAATCTGACTCGTGATCTTAAAGATCTTAGAACCCTTGTCCGTCCAAACTCCTCCGCTCAGGCCGTAGGGAGTATTGTTGGCCTTTTCAACGGCTTCCTCCGGGGTCCGAAAGGTCTGTATCGCCAGAACGGGACCAAAGATTTCCTTTTGGACAATCTGGTGACTCTGGGCGCACTCGGTGAAGATAGTGGGTTTAAACCAGAACCCCTTGCGAGGAAGCTTCTGCCCACTCTGCCAGCATTTCGCTCCCTCCTCGCTGCCAGAATCCACCAGCACCTTGATGCGATCCAATTGTTCCTGGGAATTGATCGCGCCAACATCCGTGTTCTTGTCGAGGGGGTCCCCGAGGACAAGATTATCCATCCTGCGCTTGAGCTTCCGGACCACTGTATCTGCGATTCCTTCCTGCACAAAAAGCCGCGAGCCTGCACAGCAGACATGACCCTGGTTGAAGAAAATCCCGTTCACGATACCCTCAACGGCCTGATTCACCGTGGCGTCATCAAAGATAATGTTTGCTGCCTTGCCCCCCAGCTCAAGGGTGTAGCGCCTTCCGGTTCCGGCCAGATCCCTCTGGATCATTTTTCCCACCTCGGTTGACCCTGTGAACGCCACTTTGTCCACATCAGGGTGGCGTACCAGATGACGTCCCGTTTTCCCTCCCCCGGTAACAACATTCACCACTCCCGGAGGAAAGCCCGCCTCCTCGATCAACTCCGCAAGCTTGAGAGCTGTTAGTGGAGTTGTCTCTGCCGGCTTAAGCACAACAGTATTTCCACAGGCCAGCGCTGGTGCCAGTTTCCAAGCTGCCATGAGAAGCGGAAAATTCCACGGAATCACCTGCCCTATGACACCTATGGAATGAGCTGTCCGGCCGGGAAAAGCGTAGTCAAGCTTGTCCGCCCATCCCGCATAGTAAAAGAAGTGCGCTGCCACAAGAGGCAGATCTACATCACGACTTTCCCGAATGGGCTTGCCCCCATCCATTGTCTCCAGCACCGCGAATTCACGAGCCCGCTCCTGAATGAGACGAGCGAGACGATAAAGATATTTTCCACGCTCTCGCCCGGGCATCGTAGACCAGGTCTCCTCGTAAGCCTTCCTCGCAGCAGCGACCGCCTTCTTAACCATACCCGGCCCGGCTTCACCCACCTCAGAGAGGACCTCTCCTGTGGCTGGATTCCGTGTCTCAGTCCGCTTAGGAGCCCGTATCCAGTCCCCACCGATAAAGAGATCGTAGCTATCTTTCACCACGACGTGCTCGCTACTCTCAGGAGCTGGCGCATAGCGATCTCCGTCCACGAAATCGTGGCGGCTCTTTTTCTTACCCGAGCTCGCACTCTTGGTCTTCGATCCTGCTGCTCCTTTATCCTGTGCTTCTGACATTCTTTTCAGTCCTTGGTAAAGTAATCTGCCGACTGGTAACGGCCCGTTTGCTGCTTGCGGATCTGCATGAGGAGATCATTCGTCAGGGAACTGGCACCAAAGCGGAACCAACGACTCGTGAGCCACTCCTTACCCAAGGTCTCCTTAAGCATGACCAGATAGTGAATTGCGGTCTTAGCATCGCTGATTCCCCCAGCAGGCTTCATGCCCACCATTCGGCCGGTTCGGTCATAATAATCCTGAATCGCCTCCAGCATGACCAAGGTCACGGGCAGGGTCGCAGCAGGTTGAATTTTGCCGGTTGAGGTCTTGATAAAATCCGCTCCCGCAGCCATTGCAATCTCGCTCGCAATGCGGACGGTATCGTAGGTCTGGAGTTCCCCCGTCTCAAGTATGACCTTCAGATGGGCCCCGCCACAGGCCTCCTTGCATCGGACAATTTCGTCGAAGATACTACGGAATTCCCCGTGCAGGAGCTTTCCTCTCGAAATCACCATGTCGATTTCGTCAGCTCCCGCTCCAACAGCGTAGCGGATCTCTGAAAGGCGTTCCTTCAACCGGCTCTGACCGCTTGGGAACCCAGTGGCAACGCTCGCGACCTTGACTCCACTTCGACCCACAGCCTCCTTCGCCACCCTCACCAGCCTGGGGTAGACACATATTGCTGCGGCCGGCCCTATGGACGGATCCTCGGGCAGTGGCCGCTTAGCTTTGGCACACAGCTGTTTGACCTTCCCTGGGCTGTCCTTTCCCTCCAAAGTCGTGACGTCCAGCATTGTAACCGCAAGTTTCAGGGCGGAGAGTTTACTCTCACTCTTGATGCTTCGTGCCTGAAAGCGCTGCGCACGCTCCTCCACTCCCACCTGATCGATGGTCGAAAGCATCCGGAGGTCCGGAAAAATAGGCGGGTCGGCAGACATTCGCGGAGAGGGAACCTAGGTAAGGGTTTGAAGAAGGGCAAGGCGATAGAACTATCAGGAGAATTACAGGAAAATGCTTTCCCCCTAAACCTGCAACCTACGCCCCGTAGGGATTCGGGATTGCCTCTCTGCTCACTGGATGACCTCGTCACGAAAAAGAGGGCAGCCCGAAGACCGCCCTCTTTTTATCGCACAACGCACTCGCCTTAAATTCTGGAGGGCTTGTTCGGTATCGGAACCGGACCCACTTGAATCAGCTTTTCGGGCCGACCCGTGGATTTTGCCCTGCTATTTAATTAACTTAACTTAATAATTCGCACTTGGAGCGTCTCGCCACAAGCAAAAACAGGGTAATTTTTTCGATTCTTCCCCCACCGTTCGAAGATTCCGTGGCATTTCGTCCAGAAAATGCAAGGCAAGTTCCTCTCCGTAAAGACACCAAGGGCCCTGATATAAAAAAGGTGCCACCCTCCGGCGGCACCTCCTAGTTACGATTGAAATTCTTATTCCTTAACCCCCTACAGGAAGATGCTCTTCACAGGAGTTCCAAGACCCTTATCCGCACCAGCCATCCGGAACGGACGACCACTCGGGGAGTGGAGAACCTTCTGGGAATCAATCCCCAGCGCATACCCGATGGTGGCATTGAAGTCCTGCACGCTCACCGGATCTGAATCGGGACGCCGAGCTTCCTTGTCTGATTTTCCGTAGGTAGTTCCACCATTGACTCCCGCTCCGGCCATCACAGCTGAGAAGCAGGCAGGGTGATGGTCGCGTCCGTTATTGTGCTCGGTCACAATGTGTGGGGTTCGCCCAAACTCTGTCCCAATCACCACCAAGGTGGTATCAAGGAGCCCCTTGTCCTCCAAGTCGGCAATCAGAGTTGAAAACCCCTTGTCGAGAACCGCAGCCCGGGCCTCCACAGAATTGAAGTTATCGTAGTGGGTGTCCCAACCACCAAGGCCAACCTCCACGAAACGCACTCCTACTTCCACCAACCTCCGCGCGAGCAGGCAGCCTTGGGCAAACCGGTCGTTCCCATACTTCGAGCGAGTAGCACTTGGCTCGCGCTTGATGTCAAAAGCCTTCAAATCCTCACTTTTCATGAGATTGACGGCCTCATCATAGAGACTGTCATAGGACTTCACATCAGGGGACTTGTAGGTCTCATGAAACTTCCTGTTCAGAACATCTGCGATGGCGAGACGCTTGGTGAAGTCCTCCTCGCTCACCGAATTAGGACGCTTCGAATCCTTGAGCCCCTCATCAGGCCGCCCCAGTGGAACTCCTTGGAATTCGGCACCGAAGAAGCCGGCTGAAGCGTTCTTGGGATTGGTGCCAACCGTCACAAACCCGGGAAGAGTCGCGTTCTTACGCCCCTTGTGTCGAACGATCCATGACCCGATAGCAGGATGAACGATCGTTCCCCGCGGCTGGTAGCTGCGATGCAGTATATACTGACCCTGCTCGTGCGCACCCTGAGTGGAACTCATCGAACGGATCACGCAAGCCCTGTCCGCTATCTTCGCAAACTCCGGCAGATACTGGGACACCTCGTAGTCCCCATTCGTGGGGATAGCTTCCACAGGGCCCTGCACCTCTTTGTTGCGAGGCTTGGGGTCAAAGGTATCGAGATGACTCATACCGCCCTGCATGTTGAGGAAAATGACATGCTCGGCAACCTTACCTGGTCCAGCTCCCTTCTTCGGGGCTCCCAGTGCACCGGTGGCAAGAGTTCCCCCCAGCATTGGAGCAACTGTCACTCCGAGGTAGGAACGGGCCGCATTCACCATGATCTGACGACGGGTCAGTTCATCCTGATTTTTGAATTCTTGTGTGTTCATCTGACGTTGTGATGGGTTGAGGATGCTTACTGGACGAATATGAATTCGTGAGTGGAAATCAGGGCCGAAGTTAGGTTTTCATAGCTCTCTGTGCTGCCGTCAATGACGTCGCGCATCAGGAGTGACATCTCCTCCGGCGTGGGGGAGCGGCTTAGGATCGAATAATAAAGAAAGCGAACCTTATCGCGGTCGGATGTCCCCGCTTCCAGAGCCTTGTAAACCGCAGAACTACGGTTACTGACCACCATCTTCTCCACATAGCCGTTCATGACCGAGAGCACCTGCGCCATGTTGGGTTCACGAGTTGCAGAATCAATCAGGTCCCGGTCCGAGGACCCAAACATCCGGAGGAGGTGTCCATTCGGCGCCGGAGCCGAAAGCTCGGAAGCTCTCGCCATGCCAGTCGCAGGCCCCGGCCGCCCAGCACGCTGCATCGCCATCATGGCCTCGCTACTGGCTCCTGAGTTACCCGCCTTGATCGAGGAAAGTAACTGCGAGACATAGGATTTGTATTCATCGACCTTCTGGATCGCGAGAAGCTCCTTACTGAGTTGATCCATGGTCTTCTGCCCTACCAGCACGGGCTTACCCCGGTAGTAGACCGTGTCACTGAACCGCCTCTTGGGCAGCTCATCAGGATTTCCAGCAGTCAGAGTGACCAAAGAGTCCCAGACCTGCTCCGCACTCATGCGCTCGATCTGCCGCCCATTGAACGCTTGCGGCATCCCTGCCTCAAAGGCCTGCGGGTTGGCGGCAAACTGAAAATTCTTGGTCAGTAGGAGCACATGCTGAAACGCCTGGAGGTTGTAGTTCAGGTCATCTCTCATGAGACCGATGAGATAATCCATGAGCTCCGGGGTAATCGTCTTCTTTGACTCTTTATACTCATCTACGGGCTCGTAAATACCCTTCCCCATAATGCGCTGCCACATCCGGTTTACGATGACGGACGTAAAGTTATCATTGGCTGTCACCATCCAATTCGCGAAATCATCACGGGCCGTATCGTCATCCCGGCGATCCGAAGAACGAATTCTTTTTCCGAAATGTGTCTTTCCTCCGATCATTTCCCCGGGATCTCCATCCCGGTACTGGTAATCGCTGGGAAGCTTGATTCGCCCCTTACCTCCACCACCAAGGGTAAAGTAGTTCACGTTATCCCCAATCCATTCCACGAGACGGCCAAACTCTGTTCGCTCCTCCTTAGCGTCGCGCACCTCACGCCACACCTTGTTCCAGGGACCCCGGTTAATTTCCTGCTGGCCGTTGGTAAAGGCCGCTAACTCATAGAACTGGATACGTTCCCACTTGTTGAACGGGGCGTCATGACACTGGGCACATTCCATACGCTCCCCGGTGAAGATCCGCATGGTGTTCGAGAGATTATCTAGGGGCATGCCCTTATCTCTGACGAAATATCCTACCGCACCATTACCCTCGCTCCATCCACTGCCCTTGGCGCTGAGCAACTGACGCGCAAGGTCATTCCAAGGCATATTGTTACGCATGGCCTCATGGACGAACTCCACGTAGGGAGCTGCCTGTCCTTCATTGAACTCGTCTGTCAGGCGCAGGAGGTCACTGACCCAGTTGACCATTGAGCTACGATAGCCGTCGTTCTTATCGCTCATCAGGTAATTGGCGAGCATCCTCCGCTTGCCCTCGTCCTCGATCTCCAGAAACATTCGAGCCTCCGCAAGAGTCGGAATTCTTCCCGCCGCCACCAGAAAGCTCCGGCGGAGAAAAGTCGCATCATCCACCACCTCGGGAACCTTTAACTTCTTCCTCTTGTAGAGGTTAGCAACATGCTTATCGATGTTGAAGGCCGCCTTCTGAAGCAGGTCCAAGTCAGGGCCTTTTTTCTCTGATTGTTGCGCGAGAGCAGGGAACGCGAGCCCAAGAGCCAATCCTGCCGCGAGGAAACGGAAAGTAGAAGTCATGAAAGTTTGCATACGGTTGATAGGTTAGTCCTTCCTCGGAAGGTACCGCGCAACGCAGTGAACGTTGTTCCAGTATCAAAGTCAATATACTAGAAAAAAGGGGGTTTCAAGCACGCCAAGTCCTCAATCGGAGGATATTTCTACCCGGATTGGGGGAGAAATCCGCCCGCTGGCCTAAAACCCCTGCTTTTACCGTAAAAAATCGATGCCCTCATGAACCAATCAATATTTCACTTGCTAGCACCCCACGGGCTCATCCTGCCGGATTGACCTCCATTTATCGTGCTGCCACCCTCCTCGGGAGGGCCTTATGGTTCATCCGCAAGCCACTCGGGGCCCTTGGATTCTTCGCCATCCTCCATGAATTTAACCGTCTCCCTTCGAATCTTGAACAGCCTGGCGGTGGCCCTCTTTGGCGCCTTTGCCTTCTTTCAGTACAACGATATCGACCCGGCCGTTTATCACCGAGCCTCCAGTCTCGACGCAGCCCTCTGGCTTGGCTTTTACGCCCTCATATCCGCCCTTTTCGCCCTGACCCTTCTAAGGCGTTCCGCCTCGAATTGGCTTCTCCTCCTGGGGGCAGTAGCCTGCCTCGTCAAAATGGGACAAACCGGCTGGGGACTCTGGATCAACATTTTCGGTCAGGACGAATTTACCATGATGCAGGTCAGCATGTCCTCAGCCGATCCCCGGGTTGAACTATCGCGCGAGTTCTTCGGGGCACTCATTGCGCTTGCCGGAGTAGCCGCGCTCTGGTGGCAGGGGCGCAGGTTCGGACCCGGGCATTCCACAGAAACAGGCGAGTCCTGAGGAGCTTCGAACCGTTCTCCTTACTTTTTCTCTTCCTTGTCGAGGCCGGCCCGCTTTTTGAGCTGCTTAATCTGGTCCCGAAGGTGTGCCGCCCTCTCAAATTCCAATTTACCAGCCGCCTCCTGCATCTCTCCCTCCAGCTCGCTCAGAACGTTCACCGCGTCGTATACGGAAGCCTCTTCCGCTACCAGTGACCGATTCAGTTTCTCAGCACGGCTTTTATCATCCTGGTATTGCTGCAGACTTTCCTGCACTGCACGGACAACACTCTGGGGAGTAATGTTGTGCTCCTCGTTATATGCCTGTTGCCTGCTACGACGATTCTCCGTCACATCAATCAATCGCTGGATCGAGTCCGTAACTTGGTCACAGAAAAGCACACATTCGCCCTTCACGTGCCGGGCGGCCCTACCAGCGGTCTGAATCAGGCTTGTCTCATTTCGCAGAAACCCCTCCTTGTCAGCATCAAGAATACAGACAAGGGACACCTCCGGCAGGTCCAGTCCCTCCCGCAGGAGGTTGATCCCCACCAGGATATCAAATTCGGCGGCCCTCAGCTGCCTGAGAATCTCCACCCGCTCAACCGCATCAATATCCGCATGAATGTAGCGCACCTTCAACCGGGCCCCCTGCAGATACTCGCTGAGATCCTCTGCCGTTCTCTTGGTCAGGGTGGTCACCAGTACCCGCTCTCCCCTCTCACTCCTCTGCTGGCATAATTCGATAGTTTCGTCGATCTGTCCCTTGAGGGGCCTGAGGGTAAGAATCGGGTCCAGCAGGCCAGTAGGCCTCACGATTTGCTCCGCGATCAGGGAGTTCCCCTTACGTGTCACGTCGAAGTCCTCCACCGGCTGGTCGGTAGGGCTGGGAACAATCCGAAGTTGCCGGAGGCGAATAGGATCGATCCCCTTCTCCTTGTTCCCATGAACGGGAATGCATCCCTTGTTATCCGGCCGAGAGTTGACCACCTCGAAAGGCCCGGGAGTGGCACTAACGTAAATACGCTGGGTGGTCATCTCCATAAACTCTTGGAATCGGAGCGGACGATTGTCGAGCGCACTGGGCAGCCTGAACCCATGATCTACGAGAGAACTCTTCCGACTCAAATCACCTTCATACATGCCACGGATCTGGGGGAGACTGACGTGGCTCTCGTCCATGAGAACAAGGAAGTCATCGGGAAAGAAATCGAGCAGGGTGTAGGGACGCTCCCCGGGCGCCCGACCCGTGATATGCCGCGAGTAGTTTTCAATCCCCTGGCAGAACCCCATCTCCTGCATCATCTCAAGATCATACTCCGTCCTCATCTTCAGTCGCTGGGCCTCGATAAGCTTACCCTTCTTTTCAAAGAGCGCGATCTGGTCATTCATCTCGGACCGAATGGCAATCATGGCCTTCTTCATCTTGTCCGCTGAACTGACAAACTGCTTTGCGGGAAAAAAGGTGTGCTTGTCGACCCTCTCCATGACTGCGCCGGTGAGCACATCAATGGTGGAGATCCGATCTACTTCATCCCCGAAGAACTCGACCCTGATGGCAGTATCTTCAAGATAAGCAGGATGGATTTCCACCACGTCTCCCCTTACCCGGAATTTACCCCTCCCAAAGGCGATATCGTTACGCTCAAAGAGGATGCCAACTAGGAGACCTAGGAACTCGTCACGACCCAGTTGCTGTCCCTGCCACACCGGGACCATCATTCCCTCGTAGTCGTCAGGGGATCCCAGTCCGTAGATACAACTTACCGATGCTACCACCAGAACGTCTTCCCGGGTGAGGAGTGAACCCATGGTGCTGAGGCGCAACCGCTCGATCTCCTCATTTACGGAGGAGTCCTTCTCGATGTAGGTATCACTCCTGGGGATATACGCTTCCGGTTGATAGTAATCGAAGTAGCTGACGAAATACTCAACCGCATTGTTCGGGAAGAAATTCTTAAATTCTGAATAGAGTTGGGCTGCCAAGGTCTTGTTATGACTCATCACCAGCGTGGACTTCCCCATCCGCTCGACGATATTGGCCATGCTGAAGGTCTTCCCTGATCCTGTGACCCCGAGTAGAGTCTGGTGACGGTTACCAGCCTCCAAGGACCGAACCAATTTACCAATGGCCTGCTCCTGGTCACCCTTGACGCCATATTCGCTGACCAGTTGAAAGGACACGGGACACCTCTACGCACAGCTCTACCTCATTGCAAACTCCGGTGCTTCTGAGTCTCGGTTCCTCGGGAGGCTAACAAGAAGAGAGGCGCCACGGCTTCAAATTAGAAACCCGGCGCCCCCCTTACCTTGCCTTGTCAGTCGAATAAGTACCCGCTACCACCCGGGCACGTTCTGCTATGATTACCGGGAAGAAAGTCATTCTTCCCGGCTGGGTTCCGTGGGCAGGACCCAGGTCGATCACGTTCTGGAGCCCCAGCGCACACCCGGATTAAGGAGCTGCGCACGAGTTCCAGTTTGCGGTCAGAACCTGCATACTGTCCTGCCATCGAAAATTCTTGTCCCCCATTGGGCTGCCTCTTTCCTCTCTCAGCCGCCAGCCGGTCTCGACGCTCCGCACAGGTAGGGGCGCACCCGGGGGCCTCGGAAGTTGGATTGAACGCTAGATTCACCATGGAAAAAAGTGGGACTCACTAGATCCATTGCACAACCTGTGCCAATTAAGCTAATCCTTAACTTAAGGCATTCATTATTAACTCCATGCAAATTTACTACGGGAAAGTTAATATATTTTTTCTCATCCGAAAAATGGTAGATTTTACCAGATCGCCCAACCCTTTTTGTAAATTTTACCAGAGCCTCCAGACCGCCTAGCGGGCCATTCCCATCTCCTGCAATGTGTATTCCACGTCCGCGGGGCGAAGTGGTTTGGGGAGGTATCCGTTCATCCCTGCACGAAGACAAGTCTCCCTATCAGCCTCGAACACATTTGCTGTCATTGCGATGATCGGAATAGTTGCGGTCTCGCCTCCACCCTCACCAGCCCGGACCAAACGGGTCGCCTCGACCCCATCCAGTTCGGGCATGTTCATGTCCATGAGGATAGCCTCATACCTGTGCCCTTCCTGTAATTTCACGATGGCCTCACGGCCGTTCTCAGCTGTGTGGACCTTGAATCCAAATCTCTCCAGGATCAGAATGGCCAGCCTTGCATTGATGGGATTGTCCTCCGCCACCAAGATGAGACGGGCTCCCTCTGAATCCTCCTTTGCCGTCTCTCGCGAGGCCCGAGAAGAGCGTACCGGCACCCCAGGATCCAGAACTGAAGTGAGTGCCCGGAACATATCCCGCTGTCGCACCGGCTTGAAGAGAACCTGACGAAATCCTGCTGCCAGTGCATGCTCCTTCTCCCCGCTCAAACGCGCGGAAGTGACCAGAATCATCGGAGGCAGGAGGGACCCGGCCGCTTCCGCCGCCAGCCGGGCAAACTCCAGCCCGTCCATGGTCGGCATCATCATGTCACAGAAAATTACATCATAGTGGGCACTACCAAGCTGCCGTAGTCCCTGCTGTCCACTGTCCACCACATCACTCTCCATTCCCCAGGTGAGAAGACGCCTCTGGAGGAACCGCTGATTGATTTCGTTATCATCAATTACAAGCGCCTTCCTGCCATGAAACTGACCCTTGTCCTCAATTACCGCGAAGGCACTCGACTGCCCAGTCTGCAGGGGCATGGTAAAACGGAACTCCGCGCCCTCACCCAGTCGGGAGCTTGCCGAGATCTCACCTCCCATCCGTTTCACGAGGCGCTTGCAGATAGCCAGCCCCAGCCCCGAGCCTCCAAACTTTCTCGTCGTGGAAGCATCCTCCTGCTGGAACGGCTCAAAAAGACTTTCTACCTTGGAGGGCTCGAAACCCACTCCCGTGTCCCTTACCGAAAGCTCAATAAAGGGTCCCGGAACCACCCGTCCATGGATTGCCACCATCCCTCGGGCCGTAAATTTCAGGGCGTTGGACACAAGGTTCAGAAGAATCTGCTTCACCCGGGCTACATCCCCCGACACTACCGCAGGAATCTCATCGTGCAGGTCATAGGTCAGCTCCACCCCTTTTTCAGAAGCCTTTGCAGCATGAAGACCGAGAACCTCCTCAACACAGTCACTGAGCTCGAAATCAACTTGCTCAAGCTCGAGGCGCCCGCTTTCAATCCGGGAAAAGTCGAGAAGGTCATTAATGATATTAAGGAGTAAATCCCCGCTTTTGTGAATCAACCCAAGGTTCTCTCTCTGCTCCTCCGTCAGTTGCGAGTCGAGCAGTAATTCCGTGTAGCCGATAATCCCGTTGAGTGGAGTCCGGATCTCATGACTCATCATCGCGAGAAACATCGACTTGGCCTTTTCCGCCCGTTCCGATTCCTCCCTGGCGAGGTTGATTTCTTGCAGGGCCTTCACCCGCTCCGTCACATCACGCACAATGCCGTGCACGAGGGTTCGGCCCTCATATTTCACCCGTCCCCATACCACCTCCACGGGGAGAAAGGAGCCATCCGCGCGCCGCAGATGAGCCTCACTCCGGCTCCGACCTGTCCGCTGAACCTCGTTCAAGGCCTGCCCGGACACCTCAAAGTTCATTAAGTGCGAGACATACATCCCACGTAACTGCTCGCGTGAAAAACCGGACATCCGGACCGCCGTGTCATTGACCTCTACAAACGCCCCAAAGCCATCGAGCAGAATGATCCCATCCATCGAGGCATTAAAGAATACCTTGAACTTTTCGTCATCACGGTCCCGAAGATTCCACCCCTGCTCACGAGCTCGCCGGTCGAACTGCTCCTTGAGATAAGTTAGCTCCCCATTGGCATCCTCGAGGCGTTGCAGGGCCTCACGATGAGCGGCCTGCTCCACCTCCAGCTGGTGGCGCCACTGCGCCGCCTCGTCCATGAGCTCACGTTGGGCCTCACTCACATCAATCCGTGCCGCTTCAGCTTGTTGTAAATTGACTTCTCAGTCACTTCGAGCCGCCGCGCGGTCTCGGCCTTGTTTCCGTTACAGAGCTTGAGAGTCTGAACAAGGGCCTCCCTTTCCAGATCAGACAAGGCGATGCCCCCAATCCCGTCTGGCACCCGCCCGGAGGGCTCGCTTCCCCGAACCGAAGCTGGCAAGTCCTCTACCGAGATCACGCCGTCCTCACAGAAAGCCGCTGCCCGTTCGAGCACGTTTTCGAGCTGCCTGACATTCCCCGGCCAGTCATAAGAGTGCATGGCGGAAAGAGCCTCTTTCGAAAGTTTCGTGCTCCGGCGTCCTCCCTGCGGGGCGATGCGCCCCAGCATCGATTCGCTCAAGTGCCGGAGCTCCTCAAGACGCTCTCGCAGTGGGGGCACCTCGATAGGAATGACACTAAGTCGGTAAAAGAGGTCTTCCCGGAATTGTCCATCCTTCATCCGCTGCTCGAGATCGAGGTTAGTCGCTGCGATGATTCTCACGTCCGCCTCCAGGGTCTCCTCGCCACCCAGTCTCTGGAATTGCCTTTCCTGTAGGACGTTCAGAAGCTTGGGTTGCAAATCAATCGGCAGGTCCCCGATTTCATCGAGGAAGAGAGTACCTCCTTTGGCCATCTCGATCTTTCCACGACGTCGCCGTACCGCACCGGTAAAGGCCCCCTTCTCATGACCGAATAGCTCACTCTCCAGAAGTTCCCGGGGAAGCGCCGGGCAACTCACGGTGACGAAGGGCTCCTCTCCCCGCTCACTCTTGGCATGGACATGGCGGGACAGCATTCCCTTGCCAACCCCACTTTCCCCGGTCAGCAGGATCGTCGAGTCGAGAGAAGCGACCTTCTCCGCCTGCCTCACCACCTCCTTCATGGCTTCCGACTCTGCCACAATTTGAACCGTTGGTCCTCGTCCCCCGAGCGCCTCCCGCAGCTGCTCATTCTCCAACTCCGCTCGCCGCAGACGCTTTGCGTTGCGCAGCACCGCAAGCAACTCGTCCGGGTCAAAGGGCTTCGTCAGGTAATCAAGAGCACCCAACTTCATCGCCTTCACTGCTTCCGCGGCCTCGTCCACCGAAGTCAGCACCACCGCGGGCACCCCGGGATGTTCGCGTCCAAGCCGGTCGAGCGCCCCGAAGCCATCGAGCACCGGCATCTGAAGGTCGAGCAACACCACGTCGGTATCCTCGGTCACCAGCTCAAGGGCTTCCGCTCCGTTCTCCCCAGAGCTCACCGTGAAGCCCCCCCGCTCGGCATGCATGGTCAGCAAGTTCCGGACGGTTTGATCATCGTCGGCAAGGACGAGGTTGGAGGTCTCCCCAGACACTTAGGATATCTTAACTATTTTACCGGGGAATTCCCACTACAAACTCCCGGGGAAAAGAACCCCTTACTCCCTTACCCATCAGCAGATATACCCCGACCCGGTGGGTCCACGCGTCCCGCAAGCCTCCGGCGGGCTCAGCCCTTGCTCTTTTCCCAGCCTGCGCGGAAGCGTATACTCCCCGCCGTGACCCTTCTTGATCACGCCCAACTCGATGCCATGGCGGCCGGCCAGCCGACGCTGCTCCTCCCCATCGTGAACGACTTTGCCTCGCACGGGCGAGATCAGCTGGTGATCCTAGAGGCCGCTCTCGCCGACAACCGGATCGAGGAAAGCCGCGGAATCCTCCACCAGCTCAAGGGCTCTGCGGGCACCATGGGCATGGCCCAGTTCGCGGACATTTGCCGCCAGTGCGAAGAGCACCTTGCCAGCAACCAGTCTCCCTCCCTTCTCCCGGAACTGGCCCCTCTACTCCAAGCGTCTATCGAGCATGCCATCGCCCACCTTGAGAACCCGCAATAGCTCTCCCAAAGGCTCTTCAGGAGAGTAGATCCCCAGCCCAAATCCGGATCCCTTGGCTTCTGATTGAAATTTCTTCAAAAGTGGGCATCGTCCCGCCCCCTTACATCATGAACCGACAACTGCTCGTCACCCTGGCCGTTCTTGGCAGCCATCTCCTCGGCACCTTTGCAGTGCGCGCCAACGAAGCCCACCTCCTCCAGTGTGGCCACTGTGCCATGATGGCTCGGCTTCATACCCGTCAACTCGCCGCCGCAGAACAAGGAAAGGCTCCCCAGAATAGCTACGCCCCGGACCGCTTCGTGGATGTCGCGCACCTCAAGATCGACGTCACCCCCAACTTCAAGGAGCGCTCCCTCGCCGCCACCGCCGTTCTCGACTTCGCTCCCATTGCCAAGCCCCTCAAGCAGTGGCACCTCAACGCCACCGGGCTGGACATCAGGCAGGTCACCTCCTCGCACGCCATCCAGGCCACCCAGTCCACTGACACCCACCTTGAGATCACTTTCCGGGATCCCATCCCTGCCTGGGAAGAAGCTCGGGTCACCGTGACCTACAACGCCACTCCGAAAAAGGGTCTCTACTTCCGCACCGCCGAAATGGGATACCCGGCCAGCGATACCCAGCTCTGGACTCAGGGTGAACCCGAGGACCACCAGCACTGGTTCCCCAGTCACGACTACCCAAACGAGAAGTTCACTACCGAGATGATCTGCCGGATCCCCGAGGGCATGGAGGCCCTCTCCAACGGACGGCTTCTCGCCCGTAAGAAAGATGAGGAGACCGGCCTCGTCGCTTTCCACTGGCTGCAAGACAAGGCCCACGTCAACTACCTCGTCACCCTTCTTGCCGGTTACTTCGTCAAGATGGAAGGCAAGCACGGCGACATCCCCGTCGCACTCTACGTCCCTCCCTCCGAGAAGGACCAGCTCGCCAACACCTTCCGCGACACCATCAAGATCCTCGATTACTTCGAAAGGGAAATCGGAGTCTCCTACCCCTGGGACAAGTATTATAACGCCTGCGCCATCGACTACATGATGGGAGGGATGGAGAACACCAGCCTGACCACCCTGACCTCACGCACCCTCTTCACCGACGCCACCGAGAACCTTCGCAGCAGCCGTGGACTCGATGCCCACGAAGTCGCCCACCAGTGGTTCGGCGACCTCGTCACCTGCCGCGACTGGAGCCACCTCTGGCTCAACGAGGGCTTTGCCACCTACTACTCCCTTCTCTACGACCGGGAACTTCTCGGTAATGACTACTTCAAGCACGGCCTCCACGGCAACGCCCGCGGGATCTTCGGCAACGACAAGGACACCACTCCGATCGTCCACCAGGGCTACAGCAACCCCATGCAGCAGTTCAGCTTCCGGGCCTACCCCAAGGGCGGATGGGTCCTCCACATGCTGCGCTCTGAACTGGGTGAGGACCTCTTCCGCAAATGTGTGAAGACCTACCTCGAGCGCCACCAGTACAAAACCGTGGTCACCCAGGACCTCGTCGAGATCTTCGAGGAACTCAGCGGACGCTCCCTCTCCCAGTTCTTCGACCAATGGGTCTACCTCTCCGGCTACCCTGAACTCAAGATCAACTACTCCTGGGACGAACTCACCAAACAGGTCAAGCTCTCCATCAACCAGGTCCAGATGACCAATGAGAAGCGCCCCTTCTTCCGCTTCAAGCTTCCGGTTAAATTTCTCGTTGAGGACAAGACCGAGATGCGCACCATCGAGATTTCCAAGGAGCGCGAGGACTTCTACCTGCCCCTCGGGGCCGCTCCGCAAGTCGTCCGCTTCGACCCGGATGTTACCGTTCTCGCCAAGATCAACTTCGACCCCAATGAGAAGATGCTCCTCGCCCAGCTCGCCGACCAGACCGACGTCATCGGCCGTCTCCTCGCCGTCCAGCAACTCGGTAAGAAGAAAAACAAGGTCGCTCTCGAGCACCTCAGCAAAGCCCTCAGGGAAGACCCTTTCTTCGCCGTGCGAAAGGCCGCTGCCGACGGTCTCGCCGCCATGCGCACCCTGGAATCCTTTGCCGCTCTCGAAAGCTCCCTCGACCAGCCAGACGCCCGGGTGAGGCAGGCCGTCGTCCGCGGCCTCACCAAGTTCTACAGTGACGAGGCCTACAACGCTCTCAAGGCCATCGCCGACCGCGAGGCCAACCCCGGAATCCGCACCGTGGCCATTGGCGGAGTAGCCGCCTACGCCAAGGCCGGCCTCCGCCCCTACCTTGTCGGCTTGCTCACCGCGAATTCCTACCAGAATGCCATCGCCAACGAAGCTATCGCCGGCATGCGTAAGCAGGACGATGCCTTCTACGTCGAGCCCCTCCTCCGCCACCTTCAGAAAGAAGAAGACTCCTTCCCCAGCCGCAGCTTCGCCCAGGCCCTGCGCACCCTCGCCTACCTCGCCCGGCACGAGGACAACAAGGACGCCGTCCGCGACTTCCTCCTCGGCCATGTCGACCACCTCAAGAACTCCGTGGCCACCGCCGCGATGGGAGCCCTTGGGGAACTGCGTGACCCCCGGGCCATCCCCGTCCTCACCACCTTCGTGGCTGCTGACTCTGATTCCCCTGAAGGCAAGGCCGCCCAGTCCGCCATCGACCAGATCCGCAAGAATGAGGCGCCCGGACAGGCCCCCACGGAGGTCAGCAAACTACGGGGCCAGGTTCAGGACCTGGAGAAACAGCTCAAGAGTCTCTCTGGGGACTTCAAGGCCCTCCAGGAGCGCCTCAAGCAATCCCTCGCCCCTCCCGAGGAGGAACCGAAGAAGAACGACAAGTCCGGGGAGAAGAAATAGAGTCCCTTGTTCCTCAGGAAGACTCGCGGAGCCGATGACGACGCCGCAGATAACTCAGCGCTCCGAAGGCTACCAGGTTGAAGACCACCAACCCGATCAGGAGGGGCTTGTGATCCCGCACCTCTCCGACGGGGGTCGACTTTCCGGGCTCTTCCGGGTCAAAGAGCACCCGGTCGAGATTGCGCTGGATGATTGCACTGTCCGCAGTGATCTCCTCCACCTCTAGCAGACGATCCCAGTTCCGGCGGAAAAGCAGGTCGTAGCCAGGGTTGCCTTCCTTCACCTGACACGAACAGGCCCCACACAAATACTCACTGGCTGCCACGATGCGCTCCGGAGTCATTTGGGACGCGGTGAGGCCTCCAAAAGTCCGGCCCCTCCCGAACAGAGGCACCAGCAGGGGCTCTCCCGGAGTTCGATTCCCTGAACGCATCAACATCGAGAGAAAGAGGGCCTCCGCCGGATCATCCGCGGAGACCACCTCTGTCGCGAAGTCAATCTTAAGGGGAATGCCCGAGCGCAGGATGTTGTCCGGGTCGATATTCTCGAACTCCTTGTTGAAATCCTCCCGCCGGATCACCCCCTCCGGAATCTCGAGGGTAGCCTCCGCCTCCTTCACCCCGGCCTCCATCACCTCCCGGGCTGCGGCATCCTTCGCCGGATCACCGGACTCCACCAGTACCCAGACCGCCGACGCCCCTTTCAGGAGATGCGCGCCACAGCGCTGCCGCAGCGGGGAATCCAGCAAGCGGTTCAGATTCTCCTCCGTGGCCTCCCCGGTCCAGACCGGCGTCTTGCTCTTCCAGCTTGCCGGTGGCATCAGGATCAGGGTGGGCCCCTCTCCTGCATGCTCCAGCGCCGGCAGGGACACCAGCTCGGCATCCGTCAGGGTCGCAAGGTTCACCCGCTGCACCGTAAGGTTGATTGCCTGGCTGTCCCCCTGCAGTGCCGTCTCCAGAGCATCCAAGGCCTCCCCGATCTCCCCCGTCAGCTCCCCCTCCGAGGTCACCACCAGCGCAAACCGGTCTGCTGGCCAGCGCTCCAACGCGAAGCGGAAGACCGGGACCTGACAAGCCATCACTACCACTGCGGTAGCGAACAACCCGAGGAGCACCCTTCTCATCATTCCCCGGAACTTCCCGTATTCCTGCCCCCGAGTCGAGCCACCAAACTCCCGATCGTTCCCAATACTCTCTTCACAACGTGCCGTACATTGCACCGAGAACGAGGCCTTTTTTTGGTGCTAATCTTCTCATTTCACCTTCTTCTGGCCTCCTGCCGGATTCTTCTTCCCGCGGTGAGCGTTGAGTTCAGGCCAGGAGAGCTTCCCATCCTTGTTGGTGTCGGCGGACGGGTTCTTCTTGAAATACTGGATCTTCCACCGCGTGGCTTTCTGCTCTTCGGAGAGGGGTCTTGAGGGGATGATCCCGAGAAGGTCCTTTCGGTAGCGTTGTAACCTCCCGGCCTGCTCTGGCTTGCTGGCAAGGTTGTGCCATTCGTGGGGGTCCTTGGCGGTGTGGTAGAGTTCTTCCTTCCCGTTGGCGTAACGCACGTAGCGCCAGTCGCGGTAGCGTTGGGAGTAAGACTGCCCGGCCGGATCATAGTAATCGGCCCACTTGTAGAGCGCCGTAAGCGCTGCTTCCGGACCATCCCAGGTGCCCTCCTGTGGATCTCTGAGAAGGGGCTTGAGGGAATGACCATCAAGGGGGCGCCCCTTCGGGTTGAGCCGGGTATCGGCCGGCAGCCCACACAGATCGAGAAGCGTCGGGTAGAGATCCACGAGGGAGACGGGCAGAGGGCAGGCACCACCTGCCTTGCTCACTCCAGGAGCACGGATGACCAAGGGCACTCGGGTGGATTCCTGCCAGAGGGAATTCTTGTAGAGGTAATCCTTCTCCCCCATGCCCCATCCATGGTCGGAGGTGAAGACGATGATGGTATTTTCTCTCAGCGCAGAAGACTCCACGACTTTAAGAACCTCTCCCACGAGGTCATCGACACTGGCTACTGAGGCGAGGTAAGCTTGGATGAACTTACGCAGAGCCAGCTCCCGATCCCCCTTGAAAGACCTGATGAGGGAAGAATACATCTTGTGCCCGCGGTCATCGGAGCGGTCGTCGCTGCCCGGGGCGAGGGTGTGCTTGAAAGTATCCTCCACGTCCCCGGGTCGGATGTCGGGCAGTTTGATGGAATCGAGGGGGAAGAGGTCGAAATACTTCTGCGGAACAATCAGGGGGGTATGAGGGCGGATAAACCCAAGCCCCATCAGGAAGGGCTTCCCGGAATCCGCCAGCTCCCCGAGTTTCTTGACGGCCCAAGCCGTATTAAGCTCGTCCCCGGTCGGGTCTCGATCGGTCTCCGACCGATATTTCAGCTCGCGCTTGCCCGCCCAGTTCCCGGTCCGCCAGGTAAAGCGGGTTCCCTCCAGATCGCGCAGCGGCCCAAAGGAACCGTCTACCGCTCCGAAGTCGTCCCGGAAGGGGCTCGGGATATCCGGGTGAGCCACATCCGTCTTCTGCCCATCATTGGCAAAGGGCCCATAGTCCGAGAGATAACCAAACTCCGACCACTGGTCCCGTCCCCGGTTGTGCATGACCTTGCCGGTGCCGAGGGCGTGGTAGCCGTGGTGCCGGAAGTGAGCCATCACAGTCCGCGAGTTCTTGAGGACTTCGTAACCATCCCATCGGTCGAAGCCGTAGCAACCCGAAGTGTGCGGGTAGAGCCCGGTGAGGAAACTGGCCCGCGATGGATTGCAGATCGGGACATTGCAATGGGCCTGAGTGAAGGACACCCCGGACTCGATAAGGCGGCGAATGTTGGGCGTCCGGGCCTGTGGATGTCCCCCTAGGGTTTCGATGTAATCGTTCAGGTCATCACAGACGATGAGAAGGACATTGGGCCTGTCTTTGGCAGTAGCCTCCGGAGCTAAGTGAAAGAGCAGGGGAAGGGCGAGAAGACAGAGCAGGATACGCATGGATTTCTGCAAGGGGAGGTTGCTGGTGCCGGCCGATCCGACCCCCGAGAAATACCCCTCTCGTGGCAGAGTGCAAGCAGGGTGCTGCGATAAAAGAGAAGATTAGCAAGTCCAGATTCTTGTTGCGACGCCTGGAGACTGCTAGTCTTCCACGATGCCTTTCCGCTCCTTGAGTCTCCTTCTCATTCTGGCCCTCGCTCTTCCCTCCCTGAGTGCAGAGGAGCCCGCCATCGGATCCCCACACCCATCCCATCCGGGCTATAAGCTGGTGTGGCAAGATGAATTCTCCGGGAACAAACTCGATCGGAACAAGTGGCGCGCGGTGGATGATCCCACCCGCGGCGCTTACGGACATGGGAATGGAGAAGCTCAGGCCTATCTCGATGCCGAAGGACGAACCTTCCGGGTAAAGGGGGGACGCTTGACCATTACTGCCCACCATGATCCCAAAGCCGTTTACCCGCTGCGGGACACTCCGAGTGGACCGGTCACGAAGAAGACGAGCGGGCAGGACTTTGCCTCCGCCAAATTGACCACCGAAAAACTTCACTCCTTCACCTACGGCATCGTCGAGGCGCGGATCAGGAATCCGCTTGCTGACAAGGGCGGGAAAACCGCAATCCCAGTATGGCCCGCCTTCTGGATGCTGCCCGAGACCTCCACTGCTCCTTACGACGGATATTGGGACAAGACCGCCCTCGACGAGAAACGCGAATGGGCCCGCAGCACATGGCCCTACAGTGGCGAAATCGATATCATGGAAATGTCCGGGCGGGCCACCCGCCTCTACCACGCGGGAGCGGTGTTCCATACCAGTGCCAAGAGGTGGACGGTTGGCCACATCGGCTGGCATTCTCACTACCGGCGCTATGACGGCGCCATCGATCCAAAACAATGGATCGCAGATCAAAAGCTGCATGGCTCCCTGCAGCCCCGGCCCGGCCAGAAGTCCTATGTCTCAGGCTATCATACCTACGGATGTAAATGGACAGCCGACCAAATAATCTTCATGCTCGATGGCAAAAAGTGGGGACCCGGGTTGAAACTCGGCGATCACACTCGGTTCGGAGGAAAGAAGATCTACCGGAACTATCCCTTCTACCTCATCCTGAACCTTGCCATCGGGGGTAACTATTTCGGGGTCTGGGGGCCGGAGGACCCCGGACCAGACAAGAAGCGCCCTAACGAACTTTACGACTTTACTCAGTTCCCTCAGTCCATGCAGGTTGACTGGGTCCGAATCTACCAGAAGCCGTAGAACTTCAGCACACCCCAGTGCCTCGACTCGGAAGCGAATTCGTCATAGGGTGCTTTCCCTTACCTCTCCAGCATCGTGAACATTCCTGATTTCTGCCGCCGTATCGTCGAGGCTCCCTGGTTCACCGGATTTATCATAACGGTCATCGTTTTCGCCGGCATCCTTGTCGGGATGGAGACAAGTGCCTCTCTGATGGCCGAGCTCGGATCGACAATCGAGATCCTCAATAATATCGTTCTCTACATTTTCGTGGCCGAGATCGTCCTCAAAATGACCGCGGCGGCCCCAAAACCGTGGCGCTTTTTCTATGACGGGTGGAACGTCTTTGATTTTCTCATCGTGGCGGTCTGCTTCGTGCCCTTTGGCGGAGGGTTCGCCCCCGTCCTGCGCCTGTTCCGGCTCTTCCGGACGCTGCGCCTCGTCTCCGTGATCCCCCGCCTGCAGCTCATCGTTTCCGCTCTTCTGCGCTGCCTGCCCTCAATGTTCTATGTCAGCATCCTGCTCTTTCTTGTCTTCTACATCTACGCGGTGGCAGGGACCATGCTCTTTGGCGCCAACGACCCGGTTCATTTCGGAGGCTTGTGGACTTCCATGCTCTCTCTCTTCCGGGTTGTCACCCTCGAGGACTGGACCGACGTGATGTATCTTCAAATGTTCGGATCCGACGTCTACGAGGGATACAACCAGTCCATTGAAGGACAGACTGTCGTCCCCAAGGCCCAGCCCTTCCTCGGGGTGTTCTATTTCGTCTCCTTTGTTCTCGTGGGGACCATGATCATGCTCAACCTCGTCATTGGGGTGATCATCAACGGAATGGACGAGGCCCAGAAAGAGGTTGCCGATCGCCGCCTGCACGAACTCTTGAGCCAAGGCGGGGAAGGAGGCGACCAGATCCAGCGCGAGGCGCGCATCGCCAACCTGCGCAAGAAGGTCGCCGAACTCTCGGAGGAACTGGAGAAGCTGAGCTGAGCTCTGTAGGCCGACCTTCCAACAAGCCACCTCACTGCCCGGGCACCACCGCCCGAGCCGCGCGATCTTCCACCTCGAAGAAGCCCAGCGGCCGGCTCTTGCCCTCTGCCGCATCCGTAATCATCCAGATCGCACCCGGACGGGTTTGCTGTCGCTGCTGCCCTCCCGGAGCAATCGACCCGTAGAACTTGCTGCCTCCGTCCCTGCTCATCCAGAATAGCTTCACCTCCCGGTCACCCGAATTCACGAAGACGACATTAAAGGGATTGCCATCCGGTCTGGAGGGAGGAGCCACTTCTCCCACCTTCAATTCTCTCCACCCAAGGGCCGGCAGGTTCCTCACCGCGGGTTGCTTCAATGGGGCAAACTCCTTCGGGCCCAGCGCGCGCAGCCGCTTGAGGGTGGGCCCATAAACCTCCTCCCGAGCAAGGTTGTTCCACTCGTGGGGATCGGTCCGGATATCATAGAGTTCTTCTCCCCCGCCAGCGTAGCGAATATAGCGCCAGTGCTCCATGCTCAGGCCATAGCTACCTGGTGCATCGAGGAAGGTGAGAGCCGGACGCGACCACTCCCGGGCGGGATTCTGCAAGAGCGGGCGCAGGCTCTGGCCATCATGAACCTTCACGGGAGGCAGGCCCGCCAGTTCAAGCAGAGTAGGCGCGAGACTCACCAAACTCACCGGCCTCGTGCAGGTCCCCGGGACCGTTCCCCCGGGAAGACCCGAACTTCCCTTGGGCACCCGTATAATGAGGGGTACCCGGGTGCAGGCCCGCCAAGCCGTGAACTTCTGCCAGTGCTGCTTTTCCCCGAGGTGCCATCCGTGATCGGACCACAGCACCACGATGGTATTGTCCTCATTGGGCCCCTTCTCAAGGGCCTCCATCACTCGCCCCAGCATGGTGTCCGCGAAATAAATGGAAGCGAGGTATCCCTGGATGGCCTGCTTCCACTGACCCTGTGACTGAATATGGGCAAAGTAACGGTTGGGACCCATCCTCTGTCCCTCTTCCGGGAGATCCTCAAGGTCGTCCTTGCGATAGCCCGGCGGCAGTTGGATGTCCTCGAGAGGAAAGGCCTCAAAATATTTTTTGGGAACAAACCAGGGCTCATGGGGGCGATAGATTCCACAGGCGAGGAAGAAGGGCTTGTTGTGCTCTTTGCCCAGTTGACGTCCCACCCAGTCGGCGACGAGATAGTCTCCCCCAAACTCCTCATCAGTGGCTTCGAGGGGCCCCCAGTCCGTCTCGATATACTGCCAAGGTCCACCACGCGGCAGACTCAGCGGCCGCTTCTCTGGATACAACGTGCGGGGAAAGGGATGCTCTGTTTCAGCCGCCGGGAAGTAGTCGTCCCAGGAGGGAGCATCGATAAAGTAATGCAGCATCTTTCCTGATCCCGCCGACCAGTATCCTCCCCGGGAAAAGGTCCGCGGAAGAAGTTCGGCAGCAGGAAGCACTTCCCGCATTTTTTGTCCATTCCGATAAAGCCCGGAGCGGTGAGGAGAGATCCCGGTAAAGATCGCCGTTCGTGACGGGTTGCAGGCAGGGGCAGGACAATGCGCATTCGTAAAAAGAAGACCGGAAGCAGC
>JAQWTV010000003.1 GCA_029242545.1 Roseibacillus sp.
GAGGGAGACCGTATTCTCGTTCTTGAAGACACCAGCGGAGATGGCAAGGCTGACAAATCCACCGTCTTCTATCAGGGTCGCGAAATCGATTCCGTTCATGGAATCTGTGTTCTGGGCAACAAGGTCATTATCTCCGCGGGAGACAATGTCTGGATCATGACTGATGAGGATGGCGACCTGAAGGCCGACAAGAAGGAAGCTCTTTTCACCAAGATCGGCGGCGCCCAGCACGATCACGGGATCCATGCCTTTTCGTTCGGCCCCGACGGGAAGCTCTACTTCAATTTCGGAAACGCCTCACGCCAACTGGCAGATGCTGAGGGCAAGATCATCACCGACAAGGCCGGCAATGAAGTAAAAGCCAGCCGCCAACCCTACCAGCAGGGAATGGCATTCCGCTGCGACCTCGATGGGTCCAACGTGGAAACCTTGGGATGGAACTTCCGCAACAACTGGGAACTGTGCGTCGATTCATTCGGAACCGTCTGGCAGAGCGACAATGACGATGACGGAAACAAGGCGGTACGAATCAACTTTGTGATGGAGTTCGGCAACTACGGATTCCGCGACGAATTCACCGGGAAGGGATGGCGCGACAAGCGCACCAATATCGAAAAGGAAATTCCCCTGCGCCACTGGCACCTGAATGACCCCGGGGTCATCCCCAATCTCCTCCAGACCGGACAGGGCTCTCCTACCGGCATCATCGTTTACGAGGGTTCCCTGCTTCCCGAGGGTTTCCAGAATCAGGTTATTCACTGTGATGCAGGTCCCAATGTCACCCGAGCCTACCCGGTAAAAACCAATGGCGCAGGCTACTCAGCCGAGATGGTGAACATTCTCCAGGGAGCTCGCGACAAATGGTTTCGCCCCTCCGATGTCTGCGTTGCTCCTGACGGATCCCTGTTCGTTGCCGATTGGTATGACCCGGGCGTTGGAGGCCACGGCATGCGGGACCTTGATGGAGGGCGAATCTTCCGGGTGGCAACGCCTGGCTCCAAATACAGCGTGCCCAAGTTTGACCTCAGCACTGCTGAAGGAGCTGCCAAGGCTCTGACAAATCCCAACGGCGAAGTGCGCTACCTCGCGTGGACCGCTCTACACGAGATGGGGGCCAAGGCCGTTCCCGCACTTGAGAAGCTCTGGAAAGGAGAGAACCCCCGTCACCGCGCCCGCGCCCTTTGGGCCCTCGGCAAGATGGAAGGAAAAGGCCAGGGCGTGGTCAACGCTGCCCTTGCCGATGCAGATCCCGATATCCGAATCACAGGTATTCGGCTAGCGCGCCAGCTTGAACTCGACCTGATCGATACGGTTTCGAAGGTCGTCATGGACAAATCCGCGGCAGTCCGCCGGGAAGCCAGCATTGCCCTGCGCTTCGATGGCTCTGCCAAGGCCAATGCCCTTTGGGCCGATCTGGCTCTGCAACACGATGGCGCGGATCGCTGGTATCTCGAGGCTCTCGGTATCGGATCAGACCTCCATGCTGACGCGAGGTTCGCGGCTTGGCTTGCAAAAGCCGGCAAGAAGTGGAACTCCGATGGTGGCCGCGACGTCGTGTGGCGGGTCCGCTCTAAGCAGGCCCCTGCGTATCTTGCCCGGATCATCAAGGATAAGTCTCTCAAGGATCACGCCTCCCCACGCTACATGAGGTCTTTCGATTTCCACAATGGAGAGGAAAAGAACAAGGCTCTTGAGAGCCTCCTTGACCTCTAGGATTCCGGTAATCTCCCTATGCGATTCCCCCGTTACTGTGCCGAAGCCTTGGTGACGGGGGTATTGGCTCTGGCCCTGCCCGCACACGGGCAGGCAGATCCGTCCCGCGACGCCCTGATCGTCGAGACGATCCTGCGGATTGAAGGCTTCGACCTCTCAAGCTCCACCAAGGCGCAGGGAGCAGTGAACCGCTACCTCAAGGAGAACTGGGGCGGGGAACGGTATCTCGATCTTATCGAGCGCTTCAACCTTCAGGAGGAGGCACCCAGATTGCTTCGCTTGGCCCTCAAAAAGTCTGAAACTCCAGCAGGGGCTGAGGCCGCAACGCTGCTCGTTAGCCTCGGGAAGGGGGCACTCCTCGCCGAGAGCCTGGAAAAGGAGGACGAGGTTGCAGCGGGACAGGCAGCAAAAGCTATTGCCCACACCGGGGATACAACCCTGATGGCAGCCCTCCCCAAGGTTCTCGCTAATCCGGACCGCCCGCTAAGCGTCCGCTCATCGGCACTTGCGGCCCTTTACGGGAAGGATCCTGAGAGTCAGTCCAAGCTCCTGGCTATGGTCAAATCCAATGAACTGGCTGAGGACCTTCGCCAGACCGCCTCGGAGATTCTCATGCTTTCCCGGAATCCTGAGATCCGGGAAGAAGCCAAAACCATCTTCTCGGTGGCGGGGGGAGATTACCCATCCATTGCTGAGCTCCTCAAACGCAAGGGGGATCCCTCCAGGGGCAAGGAACTTTTCACCACCAAGACTTGTATGATCTGCCACGAGGCAGGAGGCACGGGCATCAACTTCGGACCAGGCCTCTCACAGATCGGAGACAAATTGGATGCCAAAGCCCTCTACCAGGCAATTCTCCAGCCTAGCGAGAAAATCAGTATGGGATTTGAGGGATGGGAGGTAACGCTGAAGAACAAGACCAAACTCGTTGGCATCATCGAGGAAACGGAAGAAAATGTCACCCTGACCATGATCGGCGGCGCGAAGCAAACGATCGAAAAGGATGAGATCACAAGCAGGTCCAAGATGAAGCAGTCGCTCATGTATCCCGGCCTTCATCAGTTGATGACACCGGAGGAGCTGGCGGACCTCGTTGGCTACCTGAGCTCGCTTCGAAAAGGCGATTAGACAAGCTCCCGGGAGATGCTCCGACCATGGTCTCCCGGCAACCTTTAAGCATGAGCGCCCATAGTAAATCGCCGGCTGGGACCCTCTGGGTGGCGGTAGTCCTCGCGCTTATTCCGCCAGTCCCACCTGCCAGGGCCTGCCTGATATGTCTTCCGGTTCCCACCACCTCCCCCGTGGATTATCTGCTCGAAGCCGATCTCATCGTAGTGGCACGAGAAGACCCCGGTGCCCCTTACTGGCTGACTCCTACTGAGATTCTGAGGGGAGACGCCACTGGCATCGGTCGGAGCTTCTTCTTGGAGGCCCCTTTACGGCCCGGGCCCTCACTTGACCGAAACCGTGAGGTTATCTGCGCCTATGGCTCTCACCTCGGGGATTCGCAACCAGAGTGGGTCCGGGTTGGCGACGCCAGCGCCGACTTCAACCTTCTGGTGGCGGAAATCCTGCAGAGCCGGGAACAATGGCAGTTACATCCCGGGAAGCGGGCCACCTATTTTTCCAGATACCTCGACCATCAGAACCAACAGATCCGTATGCTGGCCCACCTTGAGGTAGCTCGAGCTCCCTATGATCAGATCCGGGAATTCAAAGGTATCCTCACATTTCCCGAGTTGCGCTCCTCTCTGCAGAATTTTCGCCTGACTGACTGGCATCCCCTTTACATACTTCTCCTCGCCCAGAGTGAGGAAGCGGAGGACCTCATGCTCATTTCCGGCAAGGTCCGATCTGCAGCCGAAACCGGGCTCAGCCTGCATCTTGCCGCCTGGGTGACAGGATGGTTGGAAATTGAACCGGAGAGCGCCCTCCAGTTTCTCGAGCGGGAGTATCTCTCTGGTAATCCCAGAGATACCGCGGAAATCCGTGCCATTTTCCGAGCTCTCTCGGTCCATGGGAACCGCGGACATCAGTATTTGCGGGAACGTATCGCAAAAGCCTACCGTGCTATCCTTCACCAGCAGCCCCAGATTGCGCCCGGAGTGGTGAATGACCTGATGAACTGGCAACAGTGGGGTCTGGCAGATTCCCTCCGCCCTATCACAGCCAGCCCCCCACCAGGCATGGACCAGGCCTCCGTTCTGCAGATCCATGCCTACCTGCGAAAGGCTCAGGATATTGCTGACACACCCCCAGCAGACGAAGAAGCCGGATCGGGCTGGATACCGCTCCTCATTACCCTCTTCCTGCTCCTCGCACTTCCCGCTGGTCTAAGCCTTCACCGCCGGTGGACAGCTTGAGCTAGACCTTCATGAAAGCTGGGACCGAGGGCCTACTCCGAGACACAGTAAACAAACTTTCCGGAACGAAGGTAGAGCGCATCCTTGGCCAGAGCTGGTGTGCCGCTGAAATCGGATCGATCATCCAACCGGTTCTGCGCGATCTGCTTCATCCCAGGATTTGCCTCGAAGACAAAAGTTCCATTATGGCGACTGACCGCATAGAGCCTCTCGCCCACCCGTACTATCGAAGCATAAAAACTGAAGCGCTTGGATCTCGCTATGCCTTCTACTGTCCTCTTGGAAAGGACTTTGCCGGTCGCGATTTCCATGCAGATTGCTTCCGCTGAGTCATTGACCCAGTAGAGATTTTTTCCATAGGCCAAAGGAGTTGGCACGTAGGTGGTTACTTTGCTGTCCCACTGCAAATTGGCGGTGACATCCCCACTTCCTCCACGCTTGAGACCAATACTCATTTTGCGTGGATAGCCCCCGAAAGCACAGATCATGTCATCGGTGATGACCACTGAGGGAGAAACATTTCCAGGCACCCTCGTTCTTGCCAGCCATTTCCTTTTTCCGGTTGCCGGATCGAGTGCAAACAACTCGTGGGGAATCGAAAGAACCATTTCATCACTTCCGTCATCTGCAACTGTCATCTGGGGGGTGGCAAAGGCCAGCTCGAGTTCCTTGGACTGGTAACGCCACTTTTCTTCCCCGCTATCCTTGTCAAAGGCAATCAGCGCGCGCGCCTCATCCGCGGCATTGATAATCACAAGATTTCGATATAGCACCGGACTGGCTGCTGAACCCCAGCGCCGGTTACTGGACTGCGCCCCCACCGACTTGCTCCAGAGAGGCTTACCTTCAATTGTATAAACGTGTAAGCCGGACTTTCCTGTAAAGACGAAGACTCGCTTTCCATCGGTCGCAGGAGTGCTGCTGGCATAACCATGCTCCATTAAATACCCTCGGTAAGGATCCTCCGGGTTGGCAAGCTCAATGGATTTCTTCCAAAGAATCTTCCCGTTGTTTCGATCAAGGCAGATCAGCATTCTCCCGAGGTCCCGAGCGGAACCCACCTTCTCAGGATTGGTCCCGTAGCCCGTATAGCAGGTCACGAACAGACGATTCTCGACGAAGACCGGACTGGATGATCCCGGACCAGGCATCGCCGTCTTCCACTTCACGTTCTTCTTTTCTCCCCAATCCAAGGGAATCTTCGCTCCCTCAGGAGATGTTGCCAGACCTCCGGGACCGCGAAATTGCGGCCAACTTTCGGCAGCCGCAAGAATCCCGGTGAGAGCACTCATGGTTATGAATGATACAATCGTCTTCATGAAATAGGTCTTAGCAGAAGCTCTCGGTAAGTCACCGTATTCCCGACGGGATAGACTGGCCCTCAGAATAATAGCGAGATACAGATAGTGCCATCCGAAGCGCGGTCATGACCCATCCTTCCAAAGCTGCCCGTTTCGTCCCTCTCGCACTCCTCGTACTATGCGCAGGATTCGTGGTTCAATCCTTCATCCCTGTCTCCCACGGGGAGGAGAAGCAAGCCGAGGCCCCTCCGCGTATTGAGGTGCTCTTCCTGGGGAGCAAAAACCTCTTCAATCATGACCCTCCGACTCGCTTCCGTGTCCTCCGGGAAGCCTTGGGGCCCAAGGCTGTCAACATTACCTACGCTAATACCGTCGAGGCTCTCACCGAAGAAAACCTCGCTCAATACGACGTGCTCCTGATCTTTGCCAACCTGTATGAACTGGATGTCAAGACCCAGGGACAGGCGCTCCTTGATTTCGCACGCAAGGGAGGAGGGTGTGTGCTTCTTCATTGTGCCGCCGCGTGCTTCCGGGACTCGGACTTTCCGGAGTATGTCGACCTTCTTGGAGCCCAGTTCAAGTCCCATGGCAAAGGAGTGTTCCGGGCCCGCATCGTGAACCAGGACCATCCGGTGATGAAGGGGTGGAAAGGGTTCGAGTGCTGGGACGAAACCTATGAGCATAAGCGCCACGGGAAGGACCGGATCATCCTGCAAAAGCGCGATGATGAGCCCTGGAGCTGGGTCAAGACCTACGGCAAAGGCAGGGTGTTTTATACGGCCAGCGGTCATGACCATCGCTGCTGGGACCTGCCTGAATATCACGACCTCATCCATCGTGCCATCCGCTGGACAGCGCACGACGATAAGGTGAGCTGGCTCTCGCCGCAGCATCTTCCCACTTTGCGGTATCGCCGTGCAGCTGCACCCAAGGATCCCAAGAATCCAGTGGGCCCCCTTAATCAAATCCAGAATCCCCTCGCGCCTGCCGAGTCTCTGAAGCTTGCCCAGATTCCGCCCGGGTTTGAAATACGGCTTTTCGCGGCCGAACCGCAGGTGGTCAACCCGATCGCAATCAACTGGGATCACCGGGGTCGGCTCTGGGTCGTAGAGGCTTTTGACTACCCTCATAAGGTTGGCTCCGAGACTCCCCGGGATCGCATCAAGATCCTTGAGGACCGGGATAGCGATGGAGTCGCTGACAAGGTCACGGTTTTCGCCGAAGGCCTCAACATCTGCACCAGCGTCCTTCCCGTATCTGGAGGGGCCATCGCTACCGATGGCGCAAATATGGTTTTTCTGAGAGACACTGATGGCGACGATCGAGTCGATCAACGAGACGTCCTTTGGTCTGGAATCGGTCTGCGAGATACCCATGCCTGTGTCTCGAACCTCAGGCACGGATTCGACGGCTGGATCTACGCCACGGTAGGCTACAGCGGTCTCGATGTCACCGTGGGTGGAATGCGACACCAATCATCTCAGGCGGTCTTCCGCTTTCTTCCCGACGGTTCGGATTTTGAGATCGTACAGAACACCAGCAACAATACGTGGGGCCTGGGATTCACGGAGGAGGGAGATCTCATAGGCTCAACCGCCAATGGGAACGCCAGCTGGTACCTCTCCATTCCCAACCGGCACTTTGAACTGGTAGGCAGAAAGGGGCAGAAGGTAGCTCAAGCTGACGAGCCTGAAGATCTTGCTCCCATTACCCCGGATTACTTTCAGAACAACCCCAAGGGAAAACATTCCTCGGCGGCTGGACATGCCGTCTACACAAGCCGCCGATTCCCAAAGTCCTGGTGGAATCAGCGGGTTCTGGTCTGCGAACCACCGATGCACCTCGTTTCCGCCCCCCAAATCGTCCGGACTGGTGATCGCTTCCGAACAACAGGTTTTGAGCACAATCTCTATGCGTCGGCAGACGCGTGGTCTGCTCCCGTTTCTGCAGAAGTCGGACCGGATGGTGCAGTCTGGATGGCCGACTGGTACAACCCGATTTGCAATCACAACCCCTATCGCTCCCACTTCAAAAAGGGAGAGGGGAATGCCCTCCGCTCTGACGATCGTGATCGTGAACACGGACGCATTTACCGCATTTACCCAAGAGGCACGCCGAATGACCCCTACCCCGACGTGACAGAGGAGCAGGGTGCACTGGAAGCATTGAAACATCCAAATCTCTTCTGGCGCCTAACGGCCCAACGGGTCCTTACCCAAAAGCTTGAATCCCGGGCCCTTGAGGCCGCATCGAGAGAAGCCTCCTCTGCCCGTAGCCGGTTCCACCTCATGGCGGCCTCTGCACACCGCAAAATTGACGCAACTCAGACCGCCGCGATCGCTCATCGCCTCGGATTCGGAGAGGCGCACGAGCCGGCATCTAAATATCCCATCGTTCCGGTCCGCTCGGAAACCCTCGAACTCAATCTGGAGCGCGCGTGTGACCCCGGAAGGAACCCCATGGATCGCAAGGCTGCCGCCCTTCGACTGGTTGAGGCCGATCCCGATCCTCAGCTCGGCAAGGACCTACTCCAACTCGTCATTTCTGAACCCTCCCTCGCACAGAGAAAGCACCTTGCAGACGCCATCCGCCTGGCCGTCATCCGTCACCCGGAAGGCTTCCTCCGAGCGCTCCTTGAGAAAAAACAGGATGGAAAGGTTGGGGCACTACTCAGCAGGATCATCGAAAACACCCTCCAGAGGGTGCGGCAAGACCCGGAGGTAATCTCTGACGGGCTACGCGTTGTCGCCCTGCAATCAAAATCCACTCTCGCGAGGCAACTCACAGAGGCAACAACCGCTCCTGCTCCCACTCCCCCAAGCACCTCTCTTTCCTCCAGCGCCCAACGCGGCCAACAGGTATACCTTGCCTGCGTCGCCTGCCACCAGCCCGATGGCAAGGGTCTGCCCGGGGCCTTCCCTCCTCTCGTTGGGTCCAAGAGACTTCTGGGACCAGCGGACCTTCCTGCCCGGATTATCCTCAAAGGATTACAGGGACCCCTGAAAGCAGGGGACAAAAACTACAACGGGATGATGCCAGGACACGAAAATCTGCTGACGGATCAGGAGGTCGCCGACGTCCTGAATTATACGCGGACTGTGTGGGGGAATCAGGCTAAGGAAGTCACAAAGGAAGCGGTGGAGACTATCCGGTCTTCCATCGCGCAGCGCACCTCACCTTGGACAGGGCCGGAATTGAGTCTGGAAAAAAAACCGCTGGAATGATCCCACCCGCAGAAATCCCCCCTCCTCTCGCCCTCTACATGGATGGGCTTCGTAGTCACGACCTAGCAAAGATCGAGGACAGCTTCGCCGGAGACATTCAGTTCGTCACTCCCGCACGGACTATGGAGTCCAGCGAGAT
>JAQWTV010000012.1 GCA_029242545.1 Roseibacillus sp.
AATTTGAGTCCTAGAGTCTTTTTCTGTATGGAGGATATCGACGAGAACGAGGCATTGCGCCTCGTTATCCTTACCAGGGAACACACGGAAGATTTTCATGTGTGGATCAGTGGCTCCCCCGTTGGATCGTAATGTGTTCAGTTGGTTCGCGAGTTCTTTTAGTCCTGTTGTCTTTGGAGCGCCTTCGGGAGTGTCTATCTTCCTAATGGAAAATCGCCCGTCATCGAAGATTGTAGGCAGGTTATCTGGTCGTAGTGTGACAGTAGAGACTCCCGTGGTCGCCAGGCTGCTCAACTGAGAGCCCTGGATAGGCTGGGGAGATTTCAGGATTTCCTCAAGTTGATGCAGCTGGTCTTTGGCAGCAGCGCTGAAGGTCTCGGAGGCCCAGCCATCTTTTGAGGGATCCATCCTTTCGTAGGCATCCTGCAGCGGGGCGATGAATTTCTTCTGTCTCAATCCGGGAGATGTTTCCATTGTGCCTGCCTTTGCCGCAGGGCTGGGCGTTGGAAGTGATTCCGGGATGGGAACGGAGGGATAGGCCTCACCCAGATTCTGCGAGGAGCCTTCCAAGGGTGTGTTTTCATCGCCAAGATCACCGTCGCGGCAGGAAGACAGAAAGATTATCAGACTGCACAACGCCAATCCCAAGGCGCACGAATAAAAGGGGTAGATCGTGCGCTGCCTCATTTCAGCTGAGGATCGTATCAAACGGAGAGAGGTGCACAAGACCCAGAAGGGCGGGAAGAGTTTGAGAAGCCTGCGGCGCTAAGGCTGAGCCGTGGCGGGAGAGGGTGCGCTGCCTGGTCTGGAGGCTTAGGAGAAAATATCGCTGACGACCTTGCCGCCTTCTGGCCCAGTCAGGCGGTGGAGCCGGCCCTGGTGGGGGAACGTCAACTTGTCGTGTTCCAGCCCGAGCAAGTGCAGGACCGTGGCGTGAAGATCACGGAAGTGAATTTTTCCCTCCACGGCTTTTGAGCCCGTCGGGTCAGTGCTGCCGTAGGCAATGCCTCGGTTCACTCCGCCCCCGGCCAGCCAGAAGGTGAATCCGGCGGGTTGATGACCAGTCTCGTCCTTCTTGTCAGATGGCTTAAGTCCAGGCCTTCCAAATTCGCCGCCCCAGATCACAAGGGTGTCCTCGAGAAGGCCTCTTTGATCCAGATCGCCCAGAAGAGCGGCTATTGGGGCGTCAGTTGATTCGCAATTGGCCTTGAGGTCCCGTCGGTGATTCTTGTGTTGATCCCAGCCATTATGGGAAACTTGTATGAAGCGTACGCCTGCTTCGGCAAAGCGCCTGGCAAGAAGGCATTGGCGCCCAAAGTCGGATGGGCGACAGGTGCCTATCTTGATATTTTTTCCGACCCGGTAACGCTCAAGAGTTGCATGTGATTCGGTGCTTACATCGAGAAGCGATGGGGCGATAGTTTGCATTCGGAAGCCCAGTTCCATTGACTCAATGACACCCTCGAGGTGCGGATCGTTTAGCCGATCTTGACGATGATCGCGATTCATTGACTGGATCAGGTCCAGTTGCCTCCGTTTGCTGTGGTGTGGGAGGTGGTCGCCGTTGACGTCAGGAATGGTGGCGAGAGACATGCTCTCGCCGTTGCTTCCAATGGGCGTTCCAGTGTAGTTAGAGGGCAGAAATTCTCCTGAGGATACGAACTGCTCATGTGCGTTGAGGCTGATGAATCCAGGAAGGTTCTCGTTATCCGTGCCCAGGCCGTAACTTATCCACGAGCCCATGCTTGGGCGGTGGCGCAGGCGCTCTCCGGTGATCATCTGGCGGAAGGATTGGGCGTGATTCCCTGTGTCGGCATGCATTCCGTTGAGGATGCACAGTTTATCAGCATGTCGGGCTACCTCGGGGAAGAGTTCAGAGACCCAGAGTCCGCTTTCACCATGCTGGCTGAACTCGAAGGCTGAGCCTGGGTGCTCCGCCTTGCCGCTTTGCGGTTTGTAATCGAAAGTATCGAGGTGTGCCGGGCCTCCCGGCATACAGAGAAAGATCACCCGTTTTGCCCGGGGCCGGAGGGAAGGGGTCTTCTGCCGGAGGCTGTTTGCGAGGGCGTTACTTCCGCAGAGGGCATTGAAGGCAAGAGAACCAAAGCCGCATCCAGCAGTCTGTAGAAATGTCCGTCGAGATGGAGTGCGCATTACCTGATTCAGTTAGTCAATATAACGAAACTCGTTGCTTGCCAATAACGCGTGGCAGAAACTTGCCCACGCCCGGATTGTTGAATCCGCCCCGGAAAGCTCGGCTTCCTGTTCTTGAATATGAGAGAGAGCGCGCGCCGTTTCGGCCTCTGAAGGGTCGCGTTGCAAAGTCTGTCGATAGGCTGCGGTAACTTTGAGCGCAGGATCGATCTCCTGATCGACAAGGAGCCGTTCGGCCAGGGAAAGAGCCTGAGCGATTATCAGAGGGTTGTTCAGAAAGAAAAGGGCCTGACTGGGAGGGATGGTCTTGCTGCGGTTGCCTTGAACCTTCATCGCATCTGGCAGGTTAAAGGCCACCAGTTCTTGAGGTAGAGCGTTACGCAGCATGCAAAGATAGACGCTGCGATGCGTGTTGAGTTCGTGCAAGTATTTGGCCTCGCCAGGAGGCCAGTTCAGGAGGATGTCGAGATGGGCGATTGCGGAACCTTGCGAGGGGCTGAGGTCAAGGGATCCTCCGGCTTGCAGGATGCGGTCCCGCATGGTTTCCGCATCAAGGGATCTGCGCGTGTGCCGGCCGACCAGAATATTTACCGGGTCCTCCTCCAGTAACCGGTTGTCGCGGCAGATGCTGTCGAGCTGGTAGCTGCGGCTGAGAGTAATGGTGCGGATCATCTTCTTGATGGACCAATTTCCGTCCATGAAGCGGTGTGCGAGATGATCGAGAAGCGCCGGGTGAGATGGGCGGGCTCCGTAGACACCAAAGTCATCGGGGGTATCCACGAGGCCTCTTCCGAAGAGGTGCAGCCAGATACGATTTGCCATTACCCTGGCGGTTTGAGGGTGATCTCCTCGGGTGAGCCAGTCGGCCAGTTGCAGGCGTCCGCTTGTGCCTGACCCTATGGAGGGTGGGCTGAGCTTTGTTCTGCAGGCTGGGAGAAACCCCCGGGCCACACTGGGGCCTAGTTTCTTGGAATTGCCATCGATGTTGATCTTGCAATCAGCAATCGTCTTGCTCTCCCTCACTCCCATCGCAAAGGCTGGACTGGACGCTTCCCGGGTTCCTGATTTCTGGCCGGAGCTGGCATGCAGGGTGGTGGCCTCACCGGATGTCAGGCTCCGGTCAAAGACCGCAAGGTGGGCTAGAAATCCCTTGAGTGGAGCGAAGCGATCATTACGGGCCCCGATGGAGATCGTTCCATCGGCTGGGGCGGCGATCCTTAGTTCTGCGTCGATCTCAGGTTCGCCATTGAGGAAGAGGCGTACGCGTTTTCCGTCCCGGATGAGAACCACATGATTCCAGCTGCCTGGAGCAAGGACTTTGGAGCCGGCTGCGCTTTCGTCTTCCCTTGTGCCCGTCCAGACGAAAAGTTTTCCGGATCGACCGGCGTGGTGGGTGCCGCCAATTCCAAGGTGGTCTCCCTTCTGCTCCTTATCGCCCAGCAGGGCGTTGGAAAACAGGTAAGCGGTGATCGCCCGGGCGGTATTGCCGAGGTCATTACGGAACCAGAAAGAAATGGAGTAGTTGCCCGCTGGAAGGTTCGCCCCAGCTTGCAGGCGTCCATTCTCTACCGAGGCATAGGTTCCAGGGGCCATGGTTACGCCCTTTTCGCTTATGAGGCCTTGCGTTGGGCCTGTAAGGGAGGCTTGGAGGAATGGCTTTAACGTTTTGATGGATTCGCCGTAGTCCTCTGCAAATGACGGAGCAGGTATTTCCGTGGGCTTCCCGGTCTTTACCTGCAGGTCATGGAGGGGAGTGGCTGGTGCAGTGAGGCCTTCGTTGGCGGCCTGTCCCCAGAGAGTCTCGGTGCTCTTAAAGATGCCAGCGAGAGCGTAGTAGTCTCGCGTTGATATGGGATCGTGCTTATGGTCGTGACAGCGGGCGCAGGAGACACTGAGGCCCATCGTCGCGGTGGCCACCGTATTGATCTGATCATCGACCACGTCCATTGCGAAGTTCCCATTCATGGCCGCAGCGGGCTTATGTCCGATGGCAAGAAACCCCGTGGCGGTCAGATTGCGATGACGCTTCTCAATGGAAGAGGCAGGGAGGAGGTCTCCGGCGATTTGTTGCCTCAAGAAGGTGTCGTAGGGAATGTCGTCGTTGAACGTTTGGATGACATAGTCACGATAACGCCACGCATGAGGAAAGGTGGGGTTGCGTCCAAGGCCGTCATTGCCGTTTGATTCCCCGTAACGCGCCACATCAAGCCAGTGCCGGCCCCATCGTTCACCAAAGTGAGGCGAGGCCAGGAGTTGGTCAACCAAGTTGATTACGGCGGTCTGCCGGTTCTCTTGGCAAGCTTTCAGAAAGCTATTAATCTCCTCGTAAGTTGGAGCGAGTCCTATGAGGTCGAAGTAGAGTCGGCGGATCAGGGTGGCTGGGGGGGCATCCGGGCCCGGTTGAAAGTTGCTGGATTCCAATCGGGATAGGAGGAAGCGGTCGATATCATCGGTGGGCCAGTCGAGATTGTTTGTCTGGGGAGGGGAGGGATTGCTGATGGGTTGAAAGGACCAGAGGGCTGCCTCGTCGCCTGTATCTTCCTCCGGGGCATTTCCCCCGGAGGAACTGCGAGGGTCAGGGGCTCCGCGCTTTATCCATTCCTCGAGGTCGTGGATGACTGTCTTGGATACGTGGGCTTTGTCTTCCGGGGGCATCACAAGATCCCCGTCTGTTTTTCGGATCGCCCGGATCAGGAGGCTCTCCTCGGGTCGGCCCGGAATAATGGCAGGACCAGATTCACCGCCTTTCAGAAGTCCCTCGGCGTGGTCGAGGTAAAGGTTGCCTCCGACCTTTTTGGATCCGGCGGAATGGCATTCGTAGCAATGATTGACAAGGGCTGGCCGGATCCTGCGCTCGAAAAACTGCAGGTCCTTTTCCCCGGCAGGGAATTCGCCCATTACCCGGGTCCCGAATAAGCCAAAGGAAACTGCCGCAAGAGCGCAAATTACGCCGAGGGAGCGGTGTTGGTCGGGACAGTGGTTCACGGTCACAGGGCTTCCAGATCCACTTTTTGTAGGCCTGAAAGTCATATTCTTGAAGCTAAAAGTGTAATAGAGGCAGTCCCCTTTTGACGTCATCCATGGGTTTGCTTTGACGGGGAGGGCGTCAACCGTTGTATTTCAACACTCCCAAAATCCATGTGTTCCGTCTCTCATATCGTCTTCTTTGCCGGGCTCCTGTGTGCGACCCAGAGTGTTTGTGCCCAGTTGCAAGTGACATCGCCGGTTATCAATGAGGTTCACTATGACGAGGTAGACAAGACGGAGGCCGCCGAGTTCATAGAGATATACAATCCCACGGACGCTGCGATCAGTCTGGAGGGATGGGAGATTTCAGGCGGCGTAAATTTCTTCTTTCCGCCGGCCAGTCGGATTGAGAGCGGTTCCTACCTGATTATCGCTCAGGACCCGGCGACGATCGCGAGGAAATTTCGGCGTAATGGAGCGCTAGGTCCGTGGAGCGGAAGACTGCGCAATAGCGGGGAGACGCTGAACCTGCGTGATCCCGATGGCACGGTGGTGAGCGCAGTGGATTATCAGTTAGGGTTTCCGTGGCCCACAGTGGGAGATCTGGTGGGCGGAGTGAGCCCATCAATTCAATTGATGCATCCGGAATTGCAGACAGATCTGGGAGGGAGTTGGCGGTCGGGTCGTCCGACCCCCGGGGTTCGCAATATTGTATACTCCGAGGAGGCTCCTCCTCAGGTTCGTCAGGTGTCCCATGTTCCGGTTGAGCCCCGGGCCAATGATCCCGTTGTTGTCGCTGCGCATGTGACGGATCCTGATGGGGTGGCTTCCGTAGTTCTTTCCTATCAAGTGGTGAGGCCGGGAGCTTACGTCAGTCGATTCCTGAAATATGACCAGAATGGTAGTGCCAATCTGGACCCGGCATTTGAGCGCGGTTGGGTTGATCTTGACATGAGAGACGATGGACAAACCGGCGACGAGGAGGCCGGTGACGGGATTTATGCCGTTGCCATTCCAGCTAGCATCAACCGAAACCGCTACCTGGTCCGTTACCGGATCACGGTCGAGGACCGCGATGGAAATGCGGTCCTTCTGCCCTACGAGGACGATCCTCAGTTCAATTTTGCCTACTTCGTCTACAATGGGACACCGAACTGGCAGGGTGCGATTCGTGAAGGGGATGCCCCGGTTACCTTCTCGGGTGAGTTGATGTCGAGCATTCCGACATACTTCCTGTTGAGTAAATCAAGCTGGGTGGATGACTCGCAGTTTGGCGGTTATGGAGGATCGGAGTATCTCTGGCCGGGAACTCTGGTTTACGAAGGCAAGGTTTATGATCATATTCGATACCGACCCCGGGGTGGAGTGCACCGGTTTCAATTTGGGAAAAACTTCTGGAAGTTTGATTTCAACCGAGGGAAGCGCTTTCAGGCCAGAGACGAATATGGCAGGAAGTACAAGACCGAGTGGAGCAAGATGAACTTTTCCTCGATCGTCCAGCAGGTCAATTTTCAGCACCGGGGTGAGCAAGGGCTTTTCGAGGGAGTGGGATTCCGCCTTTTCGAGCTGTGTGGAGTAGAGGCCTGTAAGACGCACCATGCGCAGTTCTACGTGATCGATGAGTCCCGGCCTGCGCGTTCCCAGTATGGAAGCGACTATTACGGACTCTATCTTGTGATCGAGCAGATGGACGGCCAGTTTCTTGATGAGCATGGGCTGCCCGACGGGAATCTCTACAAAATCGAGGGGCACTCCGGGCAGTCCAACAATCAAGGTCCGACTCAGGTGACAAACCGGTCTGATGTCTCCTCCTTCATCAGTGGATATCGTGGTCGAAACCCCACGGAGCAATGGTGGCGTTCGAATCTCAATATCGAGAAGTATCTCAGTTATCGCACAGTGGTTGAATCCATTCACCACTACGATATCGCCTACGGTAAAAACTACTACTACTATCACAACCCCGACTCCGGAAAGTTCGAGGTGCTTCCGTGGGACCTTGATCTCACCTTTGCCAATAACATGTATGGCAACGGTAATCATGACTTTAAAACGAAAGTTGCCGAGAATTCGGCCTTCAATACGGATTACCAGAACCGGGTTCGGGAGGTCCTCGATCTGCTGTTCAACCGGGATGAGGGGGACAAGCTTGTGGATGAAACGATGAGATTTGTTTACACTCCCGGGCAGCCTTCTCTTGTGGATGCCGATCGTCGCATGTGGGACAACAACCCCCGCCTCAATCACAGGGACCGCTATTATGATATCTCTCCAACGAGAGATTTTCAGGGGATGGTGGGTGTCGTGAAGGAGTGGATCAGTTCACGGGGAAGGTGGATGACTCAGACGCTTCTCAGGGACGAGAGTCGTATCCCGGAAACTCCAACGCTTACCTATGCGGGTCCACAGGGTTACCCCTCCGATGGATTAGTTTTTAACAGTAGCAACTTCGTCAGTCCCAGTCGTTCCCGTTTTGCCGGGATGGAGTGGAGACTGGCTGAGGTCCATAACCCGGAGGTGGCAAACTACAATCCCGATGAGCCAAATATCTATGAGATCGCGGGAAGTTTCGAGTCCGGTGAGCTTAATGCCTTCGCTCGGTCCTATCAGTTCCCCCCGGTGGCGGTGGAGGTAGGTCGGAGCTATCGCGTGAGAGTGAGGCTGAAGGATGTAGGGGGGCGGTGGAGCCACTGGTCGGAGCCGGCAGAGTTTCTTGTTACGGCCCCTGACATCTCGGATTATCTCCGGGACCTGCGGATATCTGAGTTCATGTATCACCCTCCCGAGCCGGTCGGGGAGGAGCGTGCAGTTTCTACGAACAGGGACGATTTTGAGTTCGTTGAGCTGAAGAATACGGGAAGTGCTCCCATTGATTTGCGGAGTGTGCGTTTCACCAAGGGGATCGATTTCGATTTTGGGGGAAGTGAAATTGAATCTCTCGGTCCGGGCGAATACGCGCTGGTGGTAAAGAGTCAGGCGGCCTTCGAGGCGCGTTACGGCTCACTTCTCCCAGTTGCCGGCGAATACGCCGATGATAACCTGCGTAACAGTGGTGAGCGCTTGAAGCTGTCCTTCGGAGCAGGGAGTGCGATCCATGACATCAACCCTTATTCAGACAGTCTTCCATGGCCTCCTGCTGCGGATGGAGAGTTCAGTCTGGTTCTTAGGGGCGTGGATGGAGCGTCATCCCCTGATCACAATGATCCAGAAAGCTGGAGAATCAGCCGATACTCCGCAGGTACCCCCGGAAGTGGTGACGGAATCGATTACGACTCATGGAAAGAGCAATATGGTATCTCGGACGACCTTGGGGATGAAGATGGTGATGG
>JAQWTV010000044.1 GCA_029242545.1 Roseibacillus sp.
GGAGAAGATTTTCGAATGCTGGTCGCTGACCGTATTCACAAGCACTTCTTTAACGATGGCGCTTTTACTCCAATCCGCAATATCAGGCGCCTCCGGCTTCGGACGGCAGAGGCTCGTCTGGGCTTCATTTCGGAGTCCGCCCGCTGGGGCTTTCGCTCGCCCACATCATGGGAGTCTTATCAGGCCAACCTGATGAACAACCATTTCCGCGGACTAACCGACACAATGGTGAGCCGATTCAAGTCGAATGGAATGTACCCGGACATCATTGCCCCGGTCTTTAGCCAGCATGGGGGATCCGTAATGCCGACCACTCCCGTTTCGATGTCCACTGATGCCCGCACGGTCTATTACACCGTAGACGGGAATGACCCCCGCCTGCCCGGAGGAGTCCCGAATCCAGTTGCCAATGTTGTCTCCCTCCGGACTGGGGCCGCAGGCAACAACGTTTCAGACCCTCTCTTCTTCCGGGCTCCAACCCGCTTAAGAGCCCGCGCCTACAACACACGCACGGGGGAGTGGAGCGCGTTGAGCGAGGCGCTTTTCACGATCGATAGCGAACCCGCGAGTCGACGAAACCTCGTCATTGCGGAACTTCATTACCACCCAGACGAACCATCCTCAGCAGAAGAATTACTCATAAGTCGTGACCGGGATGACTACGAATTTATCGAATTTCTCAATACCGGCTCGAGAAATATCGATCTCACCGGGGTCAGATTTGATTCTGGGATAAACTTTGCCTTCCCGGATAACACCGTTCTTGGATCAGGTGATCGCCTCTTGCTCTTACGAAACCGAATTGCCTTTGAGGCACGCTATGGAGCCCTATCTGGCATCCAATGGTTCGAATATACGGGGCGGCTCAGCAATGATGGAGAAACCCTCCTCCTAACCGGGCCATCTTCCCAGACCATCATTGACTTCTCCTACAACGACCAGCCTCCCTGGCCGACTTCTGCGGATGGAGAAGGCTCGAGCCTCGTCCTTCTCAATCCGGATTCCGGCGGAGAAATGGGAGAACCCTCTAACTGGACCATCAGTCGCAATTCAGGAGGCACGCCTGGCGAACAAAGCGCACCAGCCTTGAGTTACCTTACATGGTCTGCGGGAAATAATCTTCAGGGAGGTCCTCAAGATGACGATGATCACGACGCCATCAGTAATTTCATGGAATTCCTCCACGGCACGGATCCCATATCGCCCAACACGGAGCCTCCGCTTAGGATTCGGCTGGAGAGACTTGAGGTCAACGAGGTAACCAGCGACTATCTGGTCATCAGCTTTCAGCAGGACCTAAGAGCTCTCGGCTCTCTCTCCGTTGAGGTTTCAGACGACCTTATTAGCTGGAGTTCTGCCCCGGATCTGACCGAGCCACTGGCTCAGATCAAGAATGGGGATGGCACGACAACCACCACTATCCGGATGACCCAGCCCGCTCAAAACCGCGAGAGCCCTTTATTTGTGAGACTACGGGGAGAGTAACTCTCCTTTTCCCCGGGACTACGCCCGCCGCTAGAGGCCCAGTTCTGGGCTATCCTGTCCATTAATCGGATCACAGAACCCAAATGCATCTGTATCGCAGGACTGCGTGGTTGTAAGAGGGCCATGTTTCATTGGAAACTGTAAGGAGCACATGAGAATCCAATCTGTCTGCGCTATTGCCACACTCGTCCTGGGCTTTCTCCCAGTCACATATGCAAATGTCTACAAGGCCCGCATCAATCCCAACTGGAGCCCTGATGGTTCATACATGTGGTATCGCAATAATCTGCCAGAGGGAGAACGCGAATTCATCCTGATCGACCTGCAGAAGGGCTTGCGCGAGCGAGCCTTCGACCACGACAAGCTGGCCGCCATCCTTCAGGAGGAGGGAGTGGGTAAATACACCGGCGCGAAGCTGCCTCTCGAAAACCTGTCCTTTGATCTTAAGAAACAGACCGCAACCTTCCGGGTGAATGGAAAATGGTTCCTCTGTGACCTCGAAACCTGTCAGCTTGAGAAGCTCGAACAACCCGCCATTCCTCTCGGAGCCAACAAGAAGGAAGACAGCAAGGAAGACACGAAGAAGAAATCCTACCGGGTCAGTAGAGATCTTTCACCGGACAAAAAATGGAGAGCCTACATCAGGGACCACAACCTGTGGGTTCGCGCCAATACCGATGACAGCAGGGAGATCCAGCTCTCCTCAGACGGAGGGGAGAGCAAGAGCTACCATCAGCCTTTCTGGAGCCCTAATTCAAAAAACCTTATTGCGTTCCGCGTGCAGGCGGGCGACGCCCGCGAAGTGCACATGGTCCAATCCTCTCCCAAGGGCGGCGGACGGGCCAAACTGCAAACCCGGCGCTACCCTCTTCCGGGAGACAAATTTACCGCCCATGAACTTAACTGGTTCGACCTTGATAAAGGGACGCAGAGCAAACCAGACGTAGGAATCATTGATTTCCGAAGTCCACGCCTGCGCTGGAGCGCTGACGGCAGGATGATTCGCTACGAGAAGGTTGACCGGGGTCATCAACGCTTTCGCGTCATTGAGATTGATACCTTTACCGGCATTCACCGGAATATTATTGATGAGAAAACGGACACGTTTATCTGGACCGAGCACGCCCTCCGACTAGGGATGCCCAAGGTCAACTGGCTATCAGGTCACAGGGAGATCCTTTACCTCTCAGAAAAGGATGGCCACCGCCATATCTACCTGGTGGATGTAGATTCCGGAACCATGAATCCTGTAACTCGAGGCGATTTCGTGGTGCGCAATATCGACCTGGTTGATGAAAAAAAACGCCAGATCTGGTTCCGTGGTAGCGGGAAAAACCCTGACCAGGACCCTTATCTCATTCATTTCTATCGGGTCAATTTTGATGGAACTGGCTTCACCGCCCTCACCGAGGGAAATGGCGACCATGAAATTCAATACTCCCCCGACCGCCGGTTCATCATTGACACTTATTCACGGATAGATCGGCCCCCCGTTCACGAACTCAGAAGGGTATCCAACGGTGAATTAGTCTGCGAGCTTGAGGAAACCGACATCAGCGAACTTGTCGCCTCGGGGTGGAAGTCGCCAGAGGTATTCTCTGCCAAGGGCCGCGATGGACAAACTGAGATATGGGGAATTGTGTGCAAGCCCGCCAATTTTGATCCCAGCAAGAAATACCCCGTTCTGGAGGATATGTATGCCGGGCCGCACGATTCCTATGTCCCAAAGCGATGGAGTTCAGGCCGTCGCTACTCCTCATGGACTGAGATGGGCTTTGTCGTCATCAAGGTAGATGGCATGGGAACGGCCAACAGGTCCAAGGCGTTTCACGATATCTGCTGGAAAAACTTGAAGGATGCAGGGTTTCCCGATCGAATCCTGTGGCATAAGGCCTACGCTAACAACAACTCCTGGTATGACATAACCCGGGTGGGTATTTACGGTGGGTCCGCCGGGGGACAGAGTTCAACGGGCGCTCTCCTGTTTCATCCTGAATTCTATAAGGTAGCGGTCTCATCATGTGGGTGCCATGACAATAGAATGGATAAATCGTCGTGGAATGAGCAGTGGATGGGATATCCCGTAGGGCCTCAATACTCAGCATCGTCCAATATCGACAACGCGCACAGGCTTCAGGGACGACTCCTGCTAATCGTGGGAGAACTTGATAACAATGTACCCCCGGAGTCTACTCTGCGACTGGCGGATGCACTCATCCGCGCCAACAAGGACTTTGATATGATAGTGGTTCCAAATGGAGGACACGGTGGCGGCGGACGTCATGGGGACCGCCGTAGAAAAGATTTTTTCCGAAAGCACCTCCTTGGGATTGAACCCCCAAATTATAATATTTCAAAGTAGCTTTACCCTCGCCTGATCATGAGCTCAAAAACCCAGCATCTCATTCCGGTAGTCCTGACCTTGGCAGGATCTGCTCTTCTTTCTGCTCAGGTCTCTACCACGGGACCGCGTTACGCTCCTCCCAATGGGGGCGAGATCGTCAAATCGCACACAAATGATTTTCGAGACCTTCTCGACCGTTTCTCAAGAGACCGGGAGACTCTTCAGAGGCAGTTTCCCTCTAAAATAGAACCGAAGAGAATGTCTGCCATGGAAAATTTCTTCAAGGAGTGGCATCGCGTTCTTCTGGAAATGAATTTTAACCAGATGAACCGGCCCGGGAAGGTGGATTACATTCTTTTCCGCCAGAAACTCGAGCGAGACCAGAACCAGTTCACCGTTGAGGCCGACCACTTAAGAACAGCCGCCAAGCTGCTTCCATTTATCGAGAAAATTACGGCCTTGGAATACGAGAGGAGGGCTCAGGGAAAATACAACCCACAGGAACTTGCTCCTCGACTGGAAAAACTTGCTCAGGAAATCGACCGAGCAGGCAAGCAGATCAAAGGTGCGGTTCTGGAGAGCAGAAAACATCAGAAGGAACACGGGCCTGACCTAAGCATGGAAAGAACATTTAAGTTGGCAGAGGAGGGATGCAGGGAGCTGCAAAAGGTTGTAGACAACTGGTTTAATTACTACCGCGGTTACGACCCTCTTCTAACATGGTGGATTACCGCACCAAGCAGACAGTTATCTACATCTCTGGGAGCCTACGCCGATACCTTCAAGCCGGATCCGAAGACCCCATCTGGACCCACCCAAAAGGCACCCCAAAATGATTTTAACGCGGAGAATCACGTGCCCCCGGTTGGAGCCAAACATCTCGCGTCCCTTCTCGCCCATGAAATGATACCATACACCGCTGCCGAGCTCGTTGAAATCGGCAAGAAGGAACTGGCTTGGTGCGTGGAGCAGCAAAAAAAAGCGTCTGCTGAACTGGGATTTGGAGATGATGTCGCTGCCGCGTTGGATCACGTGAAAGCAAAACATGTCCCCCCAGGTGAGCAATCATCTGTCATCCGCCGCTTGGCGCTCGAAGCGATTGATTATCTTGAGGAAAATGCATTGGTAACCATCCCCCAGCTGGCTAAGGACAGCTGGAGAGTTGGGATGATGTCGCCCGGCCGCCAGCGCTATAACCCGTTTTTCACGGGAGGATCTACTATCAGCGTTTCTTACCCTCACTTAGACATGAATCATGCCGACAAGCTGATGAGCATGCGGGGTAATAACCCACATTTTTCGGCGGCTACGGTCCACCATGAGCTTATTCCGGGGCACCACCTGCAGGACTTCATGACCTCCCGTTACAATACTCATCGCGGCATTTACCGGACTGTCTTCTGGACCGAGGGCTGGGCTCTCTACTGGGAAATGCTCCTATGGGATCGCGGATTCCCAAAAACTGCAGAAGACAAAATGGGATTCCTATTTTGGCGCATGCACCGGTGTGTTCGTATTATTTTTTCCCTTGGATATCATCTTGGTCAGTTTACCCCTCAGCAATGCGCTGATATGCTTGTCGATGTAGTCGGTCATGAGCGTACTCACGCCGAGGGAGAAGTCCGTCGCTCCCTCGCTCCTGGCACTCCAGTACTTTATCAGTGCGCCTATATGCTTGGAGGCATGCAATTCCATGTCCTCCATAAGGAACTGGTTGCCTCAGGAAAAATGACAGCACGGGAATTTCATGATCGAGTCCTCAGAGGAAATCGAATTCCTGTGGAAATGGTTCGGGCCGAGATAGCTGACGTGCCCCTGACTAGAGATTACAGAAGCAACTGGCGTTTTGCGGAGCAGTTCAAAAAGAACTGACCGGCCATCGATCTTGCATCTTCCAATCCGACGTGCTGACCCGGTCATAAGTAAGGGTAGTGGTAACCCCACGAAGCTGAGAGCAGGCAGGCAACCCAAGATAAACAGCCTGCTCCATCCTCACGTTGACAGAGCCGAGACCTTGCCAGCGGATCCCATCTGGAGACATGGATCCGGAAAACGTATTTCCCACTCGCTCCAACCTGATCCAGTATGGCGCACTGAGACGATTTTTTTTGATCACGTATTGCTCTCCTATCGGCTCGAGCTTACCTGTGATGGTCTCGCCTCCTTGCTCCATTCGGGAAACCAGCCCTCCGTTCCAATGAGGATGCAGAAGAACAGATACATGTTGCGAGTCAGGCCGAAGATTTGCCCGCATCATCACTCCAGGGGTAGCCCATTGTGAGCTCATCGGCCGCCTGACACGAGCGGTAATCACACCGTCGCCTTCCATACTTGCATATAGATAGTGAAAGGTATCTGCGCGTCCCCCAACCTGATCACCCTCACCCTCCATCGAAAAAGCATCTCCATTGTATTCCACGAATCCCGGGACAGTAGTTGCCCCAATATCAGAGGAGCCCCACGCACCCGGCAAACCCGCGCAAGCGGCGATAGTTGCGGAAGGAGCACTTCTCCCCACTTCGTTACTCGCAGTAGCCTTATAGTAGTAGAGCTCGCCACTCTTTAAGGGCTCATCCAGATATTCAGACGCCCGCAGCGAGGGCGCAAGCACCTGAAAAGGACCATCAGGACTGGACGACCTCATCAATTCATAAGTCTTTGCATCACTGCACCCCAACGGGTCAACAGACCCAACCCAGGAGATCCTTACCCCTCGGCCAGAGCTCCTCATAACAAATCCAGAGGGCACCCCTGGCGCAGATCGCACCACTGGACTCGCCTTGCTCTCCCTCCGGTGAGAAAGAGTTCCAAGTCCCGCATGGTCCCTGCTGAACCCTTCCGGACCCTTAAGCTCAAGAACCCGGGCCGAGTAAGGAGCCGGGACATTCCTGCGCCTTGAGTAATGATTGAAAATGCGCTCATAAATGGGCCAGAAACTCCCCCGGCTCAACGGGGAGATCTTATCGTAATTGTTGTTGCGTCCTCCTCGGCCATATTTACCTGTGCGATCAAGGTAATGCCGAAAAGGCACATTCTCGCCTAACCCATATTGAGCGGTATATTCAAACCCTTTGAGTATCCTGTTCTTTCCCCAGCCATAAAGGTCTACCCCCTGATTCCACGCTACTTCTGCAACACAACCCAGCAACCCAAGACCCAGTTGAGCATAGTGCTGCGCCCGGGTTGTTTCCTGACACTGGCCGCTCGGAAATACAACCATGTGCGGAATACTTCCATTACCAGCTCCGGCAACAGCATATCGAACAGTCTCCTCAAACATTTTTCGATCGCTGCAATACACCGCGATTGCCATCCGGGTCTGAAGCGCCGCGGTTTCCCAGTTCCCATTCGCAAAATATGCATAATGCTCAAGTGGTGGATCCCATACTTCGCGAAACCATCTTTCACAGAGAAGCGCCTCCGTCTCCGTCCACCCGGATTCGGTGTGACGAAGAATCTCGGCAGCATTCACGAACATGAACCCCTGAAGGCCTGCCGCAAGAACTCCATCGATTCCACCCACTTTCTTTAGAGTCATAGTCCACGCATTGAGAATCTGTATCGCCTTGCGAGCATGCTCTTTCTTGCCTGTTAAAGCCCACATCAGAGCATTCTGGTATACTGCCAGCGCATCGCTCTCCGCCTCACCCTTCCGAATATTGGGTGCCCTGCCCCACTCGGGAAAAGGGCCCTTTAATCCATAGTCAGACTTAGCGTAAGAGCTATCCTCCAGAATTTTGAACCCCTCGTAAATTGGACCTTTCCGCGAAGACACAGCCAGGTGTATCCGTTCGAGGTCCGAGGTGGTGTGGAGTAAGCCCGGGTGAACAAAAGAGCTCTCCGCCCTCGCGGCGCTGACCAGAGCTCCTGCAAACACTAGTAAAAATATCAGAAATTTCATTGTTCTAACACGACAGCATTGAAGGTTGATACCCCCTGCTTATGCTTCCTGTTACCAAGATTGCATCAACTTCTATGGAAGGGCCTCAGCAAGCCCTCGCAAATCCCAACACATCACGCTGAAGAGGGGAACGTCAACATCGCGGAATGTTTTTATTTCCACCATAAGCCTGTCAGCCTCTAGCCAGCCACAACGCTGATCCATGAAAAAAGGCTCCCTCTTTACAGGCTACAAAACCCTTCCCTTCGCACTGACCTGCCTCGCTGGTTCATGGTCTGATGCCTCTCCCCCTCCTACCTCACTGTCTCTAGCTAGAATTCACGACAAGGAGGACCTCAAGGAGAAGCGCTTTGACCTGAAGTGGCTTGAGGATGGCGACAGCTATACCTTCCTACGAAAGTCTGAGCAGGAAAAATACAAGGAGAGCAAAGGGATATGGTTATCTACCGCCACTAATCCGGACCATCCTACAATTCTCGTTTCAGCCGAGGAGCTTGTGACCGACCAGTCGGAGAGCCCCCTTGAGATCGACGGATACGCTCTTTCTCCAGACCGTTCGCTTCTTCTCCTTTATACAAATTCAGAGCGGGTGTGGCGCCGTAATTCTCGAGGCGACTACTGGATTTATAATCTACAGGCTAAAACCCTGCATAAACTGGGAGGGCCCGACGCCGCTCCCTCCTCGCTCATGTTCGCGAAACTCAGCCCCAGAGGAACCCATGTGGCCTATGTCCGGGGAGCCAACATCCAGATTGAGTCTCTCGAGGATCACTCCATTCGGACCCTGACGACCAACAGCAACAACCAAATCTTTAATGGTCGTTTCGACTGGGTATACGAAGAAGAACTCGGAGTCCGGGATGGATTCCGCTGGAGCCCAGACGGCAAGGCTATCGCATATTGGCAATTTGATGAGACCGGCGTCCGCAAGCAGACTCTGGTCGATAACATCTCTAATCTATACCCCAAGGTGACACGCTTCGGTTACCCGAAGGCAGGACAGAGAAATGCCTCCTGCCGGGTGGGAGTCGTTGAAATCGAAACTACCGAAACCACCTGGATCCAGATTCCCGGAGACCCACGCGAACACTACCTCGCGAGGATGGAATGGGCCGGGTCCGACAATTCTGACGAGCTTGTTATTCAACAACTAAACCGAGCTCAGAACACCAAAGTGGTGATGATCGCCCAAAGAAGGAGTGGAAGAGCAAGGACGGTTCTTACCGAGGAGGATCCTACCTGGGTGATCATGAACAACGACCTTCATTGGACTCCGGATGGAAGACATTTCACCTGGACCAGCGAACGTGATGGCTGGGAGCAGCTTTACAGGGTCTCCCGGGATGGAACGAGGACCACCAAGCTCACCATTGATGATTTTGATATCGACCTCCTCCATGTCGACAACACCGGCCTCTGGGCCTACTTTCTCGCCAGTCCCGAGGAACCTTCCCAACGCTATCTCTACCGAATCGGCCTCGACGGACAAGGATTAAGCCGCCTGACTCCCGAGAGCGAACACCGGGGCACCCACTCCTATCGCATCTCTCCATCAGGAAAATTTGCGGTCTGGACCCGGTCAGACGCAGATACACCCTCTGTTACCCGTCTTGTTAGTCTCCCGGACCATGCCATCATTAAGACTCTGGAGGATAATGCAGAGCTTCATACAAAGATTGACGCTCTCAAGCTCGCCCCGGTGGAATTCTTTGAGGTCGAAATTGGCGAAGGGATCCATTTACCGGCCCGCTGTATCCGTCCTCCAAATATCGATAGAACCCGTAAGTATCCCCTGCTCATCTACGTTTACGGCGAACCCGCCGGGCAGGTGGTTCGAGACAGCTGGGGAGGACTTTGGCACCACATGCTGGCCCAGCAAGGTTATGTCGTGATGAGCTTTGATAACCGCGGCAGCCGGTCCCCTCTGGGTCGAGTTTGGCGCCGAGAAGCCTACCGGGAAATTGGGATTCTCCCCCCGAAGGACCAAGCCGCGGCAGTCAGGGCAGTTCTCGCGGAACGGCCCTGGCTTGACGCAAAAAGGATTGGTTCCTGGGGTTGGAGCGGTGGCGGCTCGATGAGCCTTAATGCCATTTTTAAATATCCTGATCTTTATCATACCGCCATCGCTGTCGCCTCCGTTCCTGACCAGAGACATTACGACACGATCTATCAGGAGCGCTACATGGGGCTTCCGAGTGAAAATCGCAAAGCCTTCCGCGAGGGCTCACCAATCAACTTTGCCCAGAATCTGAAAGGCAATCTCCTGATAATCCATGGCGCTGCAGACGATAACTGCCACTACCAAACCTACCTGCGGCTTGTTGACAAACTCATCGAGCATAACAAAGCATTCTCAATGATGACCTACCCTCAAGGCACCCATTCAATCCGAGAGGGGAAAAATGCACGGCGTCACCTGTATGAGACAATGACCCGATTCCTGCATAACAAGATGCCTCCCGGCCCTCGCTAAGCGTTCCTCCCCGAAGACCTTCACAAAGCGCACCCCGAAAACGAAGTGGAAGCCTCGCTTGCAACATTCCTTCAGGTATGTAGGTTCGCTTTATGCCCCGTGTGCGTGATCCCAAGCGGACCCGACGCAAAATCCTGGAAGCCAGCTATCGCGAATTTTATCGCCATGGATTCCAAGGAGGGAGCATCAATCGCATCGTAGAAGCTGCGGGGATCACCAAAGGCGCCCTTTTCCACCACTTTGCTGGGAAGAATGAGCTGGGATACGCCGTGCTCGACGAACTGATGGTTCCGGCCATCAAGAACTGGTGGGTCGAGCCCCTGGAAAAAGGAGAAGATCCCCTAGGCACCCTGAGAGACATTCTGCAGCGATTTCTAAAACGAGTCGAAGGGGAAGTAGCGGAAACCGGATTCCTTTTTAACGGCAGCCCGATTTGCAACTTCGCCGTAGAGATGTCACCCCTCGATGAGGGGTTTAGAACGCGCCTCTGCAGCATCTATGAAATCTGGTGCAAATCCATCCGTGATGCCCTCGAGCGCGGGCAGGAAAAATCTATCGTCCGTTCCGATATCGACCCATCCGATGAAGCCTCTTTCCTTGTCGCAATCATGGAGGGCGGGGCGAGCGTTGGGAAAGTCGACCAGGATATCACCTTTTTACGTGCCTGTATTCACACCGGGCAGAATCACCTCGATTCTCTCAGCGCCTCGCGGACCCCGTGAGAGCCATATCGCAGGCACCGGGTTATCTACCACTGGCGCCCCGGAAAGCATACGAGAACAGGCACACCTCCTCCTCCCTAAATTCTTTACTCAGGATTCAGGACGGCTTCCACCCACCCAGCTTACACACTCTCCGGAAGTGCTTTCCCTCGACAGGCGTAATGGAGAGACGGTTTCCCTTTCTCAGACATAGCATTCCAGCCAATCTCGGATCTTCCTTCATTAGGGAGAGACTCACTTCCTCGGACAACTCTGCCACAAACTCAAAGTCCACTAGGACCCATCGAGGATCCTCCTTCTTTGATTTCGGGTCATAATACTTTGAACGCTTCTGAAATTGGGTCGGATCAGGGTAAGGCTCACTGACCACTCGTGCGATCCCAACAACCCCAGGCGAGGCGCAGTTGGAATGGTAATAAAGAGCCAGATCTCCGATCTTCATGTCGTCCCGCATCATGTTACGCGCTTGATAATTTCGAACCCCATCCCACTCAGCACGCTTCTCTTTTTTGAGCTGCTTGATTCCATAAACATGGGGCTCGGACTTGATGAGCCAGTATTTCATGCCCGACCTCTACTCCGGTTATGAGAACCACACAATAACTTCAGCTCCCGTACTGTCTCAGCGAACTACCCAAAGAGCCACCGAGAAGGCCACCTACTTCACTTCACCATCTCTGATACCGCTTCGGCACTCCTGCGCCCATCCAGAGCCGCCGACACGATACCACCCGCGTAGCCCGCACCCTCTCCACAGGGGAAGAGCCCTCTGACCCCGGGATGCTGCAGACTCTCCTTATCGCGTGGCACGCGAACAGGAGAACTGCTCCGAGTCTCAAACCCCACCAGAAGAGCCTCGTCACTGAGATAGCCCTTCATCGATTTGCTAAACCGGAGAAGACCCTTTCTCAACGAATTCGCGATAAATCCTGGAAGAATCTGGTCCAGACGCGCAGCGCGCACACCGGGAAAATAGCTGGTCCCGGGCAGATCCTGTGAATCGCGCCGACCCAGGAAATCCACCATTCTCTGAGCAGGAGCGGCCTGCCCCCCTCCACCTGCCCTCTTGGCAGAACGCTCCACATCCAATTGAAGCCCTATCCCCGCAAGAACCCCATGCTCTTCCCGCCATGGGGCAGTGTCATCGGGATCAATTCCGACAACAATGCCACTGTTAGCATAAGGGGAGTCTCTTCGTGAAAGCGACATGCCATTGACAACCACCTCATCATCCTCCGTAGCACAGGGAACAATAAACCCTCCCGGGCACATGCAGAATGAGTGCACGCTGCGTCCCTTGACCGTAGTTGCAAGCCGGTAGCGAGCAGCTGGGAGCAGATCTGGCCGCCTTTTGTCTCCACGGAGATGATACTGGATTCCATCGATCAAGGGCTGGGGATGTTCAATGCGCACTCCCATCGCAAAAGGCTTTTGCTCGAGAGCAACGCCGTTCCGCATTAAAATGGAATAGACGTCTCTTGCGGAATGCCCCGTGGCAAGAATGACACCTTCTCCACGAAACTCATGTCCATCGGCTGTACTTACTCCCACCAGCCGCATGGAGCTTTTTTCCATGAGAAGATCCGTCACCTTGCTCCCAAAATGAACCTCTCCACCTGCTGCAAGAATCGTTTCTCGCAACGACTTGACGACATTCGGGAGAAGGTTGGACCCGATATGAGGGTGGGCCTCGGTAAGGATCTCGGGAGGGGCACCATGCGCTACCAGAATTTCATATATTTCACGCACGGGCCCTCTCTTGGTAGCGCGAGTATATAGTTTTCCGTCTGAAAACGTCCCAGCTCCCCCCTCTCCAAAACAGTAGTTTGAGTCCTGAATCACCCTGCCTTCCCGCAGGAGTGGGGCAAGGTCAAATCGGCGGGCAAACGCATCCTTCCCTCGCTCGAGAATGACCGGGCATAACCCTAACTGAAGACAGCGAAGGGCCGCAAACATTCCAGCAGGACCACAACCGACAACCAGAACTCGGCGGGCATTCTCAGAAGCCCGAGGAAAAGATGGCACTGCCAGTTTCTCCGCAGGTATTTCCGCGTCCACCCCGATAAGAAGTCGCAATTTGAAGCATACAGGAAACTTCCTGGCATCGACCGACTTCTTAAGTAGCTCTACGCTCGCCACTCGGTCAGGCTTGATGCCGATCTTACGCGCTACAGCCCGTCGCCACGCCTTCTGGTCCTCAAGCTTTTCTAATGCCAGAGTGATATCAACCTCTTGGGACCTCGCCATCTCTCACGCCCCGATAGATCGCTTGGATCCATTTTCGTCCACATTTACAAAGGTGACGCGGGTCGTAAATATGGGATCTCCCTCACCCATCTTCCCTACAAACACCGTCACTTTATAGGTTACCGAGGTCTCTCCTACCTTCTGTTGCTCCGAGCGAATTGAGATAATAGTGCCCTCCCTTACGCTGTGACGAAATACCACTTCATCCATCCCGATGGTCACAAATCGGCAGGATGGAAAATCCAGACTAGCCGCAATCCAGCTTGCTTCATCAACCCATCGAAGAAGCCGCCCTCCAAACAGGAACCCATACTGGTTGAGATCTTCCGGCAGGACGAGGCGATGCGTTTCCATGTTTCGTCTGGCTAGTGATCCTTGGAGCCCTCGCTAACCTCCCTGTTCAGGAGGCCTTCTCTCTCAGGAGACCGGCTGGATGACGATACGCTTAAGACGCTCGTCACTCCGCGGGGAAATAGTCTCAATCTCGTCATCATCAACTAGCGCATTGTGAACGATGCGACGATGATACGCGTTCAGCGGCCTCATTTTCATGGACTTCCCACTCTCCTTCGCCTTGTCAGCCAAGTCTCTGGCAGTAGCAATCAGTTTCTCTTCCTGTCTCACCCTGAAATGATCGCAGTCGATGCGAATGCGGGGAGGGTCCTGAACCTTTTTCTGAAGGATTCGGTTCACAAGATACTGGAGGTCGTCTAACCGGTCGCCGTGCTTCCCGATCAGCAGGCCACTTTCCTCTGTCAGGATCTGAAGGCATCCTCCTTCTTCGCTCTCTTCCTCCTCGATCGTCACATTGAACCCGAGCTGAGTCACCATGGATTCAAGAATTTGGTGACCTTCAGAAAGCGCTTCCATGGCGCCACCTTAGGATCCGGAGCCGTCCGGTCAAGCTAGGTATGAAACTCGTGCGTCCCCTCTGTGAATTTCTGGGAGGGGAAAAGCGTTCTATCCTCCAGTCCGCGGACCTCTTTTTTTCGGTTTTTTGGGCCCTTGTCCTCCCATCTGTCGGGACCTCATCGCCTTTTGCGTCTTCTGGGCCTCCTCGGCTCGCTCCTGTAGTTTTTGGAAAAATCCCTTTTTTGCGGCACCTCTCTTCTTTTTGAGCTCTGGGTCAGGCAAGCGCCGGGTGATCAGCATCTGCACGATGGCGAAGATGTTGGAGGTGGTCCAATAGAGTGCAAGGGCAGAAGCAAAGTTGTAGCAGAAGAAAAAGAAGATGACCGGCATCATCATGAAGAGACGACGCTGCATCTTGTCCCCCGTCTTGGGCGTCAGCGCCATCTGGAGCACCATCGTGACCGCCATGACAATCGGCAGAAGATTCACGCCCTCTCCTAGAAAAGGAAGAGCGAAGGGCAAGGTTGCTACCGTATCCGGTAGAGCAAGATCCTCAACCCAGAGGAAAGGCTGCTGCCGAAGCTCAACGGCATACTGGAGCATGATATAGAACCCGAAGAAGATAGGGATCTGCACCAGCAGGGGCAAACACCCCCCCAGGGGATTAATCCCATAATCCCGATACATTTTCATCATCTCCTGATTCTGCCGATTGGGATCATCCGCATACTTCTCACGAAGCTCCTTAATCTCCGGCTGTAACTTCGACATCCGCTTCATGGCGCGGGTCGACTTGTTCTGCAGGGGCCACATCGCCCCCCGGATAATGATGGTAAGCACTACAATGGAGAAACCCCATCCCCACGAATCTGAAACTTTGGAGAAGATTTTCGAAAACAACCCATTCAGAAGCCAGTTTAGAAAATTGCTGATCGGGCTGAATAGCCCGTAGTTCATGACCTTTGCGTAATCCCGATCGTGCTTCTCACCAGTCTGACCAAGAAGACGACTGTTTTTGGGTCCGATATATACGTCGAAGGTAAGAGCCTCCTTGTTATCACCTCCAGGCGTCAGCTTTTTTTCGGGCAAACTCATTCCCAGACGAATCGATTCCCCTGATCCGCCACCCGCGATCCCAGGCAATTGAACCGCTCTTCGGTCTCCCCAGACCCACGCATCATAGGGATTCTCCGGTGAGATGATGGTGGCGAAGAACTGATTACTCACTCCAGCAAATCCCAGCACGCCTGCATCCTCCTTGAAGTGCGGCTTCTTACCCTTCTTGAACTTGACTACCCGACGCTTTTTATAGTCGCCATCTTTCTGGTAGAAGAGGGTGATATGACGGTCCCACTCTCCTTTCCAGAGAGGCGCGGCGGAGCCTGCGAAGAGACCATAATCCTGCAGATTCAAAGAGCCCTCCCCTGTATTCTCGAATTCCAAGTTGAGTTTCAGCCTGAATGACGCGCCCTCATCTTCTGAAGAGGCGTCTCTGGCCTCCTGCTTTTCAACCGTCCATGTCTTGGTGATCTGCAGACCTTCTCTGGTTTTCCCAACAAAGGAGATACTGGTGTCGGTATCCCACTCCTCAACATGAGCATAAACAAGATCGAGATATTGGTCGACCCCGGTGGTCAGGCGTCCGATTGGCTCAGATTCACTTTCGTTCAGACTGACGAGATTCTCCTTATCCTGCACCGCAAACTGACCGCTCATCTCGGCGCGTTTGATTCCACCCCCGAAATTCGTGAAGGTGAATACGGCGCCGCTGCTAGAAAGCTTGAAGGTCTTTTCTTGGACGAGCGGATCAGCCTCCGGCGCCTTCGTGGCCTCTACCGAACCCTCCGAACCAGCAGCAGCCTCCTCGCCGCCCGTGGCGGGAGCAGTAACCGCGGCCGGGGCTCCCTCTTTACCCTCAGGCGACTCCTTCTCGATCAGAGCCTCCTGCTCCCTCACCGCCTCCGCGTTCTTTTTGCTAAAATTCAGATTGAGGTACAGCCCCAGGCAGCACAGCACGATAACGATCCAAGCCTTACGATCCAAAATGAAACTCCTTTGTTACTTTTAGTGGGATTTTGAGTCGATCGCAGAGGTCTGTTCAGTGGTTGAGGCGTGATCCCTGTCTTTCTCAGCCACGACCTCCGCAATCTGTGGAACGGGGTCATACCCACAGCCCCCCCACGGATGACAGCGTAAAATCCGGCGAATCCCCAACAAACTACCCTTTAACCACCCATGCACCTCCGTAGCCTCCAGAAAGTAATTCGAACAACTTGGGTGATATCGACAATTACCCCCGCCCGATATCACTCGTAAAAAAGGGCGCAGAAGCTTCTGGTAGCACCTGATCAGAGTCTGGATAACCCACTTCATGAAATGCCGGCTCTACGGTGAATGAGAATTGCTCTGGAGAACATCTTTCCTGAAAACGCCCAACCCTTGGGCCAGCCGCAGCCAATCTGCCTCCAGTTCGCTGAAACTTGCTTCAGATGCTTTGCGCCTCGCAACGATCACTAGATAGCGGCCCTGATCGATCTTCTCGCCATGCTTAACGAGAATGGCCCTGAGACGGCGCCTGATCAGGTTTCTCGTTACAGCCCTTCGGGCGGATTTCCTTGAGGTAATAAAGCCGAATTTCAAATGCTCTAGCGAAGGACTGGGAAGAGTCGCCATCACGAAATTTCGCGTGGCCATCGAACGTCCATGCTTTCTGACCGCGGAGAATTCCTCTCTCCGCGTCATGCTGAGTCGGCGCGGAACACGCATAATCCAAGGGATTTTTCCCCGCGGAAGGCTCAAGCAAGCCCCGCGCTACTTACCGTGCTGCACAGTATGCCGCTTGTAGGGGATCTCTGCCCCCTTGGGAAGGAGACGCTTCCGCCCTTTCTGCCGGCGACGCTTGAGAATACCACGACCTGCTTTGGTCGCCATCCGAGCCCGAAAACCGTGCTGACGCTTCCTGACGCGTTTGGAGGGCTGGTATGTGCGCTTGCTCATGGTTTTAAGGCGTTTTCTGGGACAGCTAACGCTGGCGGGACGCGGAGACTAGCTGGAGTCCTTCATTTGTCAATCCACCAGAGGACTTTCCTGCCCCACCGCAGCAGAAAGAGGTCAACGCCGATCAGATCCCCTTCCAAGGCCCATGATTCCTACACAAATCCTGCACGTCCCCCGGTTTTCTTCGGCTCGAACATATCGCAGTTGCTCCTCTGAAATCTCTGCGCATATAGTCCCTGAGCAATGAGCGAGATTGAAACGGTGGCCCTTTTACCCGGAGATATGCTTGCGATCTGCATGACAGCCCTTGTCAGCTTCGCCTTGGGCATGATTGCAACAATTCTTTTTATGATGGCACGCAGCGGAGGATCTCCGAGCGACCTAGAGGACGAATTATTGAAGGACGGGAATCCGGAGACCTCGCACCGGCCACATGAAACTGCCAAAGACCTGTCGGAGCCCGCACCGCCAGAGACATGGGAGAAGAACTCAAACTGGTGGAAAACCTAATTGGGAGGAATCTCCCTACTTAGCCAGAAGGCGGCACGCCTGATCCATGTCCTTATCGCCTCTGCCAGAGAGGTTAATGATGATAATGTCGTTTTCAGGCAACTTGGGCGCGACCTCTGCAGCGTAAGCCACCGCGTGCGCGCTTTCCAACGCTGGAATAATCCCTTCTATCTGCGAAAGTTGCTGAAAAGCCGCGAGCGCCGCGGAATCCGTTGCGTATGTATATTCTACCCTCCCCAGCTCCTGGAGAAAGGCGTGTTCAGGACCCACTGCCGCGTAATCCAGACCTGCACTCACGGAGTGGGTCAGATCGATCTGCCCATCATCGTCCGCAAGTAGCCAGGTTTTTGTCCCCTGCAGGACACCTAGCTTTCCCCCTTGAAACCGTGCGGCGTGCCTTTTGGGCATGATGCCATCCCCTCCAGCTTCGACCCCGACCATCCGCACACTCGCATCGTCAAGGAACGGGTGAAAAAGACCGATCGCATTGGAACCTCCGCCAACACAGGCCACCAGCAGGCTCGGGAGACGCCCTTCCTGATTCAAGACCTGCTCACGGGCTTCCACTCCTATCACCTTATGAAAATCTCTGACCATCATGGGAAACGGATGGGAACCCAACGCTGACCCAATAATGTAGTGGGTATTCTCAACAGACGCGGTCCAGTCCCGCATCGCCTCACTGACTGCTTCCTTCAGGGTCGCCTGCCCGGCGGTCACGGGGACAACCTTGGCCCCGAGTAATTCCATCCTTCTCACGTTAGGGGCCTGACGTTCCATATCAACTTTTCCCATGTAGACGGTGCAATCGAGGCCGAACCGGGCACAAACGGTTGCAGTGGCCACGCCATGTTGACCAGCCCCGGTCTCGGCGATGATTCGGCGTTTTCCCAGGCGACGGGCCAGCAAGGCCTGTCCAATTGCGTTGTTAATCTTGTGAGCTCCGGTGTGAAGGAGATCCTCGCGCTTCAGGTAGACTTTAGCTCCCCCCATAAGCTCACTCCAACGTTCTGCATAGTAGAGGGGGGTAGGCCTTCCACAGTAATCGGACAACAGGACATCCAGCTCTCGCTGAAACTCCTCGTCGGTTCGGGCCCGCTCGTACTCCTCCGCGAGCTCCTCCAGGGGAGCCATCAGAGTTTCCGGGACAAACATACCGCCGAACCGTCCAAAATGGCCGGTAGAGTCCGGGGCGGAGGATGGCGCCTGCATGCACCCAAAGGAGCCGAGGACGAACAAAAAGTCAAAGGCGGAAACCAGCACTTGAATTCGGATGGCCTCTCTCAACCACCGAAGCCGCCATTTCGGAAGGCCTCAAGAACCTCCTGCACGAGCGCACTGTCAGCCAGCCCGTCCCCATTCTCGAGGCACGAAACCGGAGCGGCAAGGAGCTCCTCGAGAACCACTCGATTGGTCGTCATGGCGATATCATGGTCCTCGGTAAGATGATTCAGAATAACTCCAACGAGAGGCAGACCACGATCCCGAATGGCATGCTCCGTAAGGAGCGTATGATTGAGCGCACCGAGACGATTCGCCACCACCATTACCACAGGCCAGCCAAGAGCCTCCGCCATGTCGGCAAACGTATCCCTCCCGTTCATGGGAACTTCCCATCCTCCCACTCCCTCCATGACGAGAACTTCGTGACGTTCTGCCATCGATTCTGCATGCGATCGTATATCCTCGAGAGGAACTGGCTTGCTCTCAAGTTCCGCCGCGACCGACGGCGTCACCGGAGCCTGATACCAGACAGGGTTTATCGCCTCAATTGGCTCCTCATTTTCGCAGGCCTCTAGTAAAAGCTCAGCGTCATTCCGGTCTCCACAGCACACCGGCTTGTAGCCCACAGCGTCAACTCCTTCCTTACGAAGCGAACGCACGAGCTCACAGGTAAGGTAGGTTTTTCCAACTCCGGTATCAGTTCCGGTAACTATAAGTGGAAGAGACATGTTTCGACGGAGGGGAGGCAATTGCCATGCATTAAATGCTCCGAAAATAACTAAGTATCCCAGCGAGGACCTCTAACGGCTACCCGGGACTGGCTCGCCCATAATGGCATTGTCTTCCTGGTATCCGCTAATCAGAAACCACAGAGCGATCGCCACCAGAAGCGACGCTATCTTGGGTATCCAATTGTTCACGAACAATTTCTTCATCAAGCTCTTCTTCATCATCTTCAACCTCCGGATCACGGAGGAAAATTTCTTCTAATCGCATGCTGAATGCTTCCTCCTCGAGATTTCTCTCAATCTTACCATCTATACAAAGAGAGACCTGTCCGGTTTCCTCACTGACCACAATCGTCACCGCATCACTCTCCTCGGTGAGGCCTATTGCCGCCCGGTGCCGCAATCCCATTGACCGGTCTCCAACCTCAGATTGGCTTACCGAGAACACACATGAGGCGGCAACGATTCTCTCTCCAGACAGAACTACTCCCCCATCATGCAGGGCGGTTTTAGGATGAAAGATGGTCAACGCCAACTCGGCACTGAGTATCCCTTTGATAGCCACACCGGTCTCAATGTGATCCTTCAGCCCTATACTCCGCTCAATCGCAAAGAGAGCTCCGTATCTCTTCTTGGAAAGCTGCCAGACCGCATCAGAGAGAGTTCCAAGAAACTCCTGCTGCTGAGTTGAATTAAAAGACCACAGACGGGAGCTCCCGAGGCGTGCAAGAGCCATCCTTAATTCTGGCTGGAAAATGATCAGGAGTGCCAGAGCCGCTACCACCGCCACCCGGGTGATAATAAATTGCATGACCTCGAGTTGCAGCAGCTGGGAGGCAAGCGTCAGAACCACAAAAATTATGGCCAGACCTACGAGAATTCTAGCCCCCCGGGTCGCCCTGAACGTGCGGTAGAGGTGATAGATGAAGGCCCAGAGAATCAGGATCTCTACTGCACTGCGCCAGTGCTCTTGCAAGAAACGTAACACTTACCCAGAGGGAGCTTAACCTTAAGCATTGCTCAGGCAACGGTAATCGTCACCGGAGTCCTGCCAAGACTCCTGAATGGGGCTCATTCCCTCCTTTGAACCGGAGATAACACCATCAATAGCTTTCCCCTGCCGCTCTGAACCTCTAGCCTCCCCCAAAACTTGGACCGCCATTATCTGCCCATGAAAAAATTGCCGCTTTCCCTCTCCCTCTCTCTCGGCCTTTGCTCTGGTTTTATCCTCGCTGCTGAATCTCCATTCAAAGCCCAGACGATCGACCCACAGATCGCCATCGGTTATGGTCTGGCGGTCGGAGATGTCGACGGCGATGGCGATCAGGATATCCTTCTCGCGGATAAGCGCGATTTCATCTGGTATGAAAACCCCTCATGGAAAAAGCATTTGTTCCACACCTTCCATAAGGGGGATAAGCGCAACCAACTGCGGGACAATGTCTGCATCGCAGCACGTGACATTGATGGAGACGGAAAGGTGGAAATAGCCGTCGGTGGAAACTGGAATCCGGGGAACACCGACAGCGAAGAACAATCCGGGTCGATCCATTATCTGGGATCTCTGGGCAAGGTAAAACCAGTCCAACTTCCTCATGATCCCACCACCCACCGCATGCGGTGGGTTCATGTCGGCGACAAAAAATATGCCCTCGTAGTCCTACCTCTCCATGGGAGAGGAAATCGTGGAGGTGAGGGAAAGCCCGTCAATGTGACTGCCTACTTCCCTCCCAGCAATCCGTCCGCAGGCGGCAGCTGGAAAACCGCCATCATTAATAATGAGCTCCACAAGACTCATAACTTTGACTCTTTTGACATCTCTCGAGATGGTTCTAATGATGCTGTAATCATCGGGGGAGCCGAGGGAGCCCGATCGGTCTGGCTTACTGAGGGGAAGTGGCAGTCGCAAGATCTCGCCTTACCCGACATGAATGGAGGGGCGGGCGAGATACGTATTGGCAAATTCGGTGAAGGTGAGCCTGTCCGACAAAGAAACACCTTCGCCTGTATAGAACCCATTCACGGGAACACAGTCGCCGTTTACGAGGCAACTGGAAGCAAGGGAGAAGGAAAGGCGGGGTGGAAGCGAACAGTCCTTGATGACAGCCTCAACCAAGGCCATGCATTGGAATACGCCGACGTTCTCGGCACCGGAAGCCTTCAAGTCGTGGCAGGGTGGCGCAACCCCAATAAGGAGGGAAAAGTAGGCATCAAGCTATATACCCCCGGCGAGCGACAAGGCATGTGGATCACACATCTTATTGACGACAAGATTGCCTGCGAGGATCTGAAAGTTGTCGATCTCAACAAGGATGGAAAGCCGGACATCATCGCCTGCGGCCGATCCACTCGAAACGTGGTAATCTACTGGAACAAGGGGTAAGCGTATCTCTCTCTCCGCTCAACTTCGGGAGATAGTTTGGGTGCCACCGTCCGAGGCTAGAACGGCTTCGACGACCCTGAGGGCATCACTATTCTCTTTTACCAAATGAACTCGGTGCAGAAGCACACCCTGCATACGGCTCGCTGCTGTCAAGGCCACCGTAGACCACTCCCGGAGATCAGGTGAGTCGTCGTCCAGAACCTTCCCGAGGAAACTTTTTCGGGAAATTCCGATGAGAAGCGGGCGTCCCCGCACCGCCAGCTTCTCCAAATCGCTGAGCAGGGAAAGGTTATGACTCAAGTTCTTCCCAAAACCAATTCCCGGGTCGAAGACCAGGCTTTCTGCATCAATACCTGAGGACGTGAGGGTCATGTACCGATCCTCAAAAAAATCCCGCACCTCAGCCCTTACGTCCACATAGCTAGGATCAGCCTGCATGGTTCGTGGCTGCCCCTGCATGTGCATGACAACAATTCCACAACCCGCCCTTGCACAGACTTCCAGCATCTTCTCATCTGCTCTTAGTCCAGACACATCATTCACTATATCCGCCCCAGCATTCAGGGCCTGCTCTGCAACAACAGCCTTACTGGTATCGATGGAAATTGGGCCCGCCCACTCGGAGCGCAGCATCTCAATCACCGGGATTGTTCGATTCAGCTCTTGGGAAACGGTTACTGGAGATGCGCCCGGGCGGGTTGATTCACCGCCAACGTCGATAATGCCAACTCCCTCGGCAATCATGGCACGAGCCCTCTTCAAGGCCTGATCGACTGCGAGGTAACGCCCTCCATCCGAGAACGAATCAGGAGTCACATTGAGAATTCCCATGATAACCCCCTGGTCCAGCCGGAGAGTATTTGTGCCTGCTTTCCAAATCACTGCTATGAAGAGAAAAAAGCCTAATTTCCAGCCCACCGCATCAAAAAAGCGGGCAAGCAACTCGTCCTCACCCTCGCCAGGCGTCTGGGGAGATTCTCATTAGCCGTTGCCATCCTGCGAACTCACGGCTACCTCTTGAGCTCATGCCTTCCCCTCGTGCAGCCCTCCTGGCGATTCTTTCTGCGATCTTAATGCTCTGTGTAGCCCCGGGCATCGCAATGGGCCAGCAGGAGAAAAAGTCTTTCCCTGACAAATTTCAGGAGAAATGGGAAAAAGACGGTCCGAATGTGCGTATCAAGCGTCATCAAGACGGCTCGCGTACCGTTTTCAGGCGCAGCCCCGATGACCGGACACTCGTTAAGCGGACTTGGGGCACAAATGGCGCGGTAAAAATGATCGTCGTCTATCGCCTCAACCCGAAGGGAGATCCTCTCGCCTGTAAGATCTACGATGGCCGTGAGGCCCTCCTCTACAAAGTCTCTTACGGCTATAGCAGGACCACTGGTCGCTTACAGGCGGAACGGATGTTTGACGCGAGGGCCCTTCGAACAAACCCGGAAACAGGCAAAGAAACTCCAATCCGGGTAATGTATTACAACTATGACGCCCGGGGCAATCAAACCGCCCCTGAAGTATACACTTTCAAGGAAGGCAAAAAGGCAGAAGAAGTCTTCGGGGCACACGGAACCTTCCCCCGGGATAATCCCTTCAAGCCCTGATTACTTCACGGCTTAAAGACCAATGAAAGGCACCGGAAGCCTTCTTATTCTTACGATTGCCGCAATCACGGCGGGGGTTCTCCTTGTGGTTTTCAAACCGGATCAACTACCACGAAGTTCCGGGCAGGATGAGGACGAGCCCAGCGCAGAAGCCTACGTGGAGGAAATTCTCAGACTCCGCTTCAAGTCCCCACCTGTTCTTCTTCCAGTTCCAGCGGGGACATGGCTTGCCAGAGTTGATGCGAACCTCTCCGCGCAGTTCGGACCAGGCGGTCTAGCCCGAAGATCCCGGGCCCTTGATTTAATGGGCTTTCGTGAATTTTCGGGACAATCCCTCAGGCAAGGCCTCTCCGCCCTTCAGTCAGTTGGGCTACGAGGCTGGCTCGACTCAGCCGAGGGCGCGCTATTGCTCGCTGATGACTTCGACGAAACACAGACTGAGGATAGAGTTCTACTCCATGGCTTGCTTGCCCAACTTCTCATCGAGCAGATCAGCCCCATGGCACTCGGTCAGCTGAGTGACGACGAGTGGATTGCTGAATCCGCTCTCCGCTCAGCGATAGCGGAATCAATTACCGCAAAGCTTCGCGACGAAGAGCGGGAATCGTTCCTTCTACCAACAGCCCTGATCACTGAAAGGGAATCTCTCCTTGCCGGGCTTCCGATCTACCTTGCTGCCCTGGGCGAACTCCCTCAGGAACGGGGAGCTGCTCGAATCTTTGTCGAAACTCGTTTGCGGACGAAGTCCCGCACTCTCCCGGATCTTATTAAAAATCCTCCTCGAAGTACCCTCGAACTACTCGGAGGGGACCATTCTTCAATCGCGCCAGTTACTCTTCCATCCCTTCGTCCCGAACATGCCAATCAACTGGAAGAGTCTCTCGGTGCCCTGCAGGTCCAGACTCTCATCGAGTGGATGGAAAGCTACGAGCAGGCTCAAGCTCTCGCCTTGCTATGGCGTGGAGACCGTTATCGCCTCTTCGCAAACTCAAGCGGTGATCATCTCATCTGGGTATGCCGATGGGAAACTGCCGCTGCTGCCAGCAGGGCAACCGAGATCTTCTCTAAACTCGACGACAGCTCAAACACTCCAAAGCGTTTCATCTCTGTTTCGGCAGACGGAAACACTACGATCTTTACCAACTGTGCCGACAGCGAGACCCAGGATTCACTAGGACTGACCCGGCAATAGGGCAAAGCCTCAGGGTCCTTCCAGCTCAAGGCTTATACCACTTTCCTTTCCAGCGGCTCCTCTCTACGGTGGACAGAGCCCCTGTTAAGCGGGTATCTTTTCCGCAGATGATCGCAAAGAAAATCATCTTCTCCGGACGCGTCCAGGGAGTTGGGTTCCGCTACACCACCAAGGAGGTAGCTACGGGCTATGATGTTGTGGGCTCAGTAAAAAACCTTCCCGATGGCTCCGTAGAGCTACTGATCATGGGGGAGTCCGACGAAACTGACGCCTACCTGAGCGAACTTACCGAGGAGAGTGCGGTCTCGCACTTCATCAAGGAGATGCAGACAGAAGAGGTCCCTCTTCTTGAGAACGCAAAGGGATTTGTGATCAGCAGGTAAGAGGGCTGCCCGACAAGAGCCGTCAGACATCTGTGATTCACGGTCACTCCTCCTCAATAATACGGTAGATCTCCCTCTCTCCAAACGGCAGAACGGTCCACGTAGTTTCGTCGCTCTGAGCCTGAGTTGAGCTTTTTTCCCGCCAGCAGAGATCTTCAGCAAGATATTGAATCACATAGAATTTGCCTGGCACACTGCCCCACTTTAATACGATTTCATCAAATCCAGGATCATAGCTAACTTCTCGCAGCTCCACGAATTCCAAGTTTGCCATTCGTGTCCTGATGCTTTCCGGGGCTAGCGTGAAATTAATAATATCGCCAGAACCACTTGAGATAACCCCCCTCGCCGCCGTAATACGGGTGAAGCTCTGGGACACGCAGGCGAGCTCAGTGGAGTCAAGGTAGCTTGGTGCGATTTCGGCCCCCACCGATGAATCGCTGAATTCAATTTGAATTCTAGGATTATCCGTCGGAGCCAGCTCCCCGGGAAATAAGGGAAAGCTACCGCCGTCATCTTCTGCGACTGTCAGCCTGAAACGGTCAACGGTGTCACCCGCAACCTTCACATCCTGAACCTCAATACTATAGGGAGGACCTGAGGAGCCAGACCCCAGAGTTCCCTGCCATGTGTAATCTCCGATCGTAATAACGATATCGAGATCGATAGATTGGTAGTATTCCTCCTGCTGCCAGAAGAGCTGATCATTGAGGTCAAAGACCTGCCTGAAAATCTCTCCCTCACTTCTGTTATTATAGCTAAGCTCGACTGTGACCGGGTCGCCGCTGGCCACCATGGGTAGAAAACTCTCTCCGCGCACAACATCTACGTCACCCATCGCGTGCCATTCCACCTCCGCAGCATGGCTAGGGAGAAACCCCAGCACTGACCCGACAAGGGATATGATCATTCGACGATGCATCTACATTCTGGAGGGTACGCGATTCGGAAAGGTCCTCAAGTATCTACCGGCCAACTTGCACACGATTCTCAACGCGCAGTGACGGTCTGAACCCATTTGAGGTAATCCTCCCCCCCAGCGGCCACTGGGACTACAAGAAACTCAGGCACCTCGTAGGGATGCAACGCTCCCAGCTCCTGCTCAAGCTCGATCAGCCGTTCTGAGGTGGTCTTGAAAACCGCAAGAACTTCCTGCTCCGAGGTGGTCTTTCCCTCCCAGCTGAATATGGACTCCACAGCAGGAATGAGATTTACGCAGGCAACCAGTTGCTTTTCTATCATCAGTGTGCCAATATGTCGCGCCTTCGGGAGATCCGGGAAGCTACAGAGGACGATCTGAACATTGCTCATGGCTTCCTCAGTAGCCCAGAAGGTTCTCCCGGCAACAAGCAAAAGAGGATTGAACACCGGATTCATAGAGAAACTGATCGCCAGGCTGGATCGTCTCGACCCTCATCAGGTTCAGACTCTTGTAGACCGTCTCGTTCGAGAGAGGGGGTTTCTAGAGAACGTCTTTCAGTCACTCGAGGAGGGCGTCCTCATTCTCGACCCGGATGGGGCAGTGACTTTTCTCAATCGAGCTGCATGCGGCTTTTTTGGGCTTCACGAAGAGGAGTCTGTTGGTCAATCCTTGGACGTCTTAGTTCGGGGCCTCGACTGGCCCTCTCTCGCCGGTCCCGGACGCCAGTCAGTCAATCGAGACCTCGAGGTCTTTTACCCTGAAAACCGTTTTCTCAATTTCTACCTCTCGCCACTGGTAGAAGATGTCGACGGACAGGAAGAACTGCTCGGCTACGTGATGCTTGTTCGTGACATCACCGAATCTCGCCGGGAAACCGAGGAGACCATTGAAAGCGAAAAACTGAATGCCCTCACCCTTCTCGCTGCTGGCGTAGCTCACGAAATAGGGAACCCCCTGAATTCGCTCGGAATTCACCTCCAACTTCTTGAGCGAAAAATTACGGACCTGCCACCTGCAGACAGGAGTAATCTGGATGAGCATCTCACAACCGCCCAGAATGAGATTAAACGCCTGGACAGCCTCTTGAAGGAATTCCTTCATGCGATCCGCCCTGCCACACCCATCCGAAAGTTAGGTAGCCTCAATCAGGTAGTTGAAGACACTCTCGCATTATTAGCGCCTGAAATGGAGGAACGAAATGCGACTGTCCACCTTAACCTCGATGAGAAGCTGCCCGCACTTCTTCTGGATAGCGACCAAATGAAGCAGGCCTTGTTCAACCTTCTCAAGAACGCCTACCAGGCCCTACCTGGGTCAGGTGGAGAAATCCATATTGAGTCTGCCAGCAATGAATTCGAGATCGTCGTCTCCGTCCAGGATAACGGGTCAGGAATCTCCTCCGAATTAATGGGATCTCTCTTTGAGCCATTCCGCTCCGGTCGAAAATCAGGAACGGGACTTGGCCTTCTCATCGTTCGGCGGATTGTTCGTGAACACAACGGTGAAATTAAGGTTGAAAGCGAAGAAGGGAAGGGAACGAGCGTGCATATTTACCTCCCGCTCATCGAAAAGCGCGTTCGCCTTATCGAAGACTCCTCACCCCGGACGAAATCCGTTATCGAGGTCTGAGAGGACCTGAATATCCCCGTCAGGGGCTTACCTCATGAATGCAATCATTCTCATAGTTGACGACGAAAAGCCTACGCGTGATGGCTTACGCCTCGCTCTTGACGAGAGATTCGAAGTTTACGTTGCATCTGACCTCCAAGAAGCACGCCAGGTTCTCAAGAGCGAACCAGTTGATGTCCTCCTGACAGACCTGCGCCTTGGTCCAGACTCCGGCATGGAACTCCTGGACGAAGCTCTAACACTGGCCAAGCCTCCGGTCTGCATCATGATGACTGCCTATGGCTCGGTAGATACGGCCGTGGAAGCGATGAGACGAGGAGCGTGGCATTTCGTCACCAAGCCTTTGAACCTTGAGGAGGTCGAACTGCTGGTTACCCGTGCCGCCAGGGGACGGGTAATCGAGAGCGAGAATCGCCGCCTCACAACAGAGAATTACGCCCTTCAGAAAAAAGCTGAAATCCGGAGTGCAGGGCTTGATCGCATCATAGGCAAATCACAGGCCATCACGAAAATCGGAGAAATGGTCACTCAAATTGCTCCAACGAGGGCAACTGTCCTGATTGAGGGGGAGTCCGGGACTGGAAAGGAGCTCGTTGCACACGCGCTACACGACCTGAGTGGGCGCCCAGCCGACAAAATGGTCATCGTCAATTGCGCCGCACTCTCTCCACAGCTCCTCGAGTCTGAATTATTCGGCCATGAAAAGGGAGCCTTTACCAATGCACACCAACGGAGAATCGGACGCTTTGAGCAAGCGGATGGAGGAACACTTTTCCTCGACGAAGTCGGGGAAATCGATGCCGCTACGCAGGTAAAGCTTCTCCGAGCCCTTTCCGAGAGAACCATCGAAAGAGTAGGTTCTAACGAACCCATCAAAGTGGATGTCCGGGTCGTAGCTGCCACGAACAGAAACCTCCGGGAAATGGCCACTATGGGGAAGTTCAGAGAGGATCTCTTCTTTCGTCTGAACGTAGTGGCAGTTCAGATGCCACCCCTCCGGGACCGGGCAGAGGACATTATTCTGCTCGCGAATTCCTTTCTCCGGGAATTCGCCAAGGAAAACGGACGCTCACTCAAGCCTCTGAGCGATGGCGCGCTCAACCTCCTCCGACTTTATTCGTGGCCCGGCAACGTGCGCGAACTACGAACTGCGATCGAACATGGAGTGGTCATGTCCAACGAAGAAACCATCGAGGAACGGCATCTCCCTTCCTTTCTCGACCTTGAGGCTCAAACGCGCCCTCCAGAACCGGCGAATCTCTCTTGCCACGCGGAAAAGGACCTTGCGCCGGGTGGCGAATTTAACTTGCATGACATCGAAATGGCCACGATCCGGAGCGCTCTCCGCTATACGGATGGAAACCGCACCAAGGCAGCCGACCTTCTGGGCATCAGCCGCCGGACTCTCCAACGTAAATTGAAAGAAATCTCGAGCCCCAACAGGGCTAACTGATTCCAGATTCTCACTATGAGTGCCGCAGAACCCTCAAGCTCCATCGACGCCGGGATTATCATCCGACGCGTTGTTTTCTTCATCCTGCTGATTGGCCTTTCGCTCCTTTACCTGCTCGTAACATTCAGGGGTCTGGACTCTCCCAATGGAATGGACCAAGCACAAATCGCGAGGGAGATCGCCAGGAACAAAAGCTTCACAACCAAAGTTCTGCGACCAGTCTCAGTCTGGCAGAATGGTGAAATACGCGAGGCTGAGCCAGTCATCAAAAATTCTAACCGTGACACCTATCACGCGCCCCTGCATCCAGTCCTTCTCAGCTGGGCGCTCAAGCTTGTCGGGGGTGATGATGCCGACAAGTGGCGCATGACTGAAACTGATACGGTTTATAAGCTCGACCGAGTCATCGCAGCTACGGCGGTAATCTGTTTCCTCATGGCGATCGGGGTGAATTACCTTCTGATTTCCAGAATCTTCGACCCTAAGATCGGTGGCGTCACTGCGCTGCTCATGCTGCTTTGTGATCTCAACTGGAAATTTTCCCAGACAGGCCTCCCGCAGATGTTCATGCTTCTGCTATTTTCCTGCGCGTGCCTTTTCGCATACAAGGCGATAGAAGCTACCTCCGAAGGCCGGATTGCCCTTATCCCAGCCCTCCTTGCTGCAGCGTTCCTCGGTCTTCTTGCTCTTACCCACTGGCTTGCGATCTGGATCGTTCTTGGCTTCGCGATCTACGCAGGTTTTTTCCTTCGCCCGAGAGGCGCGATCGGCCTTGCGGCCCTTGCAGTCGTTCTTCTACTGGCAATTGTTCCCCTCCTAAAGAACAAGCAATATAGCGGAACCATGGGCGGAACCGCTATTCTAGCGGTATTTAATGGTCTTGGGGGTAGCGAGGACTCGGTCATGCGAACCTACAATTTGCAAGACGCCTATCTCCCCCTCCAGAACCTTCCTTTTAAAATAGTCCGAACCACAATCCTGCAAGCTGGAAACCTCTTCACGAACCTTGGATCGCTGCTCACCGCTCCCCTCTTCTTTCTCGCTTTACTGCACCCGTTTAAACGAAAATCGATCGCAAATTTTCGATGGTGCCTTCTCCTGATGTGGCTCTTTGGAGCCGTTGGCATGGCAATCTTCGGCCTGAAGGAAGGAGCTGCAACCGATTCCAACCAACTCCATATTTTATTCGCCCCTCTGTTTGCTGCCTATGGCCTTGCGCTTGTCGCAATTCTGTGGAGTCGACTGCAGATCATCTCAAAGATCCCCCCCCTGCGAAACGCGCACTTTGTAGCAGTGATTCTAATTAGTGGCGGCCCCATGGTCCTCGATCTTCCCCGGCAAGTCCGAGAGGTCGGCCGAACCGGCACGGTTCCTCCGCACTGGCCACCATACTACCCTGCCGCCCTGAATATCGGACTTGCCTCGCAAGTTCGTGAAGATGAAATCGTTGTAACAGATCAACCGTGGGCAGTCGCATGGTATGCTGACCGAACCGCTCTCTGGCTACCAAATCGGATCAGCGTATTCAAGGAACTGGAGGCGCTTTCTGCTACCCAGGACAGCCCTTTTGCAGGGCTCCTGATTTCTCCCTACTCCCACAGCACGAGGGTTCTCCCAGGGGTCTACAACGAGTACGAAGAATGGGCGCCTCTGATCCTCGATGGATGGGCGTCAGTCTCAACCAGGAGCCTCCCTGGAACTCTGGCTAAGCTCGACCCGGAACTCAGAACGATCCTTACCCGCTATCCGAATCCTGTTCGATTCGTGGATAATCTTCTGGTTTTCTGGTCGGTGTCCGGCAATTCAAATACCCCTTAACTTTGATAATGACACCGTAATGGCTGCTAAAAAGAAGGCTAAAGAGTCGGAGGTTCGCACCTTCGAGGACGCCATGGAAGAACTGGAGAGCCTTGTGGAGGCCATGGAAGGAGATCAACTGCCCCTCGAGCAACTCGTTGCTCACTATGAACAGGGGGCTGGACTGCTCCAACACTGTGAAAAAGTGCTTGCAGCCGCAAAACAGAGGATAGAGTTGATCGAGGTAGGCAACTCTCCCGAAAAGAACCTCGCACCCAACTCGGAAGAAGTTGAGGATTCCCCTGCGGCAAGTGACGGCCCAACCGCCGAATCTCCTGAAGATGACATCCGACTCCTCTAACCCTCAGCACGATTCCGACACCAGCCTTCTGTCCGGACTGCAAAGTCCGGATGACGTGAAGGTTCTCGGAGATGAGCAACTCGAACAACTCGCGGCCGAAGTCCGCGACACCCTCATTCGGACTCTGGCCCGGACCGGTGGTCACCTGGGGCCCAACCTCGGGGTGGTCGAACTTACCATCGCACTTCACAAGGTTTTCAACACACCTGTTGACCGATTCGTGATGGACGTTTCCCATCAGGGTTACGTTCATAAAATGCTGACCGGCAGAGCTGGTCAAATTGATTCTATTCGACAATACGAAGGCCTGAATGGGTTTCTTCTCCGGACCGAATCCGAACATGATTGCTATGGAGCCGGTCACGCTGGAACAGCGTTGTCAGCGGCACTCGGAATGGCGGCGGCCAGAGATCTCAAGGGAGACGATGAGCATGTGGTTGCAATAGCGGGCGATGCTGCATTCACCTGTGGTCCTACCCTTGAGGCGCTTAACAACATCGCTGAGACTACCAAACGGTTCATTGTCGTATTGAATGACAATGAGTGGTCGATCGATAAGAACGTGGGGGCAATTGCAAAGTACTTCAACGCCCTGCAAACAAACAAGGCCTACTCCGACGTTCGGCAAAAGGCAGCCGAGTTCGTCGAGCGAGTCGGAGGGCAAGGGGTGCGGCGGCTGGCTAAAAAGATCGAGCGCAGCGCTAAGAACCTTCTATTCCCCAATGTCCTTTTCGAAAAATTTGGCGTTCGCTATTTTGGCCCTATTGACGGCCACAATCTCCCGCTTCTGGTCAGAACTTTTGAATACCTGAAAGAGCAGGAAGAACCCGTCATTCTCCATATAATCACCGAAAAAGGGCGTGGTTATAAACCTGCGCTCGAAAAACCGGGCAAGTTCCACGGGCTTGGCCCCTACAACGTTGTAGATGGGTCGACCAGCAGTGGCGGGAACCCCACCTATTCAGAGGTTTTCGGTAGGACGGTAACCAATCTTGCAAAGGAAGACGATAAAATCGTTGCCGTCACGGCAGCGATGCCGGGGGGAACAAAGCTTGAAATTTTCAAGGAAGAGATCCCAGCTCGCTACTTTGATGTTGGCATCGCGGAAGAGCATGCAGCCCTCTTTGCTTGTGGTCTTGCGACCCAGGGGCTGAAGCCTTTTCTAGCGATCTATTCCACCTTTATGCAGCGAGCGTATGACATGATCATTCATGATATGGCTCTGCAAGGACTTCCGGTGCGCCTCTGTATGGACAGGGGAGGGCTTTCCGGAGACGATGGCCCAACTCATCATGGCCTATTTGACATTGGCTATCTGAGGCACATCCCAAACATCGTGCACATGCAACCGATCGATGAGGATGAGTTTGCGGATATGCTCTGGACAATGGCTCAATATGAAAAAGGTCCTATCGCGGTCCGCTATCCACGGGGAGTGGGAACCGGTGCCCAGCCCAAGGACGAGCCGTCCCTTCTTGAGATCGGTAAAGGAGAGCTCATCAAAGATGGAAATGATGTCGCGCTCATAGGACTGGGATTTGTCCACGATCTTGCCGTGCAGGCATCTGAAGAACTTGAGAAGCTGGGCTATTCCGTGGCTCTGGTAAATCCCCGCTTCATTAAACCTCTCGATGAGGACCTCATCATTGAAGTCGCTAAACGTTGCAGGGTGATCTGCACTTTTGAGGACCATGTCCTGAAGAATGGATTTGGCGCTTCCATAATTGAGCTTCTACATGATGCCGGAATTGATACTCCAGTCGAGCGAGTGGGCTGGCCTGACGAGTTCGTCGAACACGGCAAGGTCGACATTCTCCGAGAAAAGCACGGCATCACCGCGGACTCTGCTGTGGAGAAAGTCCTTCCATATCTGCCAACCAAGGCTGCTACTGCCTGAGAAACAAGCAGGCGCTCCATCCCTTGATCAACAAGGGTCTTTATTCTAGCCCTCCCGGAAGGCAATCTGCGACGTTGGATAGCTCAGCATTTTTGCATATCGTTCCGGCATGCCGGGCACTGTCAAAGTGTTGATCGATGGACCCTCGGAGCTCATTTTTGATTATGCGCTTCCCGAGGAGATCTCTGCCCGCCCTGGATGCAGGGTAAGAGTGCCCCTTCGTAATACCTCTGCTACTGGAACGATCCTTGATATCGACTCTAAGCAGAGCACAACTTTTGATCTTAAGCCTGTCACTTCGCTAATTGATCCTGAACCAGTTGTAACAGAAAAGCTCATTCAACTGGCCCGATGGATGACTGACTATTATGGAACTCCGCTTGAGCAAATCATGCGTTCTATGCTCCCAGGCGCTGTGCGTCAGGAAACCCACTCTGCAAAGACGCGTCAGGTTGCTGTTCTAGTTGAAATGCCGGATTCAGAGGCACTCGAAAAGCTCTCGAGACGCGCTCCCCGTCAACATACCATCCTGAGCTTGCTCGATAAGTCCGGGCCCGTTTCTCTCAACGAGCTTGGAGGCGCCTCGGTAAGAGGCAGCGTAAAAGCTCTCGAGGATGCGGGCTATGTCACCGTCCGGTCCCAGGAGGTCAGGCGTGACCCCGATGCTGGGGATGTCTTTCTTGAGAGTAAGCCACACAAATTGAATGCCGGGCAACAACTGGCCTATGAGAGCATTTGCGAATCACTAGATTCCTTTCATAAAGCGGGGTCGAACCCGGAAGCTACAAGTGACTTGCCTAAGCCCATTCTTTTGCATGGAGTCACCGGATCAGGAAAAACAGAAGTTTATCTCCAGGCTGCGCAGTACTGCCTTGACCAGGGAAGAAGCGTCCTCGTTCTGGTCCCAGAAATCGCATTGACCCCCCAGACCGTCCAACATTTCAAATCGAGGTTTTCAACGCTTCATGATCAAGTTGCAGTCCTCCACTCCCACTTGTCTCAGGGTGAGCGGTTCGACGAGTGGCACCGAATCCGAAAGGGCGAGGCCAGGGTAGTTGTTGGCGCCCGGTCGGCAGTATTTGCCCCTCTGCCCTTACCCGGACTGATCATCGTCGACGAAGAGCATGAAAATACCTACAAGCAGGAAAACCCCCCTAAATATCAGGGTCGAGATCTAGCGGTGGTCCGGGGAAACCTTGAGCAGTGTCAGGTTGTTCTAGGTTCCGCAACTCCATCCCTCGAATCCTTTCAGAACGCTCAGTCAGGAAAATACAATCTCGTCCGGCTTGCCGAGAGGGCAGACGGCCAAGCTCTTCCTCTCATTCGGATTGTAGATATGCGAAACGAGAGTCGGAAACAGAAAGGCGGACCAGCGATTCTCTCCGAACGCCTCAGGACGGACATGGAGAAGAAGCTTGAGGCTGGTCAGCAGGTAATTCTCTTTCTCAATCGCCGTGGCTTTGCTCGATCCCTGCAATGTCCAAGCTGTGGCCATGTCTGTGAGTGCCAGCATTGCACCGTCCCACTAACCTATCATCGGACCGAAGAGAGATTGATTTGCCATCTTTGCGGCTACCAGTCAATCGTGCCCCGCGCATGTCCTAAGTGCCATGACAGATCAATCCTCCTGCAGGGCTATGGAACTCAGAAGGTCGAAGAAGTTCTCAAAAAGGTATTTCCCTCTGCGCGGCTCGCCCGCCTCGACGCCGATACAGCCCGCAAGAAAAATGCTCTTCGTAACACCCTTCGAGACTTTCGGGCCCGAAAGATCGACATCCTGCTAGGCACGCAGATGATCGCAAAGGGCCTCGATTTTCCAAATGTCACCCTCGCGGGCATTCTGAATGCCGATCTCTCGCTCCACGCACCCGACTTTCGAGCTGGAGAAAGGACCTTCCAGCTACTTACCCAGGTAGCCGGGCGCTCCGGACGAGGAGAAATGGAGGGCGAAGTGATTATTCAGACTTTTACTCCTCATTCACCTTCCGTGCAGTTTGCACGGCATCACGATTATGATGGCTTTGCGGATCAGGAATACGATTTCCGGCGGCAGTTCAAATTCCCCCCGTTTACCCATGCCGCCTTGCTCACCAGCAAATGTAGCCATGAACGCTTGGCGGAGTTTACACTCCAAAACCTCCATCAGCGCCTCTCTGCGAACCTTCCAAGTGGAATAGAACTAGGAGTTCCAAATCCCGCCCCCACTCCAAAGGCCCACGGCCTTTTTCGTTTCCAGCTTCTTATAAGATCGGACAACCCTCGAGCACTCTCTCGACATGTTCAACAGGTCCTCTCCGCAACCACCTTGCCGGAGGAAGTCGGTCTGGTCTTCGATATGGACGCTTACGATTTCGGATAGCCCGCACGAAGCACCCTGAAGCATTCGTCTTCCTGCTCAATCACTGTTATAGTTACGAAACCACCGCGGGATAGCCCCGGAGTGATTTTCGCCCCTTCCACTTCCCGGCAGGAAAGTGAAAACTGTATGAGATACCGGTGGCCAATACTCCCAGCAGGGCTACCGTCCCTCCCACTGTTCTTATGGGGAAAACTGAAGATTGGCCTGCCACCAGAACAACACACCCAAAGCCTTCCAGAGGCTCAGTGGACTGGATTATATGGGCCGCATGGGCTGATCGGATAACCTTCGAGGAAATTTATCAGATTTCGGGCCTTGCCGAGCCAGCGGTCATAAGGCTGATGAGACGCAATTTGAAGCCTGCAAGTTTTCGGCGCTGGCGGAAGCGAGTTAACACAAAAAGCATCAAGCATCGGAAGCGATTTGAAAGAGACCGAAAGCTGAGCAAGCGTAAAACTGCTCCAGCTGATGAGGGTACCTGATGTCACCAGGACCCAATGCGCACCTCTCTTACTTAACCCTTGAAGCAGCACGCCGGGCTTCCTACTACGCCCAGTCCCGAAAAAACAAACAGGCGACCAGCATTTTCCTCAACTCCTTCGCCAGGCTGCCCGGTCGTCACATAGAGATCCCTGAGACCCTCTCCTCCAAAGGCGAGAGCTGTCACTTCACGGCAGGGAAGAAAGAGCCTCTCCAGCTCATTTCCCTGCTGGTCAAAGCAGACCACGCAACTACCGTGACAAAACGCAATCCACAAGTTCCCTTCAGCATCAATAGCCATCCCATCTGGCACTCCTGGCACCCGCTCTGCCGTCGAGAAGGCCTCCCGCTGATCGCAGAGAGAACCCGTTGACTCCTCATAGTGGAAGGTGAGCACGGATAATCTTGGGGTATCTATATAGAACAGAGTCCCGCCATCCTTTGTCCAAACAAGACCGTTAGAATTCGTCACTCCTCCAACCACTCTTTCAATTCCAAGGTCTGGGTCCAGTCGATAGAGACTGGCATCGCCCTTGCGTTTCGCCAGGCTGATAGTTCCCGCAAAATAGCGCCCATCCGGTGAACACTTTCCGTCATTGAAACGGTTCTCGCGCTTATCAGGCTCCGGGTCCCCCAGTGGCGTGACCTGACCGCTCTCGGAGTCGAGAAAAGCAAATCCTGAATCTCCTGCCACCACAAATCCACCCCCCTCACGAGGAGCCACCGACCCTACCCTCTCTCCGATATCCCAGAACTTCTCCTCCCCCGATTGGGGAGTAAACTCCACGACTCTGCCGCCTTCAATATCGACATAATACAGTTTTCCCTCCCACCAAAGTGGCCCCTCACCCCACTGAGCCCGATAATTTCCAGCCAGCTGCGCAGTCACGACCCTTCGACCCTTAAGCCCTCTCCCTACCAGTGTCCAGCAGCTTTCTAATTGCGAGGACCCCGCTAACAGGCCAACCTGTCCGCCTGCACCCGCAATGGGGATTCATACCCTCAGCCTGACTCCATGGCGGTCTCCTCATCAATGAACTCTGCCTTCCGGTCTCCCTTCATTCTTTGCCTCGCTGCAGTATTGCTTGGAGGATGTTTTCTGTCCCCTGCACAGGCCGCGCCCGGATGGGAAACCGTTCGTCATAATGGACAGGAGTATGTCACAGCTCGCAGCATTAAGGAATTCTATGGATTTCAATCCCTGACCGTTAAAGGGTCCTTTCTCGAACTAGAGAATAAGGCTGTCAAAATCCGCTTCACGATCGGCGGACAGGAAGTATTCATGAACAACGTAAAGTTTGTGTTCAGCTTCAAGGTCGTTCCTTTGAAAGGACGTTATCTTATATCGCGGATCGACTTGGGAAAGCTGGTAGACCCGGTCCTGAGACCATCCTACATCAAGACTGCAACTCCGTTCGATACCGTGATTATCGATCCTGGGCATGGCGGAAGTGACCCCGGGGCAGTGAATCGCCTTGGTGTGGAGGCCAAATATAATCTTGCTGTATCACGTATCTTGAAACAACAGCTTGAAGCCCGCCGTTTCAAGGTCGTGATGACTCGGAATTCCGACCGTTTTCTCTCCTTGAAAGAGAGAGTGGATCTTGCGAACCGCTTTCAGAATGCCATTTTTGTCAGCGTCCATTTTAACTCGGGTGGGCGCGGACGGGCCGAGGGGATTGAGACCTTTACCCTCTCGCCTGCAGGAGTTGCACACTACGGCCGGGGGTTACGCCAGGATGACTTCCAACTTAGAAATGGAAACACCCAGGATTCGGCCAACATAGCTCTCGCTACGGCTATTCACAGCACCTGCCTTATCAAAACCGGTAGACCAGACCGGGGCATTCGGCGTGCACGCTTTAGCGTCCTCACAGGCGTGAAGCATCCTGCTATTCTACTTGAGGGGGGATTTATGAGCCACTCCTACGAGGCTCGGTTGATTGCAAACCCTACCTATCAGCAGACCCTCGCTGGCGCTATCGCAGACGCAATCATGAAATACCGGATAGCTACCATGCGCCGGTCACAGCGTTAGGCGGTGGAAGCTTTAAGCCTGTCTAGAACCGGTATCAGGCTCTCCGCCTCTCATTCGCCTGACCGCCTGTTAATTTCGGGATCGACGGAACGCATTTCAGAACATGCAATCTAGAGAATGGCAGATGAGCCCACTCCCTTACAGCATGGAACTGTTGTTCTGCGCCATGAGCATGATGCCCCCCGCGAACGCAGTGCCTGCGGACACCGTCATCGCCTGATCAGCAAAGGCGACGAGGGAGTCTCCGCCTGGGCTCACACAGTAGATATCGACGGAGCCAGAGCTCACTTTCACAAACGCGCTACTGAACTCTATTACGTCCTGGAGGGAGAAGGATTTGTGACCCTTGACGGAAAGAAGCAAAAGGTTTTTCCCGGCACCATGGTCCACATTCCTCCCGGGGTCGTCCACGGAGCAACGGGGAAAATGAGAGTTCTCGTGGTAGGCATTCCCGATATTGATGATGATGATGTTTTCTATCCTGACTGCTGAGCTATGAGACCTAAGCACTTTGTTCTATCTGCCCTGCTTACCACCATTAGCATGACGTCCCCCAGTTTCGCTGAGGTGGATAAAGACGCCCTCCCCTCTGTCGAAAAGGGTTTTTCAATCAACTTTTTTTTCCGGGAGCCACACATCATAAATCCCTCCTCGCTGTGTTTCGATAGAAGAGGACGCCTTTATGTTGGAGCAGGACCGCAATATCGGCATCCAAAGGAAGATTCGCCCACCGATTACATCAAGATCCTGATCGACGAAAACAATGATGGGGTCGTCGAGACTGTAAAAACATTTGCCGAAGGGCTGAACTGCGTGCAGTCAATGGCATGGAAGGGCAATGAACTATGGGTTGCTAACGCCCCCGAATTGACAGTGCTGCGCGACACCGATGGGGACGACGTTGCTGACCAATATCAGATCATCTACACGGGTCTCAATAACCTGCGACATAGCGTCCATGGCCTGAACTGGGGACCAGATGGCTGGCTCTATTTCACGATGGGTAATACCTGGGTGAAAGCTAACGCCCCCAAGCCTATCCGTGATCTGCAAGGGATCCAGTCAGACGACATGACGCAATACCCACTGACTGAGGTCTATTCCAAGGACACCTACCCGAAGAGCTACCACCCCATGAACAAACAGGAAATGGAGGGTGGAATTTTCCGATGTCGTCCCGGAGGACATGACCTTGAGCTTTTCGCCCGCGGTATGCGGAACCCATGGGATATGTGCATGGATAGTGGTTTTAACTGGCTCGCCACCGACAATGACCCGGGACGCCCGGGCGAGCGTATTTTCATGCCTATCCGTCATGGGCACTACTCAATGCGCCACCCTTGGAAATTTGATTGGATGGGAAAACACATCGCCATCGCTCCTTCCTCGGATTTATTCCCAAGCGTCAGCGGCTCCGGGACAGGAGTTGCCTTTTATAGCTCATCTCATTTTCCCGCACAGTATCGCAACCACTACCTGATCGCTGACTGGACCAATAACTGCATCTTTCTCTATAATCCAAAGTGGGTCGGCGCCTTACAGGTGCCCGCAGAGACAAAGCGAAAGATCGTCGATGGCGGCGCCACTCGCGGAGGTGACCTGGGCTATCAGGGAGGTAAGGGTCGATCGCTTTTCCGGCCTACAGATATCGAGATCGGTCCTGATGGAGCTCTCTACATTGCCGGATGGGGATCTGTCTACGGCACCGAGTATGTTCCCGCAAGACAGTGGACTTCCGAGGAGAACGCAAAGTATCAGGGGCGGGTTTTTCGACTTATTCACGAGAGATCCCCGCTCATTCCCCGTGCAAGATGGGATACCGCGAAGCGAGCAAAGGATATCAGCAGATGGAACTTCAGGGAGCTCATCGAAGATCTCGGTTCTAATCTGCAGGTGTGGCGAGTGCATGCACAGGACGAGCTTATCCGACGGGGCGACGTAGTGCGTGCCGACCTGTTGGGAGCCATACAGTCGGGTGAGCTCAATGAAACCCAAGCAACCTGGGCGATATGGGCAATCGGCCACATCGACAAGGACCGCGGTCAGGGTCATGAGCAGATGGAATGTTTTTCTAGCGGCCAATGGCCAAAGGCTAGGACAGCCAATCGAGGCCCCTCTGCAAACTACAGGCTCAATATCCGGATCCAGGCCACGCGAATCCTTGGTGAAAACCGGGTGACAGCTGCAACTTCGCTACTTATCAAGCTGCTCGCTGATGAGGAACCACGTATCCGTCTGGCGGCGATGGGGTCACTCGACCGCATCGGCTGGGGCAAACATAGCGCCGCTATCCTTAACGCCGTTACTAACGAGAGCGATAGAGTCACCTACTACACCAACTGGCAGGTCATGCGGCGTCAACTCACCGAGGACCAGCGCCGGGGGCTCCTTGAAGATAGTCGTCCTGGAATCCGCCGAATGGCAGCTCTGGGCCTGATGGAGGAAGGCGACCGCCAATTACAGCAGCGGGCGGAGGAATTCCTCGGTGGCAGTGGGCTCGCTGGGAGCAATCCATTGCAAAGCCTCACTCTCACCACAGACGAAGAGCATTTCCGCAAATCCACGCGGGTACAGTTTACCGCCGCAAATCCCGGGGTGATTCGCTATACTCTGGATGGGTCTGAGCCTTCCGCAGAATCCCCTGAGGTGACAGGGCAACTCATCGTGACAGAAACGGCAACGCTCAAAGCCGCCGTATTTAAGGAGGCTCGCCGCCTCTCCGCAGTTGAAACATTGATACTTCATCAAATCAGTGACTCCGAATGGAAAGATCGCCTCTTCATACGCGGCATCCACGGCAAGGGCATGGCAGATTCCTATCGCGCGCAACTTGACGGCCTGCAAAGGGGCACCTTAGTTTATGCTGACCGCAACTATACCTTTACTGAAATTCCCGAGCCGCTGGCAGGTGCTACGCACATCCGTGCCCACAATGATGACAAGAGCAGTACGGAGAAAGAATTTCTCCGATTTAATATCAATTTACCTGCCACTCTTTACCTCGCCTACGACGGCCGCGCTACGCCCCCAAAGACCCTCGTTGCCGGCATGGAAAAAACCGCGATGGTGATACACACAAGTAATGGTGAAATTTTCCCACTCTACCGTCGCTCCCTAGAGGCTGGAGAAGTGGTAATGCCGGGGAACAAGATCGGGGGCTCCGGGGGCGAATCCATGTACCAAGTTTTTCTGACCAAAACCGGCCTCCGGAAAACCAATATAGCTACAGCCACTAATGCCATGGCAGGAGCTAATATTGAGCATGGGAAAGAGCTCTTCTTTGGCAGGGGCACCTGCTTTGCCTGTCACAAAGTTCAAGGCAAGGGAGTGGTGCTTGGGCCTGACCTTGTGGGAATCCACAAACGGCAGGATCTCAGCTATATCATCAAATCGATTCTCGATCCTGATGCCTACATTGTAGAGGGGTTTCAACAGACGAGCCTCAAATTGAAAGACGGGCGTGAACTTTTCGGTATGATTCAGGAAGAAACGGGCCAGATGCTAGAGATCTTTCTACCCACTGGAAAACGCGTTGTCGTGCGTCCCAGCGAAATCGTCAAACGAGTTGATGCTAAGCACTCGGGAATGCCATCCAGCTTCGCCTACACTCTGAGCCCTCAGGATGTGGCCGACCTATCCGGATGGATTATGTCGCTGAAGTAGGAAAAGCTGGTGGAGACAGACTTGGCCTTCCTCCTCTTGCTGTTCTACGTCTTCAGACCCGCGTCATAGAGCACCTCACAGAGTCACACCCAGTTGCTCCGGAAGGGCCGTACGGGGTCGCCAGGTGAGAATCTCCGGGTCCCCATCTGTCACGAGGACAGTGTGCTCGAAATGGGCTGAGGGCTTCCGATCCGAGGTCACGACAGTCCACCCGTCGTCCAACCAATCCACTTCTCCCACTCCGGCATTCACCATGGGCTCGATAGCAAGAATCATCCCCGGCTTCAGCCTTGGCGTAGATCCACTGGGCCTGAAATTAGGCACCTCAGGTTTCTCATGAAGCTCCTTACCCACCCCATGGCCAACTAACTGACGCACCACGGTAAAACCGTAGCGACTTACATGTGTTTCCACGCTCCCACAAAGGTCAGCAAGTCGAACACCCTCTCGCGCATGATCGATGGCCTCAAAGAGGCTTTGCTCGGTAACTGCCAGCAGCCGCTGGCTCTCAGGACTTATCGGACCGACCGGCACGGTTACCGCATTATCACCGATCCAGCCTTCGAGAGTTACGCCTATATCAATGCTGACCAGGTCTCCGGGTTGGATTCTCCTGCTTCCCCCTATTCCGTGCACTACCTCTTCATTAATCGAGATACATATATTACCCGGAAATCCACGATATCCGAGGAAGGTTGGTATGCCGCCAAGCTCGGCTATCAATTCCGCTGCAAAGGAGTCGACTTCTGCAGTAGTTCGCCCCGGCTGAATGAAAGCAGCACTGGCCTGCAACACTTGGCTGGCAACCTCGCCTGCAGCCCGCATCTTACGGATCTCCGGCTCTGTTTTTATCGGCATCTTGATACGTTTGGCCATAACGTTACATGAGCTTAAATCGGAGCTTTTTGAATACCTCCTCCTGGGAACCAACTCCACACACCTTCAGCAAGCGCCCGGATTCCTCATAGTAAGAAGCTACCGGCAAAGTCAAATCCTGAAACTCTTTGAATCGCTTCCGAAAATTCTCCGGGATGTCGTCAAAACGCCGCTGAAGCCCACTACCACAGCAAGGACACTTACCATCAGACACCACAGCTTCGGCAATATTCCCGGTCCAGGAGCACTCTTGACATTCTCTCCGTCCAACAACCCGCCTCTCAAGTTCATCAGAGTCCACATCAAACAAGACTGCCCTAAGGGATGAAGCCTTCGCTGCAAGAATACGATCAAGATCCTCAGCCTGGGACATGGTCCGCGGAAAGCCGTCGAGCACCCAGCCTCTCCTCGCTCTACCTATCCACTCATTCACTAGGTCCACTACCAGATCATCGGGGACATATTGACCCTCCCGGAGAAAAGCTCCCGCCAGTCGCCCGCGGGGAGTATTATCCGCAACCTCTTTGCGCAACTGCCTTCCAGTGCTGAGGTAGGCGAAATTTTCAGCCGCCGCGAGGAGCCGACCCTGCGTACCCTTTCCCGAGGCAGGGGGACCCAGCAGAACTGTCGCCTGACCTACCAACAGAACAAGGAATACGTCACGAGTTTATCAGCCACAGAACTACCGCAGATATGATCAGGAGAGCTGCAAAAATCAAAAGGAATGCAAGACCAGATCCAGTAGCGGCAGCCCCGGTCCCCTGAACCCGACCACGCCCCTTGATCTTACCTTTCCGCAGGAAGCCATCATAATGCCGCTGCAGGAGATGTGTTTCCGTCTGGCGCAGCATATCCAGTAATACTCCGACAAGAATAAGAAGGCTCGTTCCACCAAAGAAACTTGTCACCACAAAGTTCAAATCAAGAGCTACAGTCAACAACATCGGCAGAATGTAGATCATGGTGAGAAAGAGAGCTCCCGCGAAGGTCAACCTCGTCATTGTGAAATCAAGAAAATCAGCGGTAGGTTTTCCCGGCCGTACGCCCGGCACGTAGCCACCACTCCTTTTCAAATTTTCTGCAACTTCACTAGGCTGGAACATTGTAGCAACCCAGAAGTAACTGAAGAAAAAGATCATTGCCGCCGAGATGACGAAATAGGGAATACTTGGCGGATTCAGGTTCGTCGTAAGCCATCCAACCCAGGCCTTGTCCCCGAAGGCTGGAATTGAACTAAGTAGCATGGTTGGCAGGGAGAGAATCGCACTCGCAAAAATGATTGGCATCACCCCTGAGTAGTTAACCTTGAGGGGAAGATACTGGGTCTGCTGTCCAGTCAACTGCTTGCCACGAACCCGCTTTGCATACTGAATTGCGATTCGACGCTGTGCCTGGGTGATCGCAATTACTGCCGCAATGATAACAAGCAGGAGAGCAAACAACCCCACTAGAACCATTGGTTTGAAAGGGTTATCCTCAGCACCTTGCACGTAGGTGTTGAATGCTTGAACAAGGGCGCCGGGCAGCGCGGCGATAATGTTAACTGAAATAATCAGTGATATTCCATTTCCTATCCCACGCTCTGTAATCTGGTCACCTATCCACATCAGGAACATCGTTCCTGCAAGGATAGTCAGAACCGTCAGCGCAACAAAGCCTCCTCCCCCCTCCGGCACCAAGTCTCCACCCCCATGCTGGGCGATACCCTCCATGTATGGAATGTTCTCTGGGTTCTGGAGAGTCTGCGCTAACAGAAACCCCTGAACGACCGCGATCACGATCGTAATGAACCGCGTATATTGATTGATTTTCTGCTGGCCGCCCTCTTCACGGCGAAGCTTTGCCAGGGTAGGCACCACAGCCGACATCAACTGCATCATGATCGACGCAGAGATATAAGGCATGATTCCCAGCGCGAAGATTCCGCACTGTTGGAGTGCGCCACCGGAGAAGACGTTCAGGAGAACCCCAACCGCATTACCACCCTCATCATTTTCCACCCTCCACTCGAGCCAGCGATCAATGACGCTAGCGTCTACCCCTGGCAGGGTGATGGCCACGCCAAGACGGACGATCACAACCATGGCAAGCGTGAACAGAATCCGGTCCCGAAGTTCGGGGACCTTCCAGATGTTAGCGAATGCCGTGATCATGTCTTGAGAATTAGAGGAATGTAATTTTGAGTTTCGGCCGGAGATCTATTCCGGAAGAACACTTCTTCCGGAGCGGTTATGCTCCAGTGTCAGCTGAACCTCCGGCCTTTTCCACCTTGGCGAGGGCAGAGGCACTTACAGCATCGACAACAATCTTGAGTTTTCGTTGTAAGTCCCCCTGTCCGAGAATCTTGATTGCATCGCACCGCCCGGAGACCAGGCCAGCCGCGCGTAAAGCCTTTTCATCAACGGTCGCATCATCCTCAAACTTCTCGTTGAGTTGACCTACGTTCACAATCGCTATCTTATCCTGAAATTGGACGTTATTGAACCCTCTCTTCGGAAGACGACGATGCAGGGGCATCTGCCCACCCTCAAAACCGGGCCGAACACCGCCTCCCGATCTAGACTTCTGGCCTTTGTGCCCGCGGCCACAGGTCTTCCCAAGTCCGGAGCTTTCTCCATTACCAAGACGTTTACGACGGTGTTTGGCGCCGCGATTGGGTTTGAGGTCGTGAAGTTTCATACTGTGTATTGAGCAATGAGTTTATCAGGTATTCAGGGGTTTCCCTGTGGTCTCTCCGGACAGTGCAGATCATGCACTCCAGCCCGGGATATAAATTTGTTACTTCGTTCTGAATCTAGATAGCTTTCGCCTTATTCTTTCCTCGGAGGCTCATGACTTCATCGCGGTTACGGAGAAGCGAGAGCGCCTTCAAGGTCGCTTTCACAACATTGGCGTGATTGTTTGATCCAAGGGATTTCCCAAGAACGTCCTTAATTCCTACCGCTTCGCAAACGGCACGCACGCCACCTCCTGCAATAATTCCTGTTCCAGGAGATGCCGGCTTCAGAAGCACTTTGCCTCCACCAAATTCGGCAGTGATCTCATGAGGGATGGTGTGACCCGCCAAGGTCATACTCTCGAGGTTTCGTTTCGAGTTATCGCTGGCCTTGCGGATACATTCAGCAACTTCGTTCGCTTTGCCGAACCCATACCCAACTTTTCCGGCATTGTCACCGGACACCACTAGAGCAGAAAAGCTGAATCGCCGCCCCCCCTTGACTACTTTGGCACAGCGGTTGATGAAGACTACTTTCTCCGTGAGCTCTTGGCTGTCCTCATCATGAGATGGAGGTGGGCCACCGAATCCAGATTCCTGACGAACCGAGGGAGCCGCTGCTGCTGCAGGAGTCTCTGCTGCTGCGGGGGCTTCCTCTGCTGCTGCGGGGGCTTCCTCTGCTGCTGCGGGGGCTTCCTCTGCTGCTGCGGGAGCTTCCTCTGCTGCTGCGGGAGCTTCCTCTGCTGCTGCGGGAGCTTCCTCTGCTGCTGCGGGAGCTTCCTCTGCTGCTGCGGGAGCTTCCTCTGCTGCCGCGGGAGCTGGGGTCTCAGGAGAGACTTCCTCCGGAGCAGGAGAGTCCTGATCAGAGGGTGGGTTGTCGTTACTTGTAACCATGATTTAAAGAACGTTAAAATTTGAGTCCACCTTCGCGGGCCGCTTCCGCCAAGGCCTTGATTTTACCATGATAGAGGTGGCCGCCACGATCAAACACCACACTCCCAACGCTGGCTCCACCTGCGCGACTCGCAATCAACGCCCCGACCTTTTCTGCCGTAGCGACATTGGATCCAGAGGCTTCCACCTCCTTATCGAGGCTGGAGGCAGCACAGAGCGTGCGCCCAGCTTCATCATCGATGATCTGCGCATATATATTTTTGTTCGAATAATGCACGGCGAGCCGAGGACGATCAGCAGTTCCCGCCATCTTTTTACGAATGCGGCGGTGGATCTTCCGGCGAGACTCTTTTCTATTCAGAATGCTCATGGTCTTATTGATAGTGGTTTCTACTTCTGAACACTCTTACCTGCCTTCCGGCGCACGTATTCACCAACATAGCGAACCCCTTTTCCTTTGTAGGGCTCCGGCGGATAATAGTTCCGAACCTCGGCTGCAAACTGGCCGACGACCTGCTTGTTCACCCCCTCTACCTTGATCTTTGTGCTTTCCGTTACAGTGACAGTGACTTCACTGGGAATGGGATGCAGGATTGGATGAGACTTTCCGAGACTGAGGTCGAGCTTATCCCCCTTAACTGCTGCTCGAAAGCCAACACCTTGGATCTCCAGCTCCTTCATGAAGCCATTCGTAACGCCTTCCACCATGTTATTGATCAGGCTTCGCGCGGTTCCATGAATGGCTCGCAGCTTTCGCTGATCATTTTCACGCCTTACCTCAACAGCGCTATCCTCTTGATTAATCGAAATGCCTTCAGGCAACTGCCATTGCAACTTTCCCTTTGGTCCCTCGACCGTGACTTCGCCCTCAGCTCCAACATTGATCGAAACCTTGTCGGGGAGAGATATAACTTTTTGGCCAACTCGTGACATTGTTCTGTTCCTAGGTTGAGTTTACCAAACAAAGGCCAGCAGTTCGCCGCCTACCTTCTGACGCCTCGCTTGCGCCCCGGTCATGATTCCCTTTGATGTGGAAACGATAGAAATTCCAAGGCCGTTCAGGACCCTCGGTATTTCCTGAGAGCCAGTGTAGTGCCTGCGCCCCGGCTTAGACACTTTCTTTAGGTCCGTGAGCGCAGGAGTTCCGTCCACAAATTTAGTCTTCACTTGCAGCTGGGGAAACTTACCAGAGGTGTCGACCTCGTAGTTCCAAATATACCCCTCTTCCTTAAGGATACGGGCGATCTCCGCCTTGACCTTTGAGAAGGGTGCCAAAAATTGATCATTCCCAGCCCGCGACGCATTCTTGAAGCGGGTAAGAAAATCGGAAATAGGATCTGAAAGAACAGCCATGATTAATTCTAGTTCGTAGTTGGGTATTTTCAGGCAGCTGCCTCTGAGTTCTCAGGACTTTCCTGCTCCTGGGGCTTTCGGAACGGGAAGCCCAGAGCGTCCAGCAGGGCTTTCCCATGCTCGTTCGCCGTTGCGGAGGTTACGAGGATGATATCGAACCCGAGGTTTCGCTTGATCTTATCCAGCTCTACCTCAGGAAAAATGGATTGATCGGCGATGCCAACCGCGTAATTGCCCTGCCCGTCAAAGCTCTTGGGGGAAAGCCCCCGAAAGTCCCGGATATTTGGGGCCGTGATGTTGATGAAACGATCAAGAAACTCCCACATGTGATTTCCACGCAGAGTCACACGCGCCCCAACTGCTTCCCCGGCACGGACCTTGAAGTTCGCCACACTCTTGCGCGCATACACCACGCTTGGCTTCTGTCCCGTGATACGCGAAATTTCTTCTACAGCATCTTCAGTTGCGTTTTTTCTCTCCGCCTGCGCGTAACCAACGTGAGTGGTGACAACGATCTTGGTGAGCTTGGGGACCTGATTCACATTCTTCAGGCCGAGTTGTTCCTGTAGGGCCGGGACAACCGTTTCCTTATAGTATTTCTGCAGTGTTGGAGTCATGATTGCGGGTCAGCTTTGTGTTTTTGCTTAAGCGCGTTGGAGGCGAATGCCTTACCCAGCCTTTACTAGGCTGATTTTATCTTTTTTACGTTTGAAATATGAATCGGCCCGTCTTTGTCGACGATGCCCCCATCAGGGTTGTCCTCGGAGCGGCGCACTGATTTTTTCATTACCCTTACGCCCTCGACCACGACTTGCTCTTTCTCGGCGTGGACCTCGAGGACTGTTCCTTGTTTACCCTTGTGGTTACCTGCGATGACTTGAACCTCATCACCAGGATTTACATGTGTCTTTTTGCGGGACATAAGCTCAGCTTGTATCGTTTAATTAATTGCCGGATTCAGAGAACTTCGGGGGCGAGTGAGACGATCTTCATGAAATTCTTTTCACGAAGCTCACGTGCCACTGGACCAAAGATCCTCGTGCCCCGAGGGTTCCCATCCTTGTCGATGATCACGATGGCATTTCCGTCGAAACGCAGAATCGAGCCATCGCTCCGCCTGATTGGCGCGGCCGTCCGGACTACCACAGCCTTCACTACCGACCCTTTCTTGATGGCAGCGGTAGGTATAGCCTCTCTGACGTGAGCGGTGATTACATCACCCACGTCGGCGCTCTTATTACCACCTTTGCCGATGACTCCAATCATCTTGGCTGTGCGGGCCCCGGTGTTATCAGCAACCTCAACTTTGGATTCCATCTGAATCATGGCTTTGCGTATGTAAATGGTTTAGATCTTGGATATTAGTGGCTGAGAACCTCTGTCAGGCGCCACCGCTTGGTCTTTGAAATCGGCCGCATCTCTTCGATTCGAACCCGATCTCCCACAGAGGCTTCCCCCTTTTCATCGTGAGCGTAGAACTTTTTCGTTCTCTTGATGATTTTCTTGAACTTTGCATGGGGCACCCGGGCAATGAATTCGACCACAATCGTCTTGTCCATTCCGGTGGACACTACGTTGCCTACTCGCTGCTTCCGCAGGCCTTGCTTCTTTTCTGTATCAGACATTGATTGAGAAGTTGTTATTACTGGGAACCTTATTCAGCTGGCGCTCCCTGAAGGCGGCGCTCACTTAATGTCGTCATTACACGTGCTGCCTCCCGGCGAACCAGTCGCAGACGAGCGCTGTTCTCCAATTGTCCGGTTGACTGCTGGAGTCGAAGGTTGAGTCTTTCCTGCTTAAGGTCTCGAAGACGTACCTGCAGTTCCTCCGTGCTCAGTTCGCGGATTTCGCTGATCTTGATCTGGGGCATCGTTCTGGCTTTGGTTAATAGGTAATAAAACCGCTTTTACGCGGAGTGATGGGATCGGGAGACGAACCTGGTACGGATCCCGAGCTTGTAGGAGGCTAAGCGCATGGCTTCCCGAGCGGCTGCTTCCGGGACACCCGCTATCTCAAAAATCATAGTTCCAGGCCGAATCACAGCAACCCAACCTTCGACCGGGCCCTTACCCTTACCCATTCTTGTCTCAGGAGGACGAGCAGTGATTGGCTTGTGAGGAAACACGCGGATCCAAACCTTTCCCTTCCTCTTCAGTTCACGGTTGATCGCGATCCGACAGGCCTCTATCTGGCGACTGGTCATCCAACCCCGATCGAGAGCTTGCAATCCGAAATCTCCGAAGCTCACGTCGACCCCGCGACTGGCGTTTCCGCCGCGGTTTCCTCGCTGTGACTTACGGTATTTAACGCGTTTGGGTATTTGTGCCATCGTTCTACTTTCTATGAATTAGCTGGTTTCCCACCAGGACCACCAGGACCACCAGGACCACCAGGACCACCAGGACCACCAGGACCACCAGGACCACCAGGACCACCAGGACCACCAGGACCACCAGGACCTCGTCCACCAGGACCACCAGGTCCACCAGGTCCTCGCCCACCAGGACCACCAGGTCCTCGTCCACCAGGTCCACCAGGTCCTCGTCCACCAGGTCCACCAGGTCCTCGTCCACCAGGTCCACCAGGTCCACCAGGTCCACCAGGTCCACCAGGTCCTCGTCCACCAGGTCCTCGCCCGCCACGGCGGTCGTCACGCCGCTGAGGGCGACCACCGCGGCCTCCCTCTTTCTCTTCCTTCTCGTTACGGTTGACCCAGCACTTCACCCCAATGATACCGTAAACGGTTTGAGCTTCAGCAAATCCATAATCAATCGGCACCCGTAGTGTCTGCAAAGGCACTTTCCCTTCCCGGTACCATTCCGCACGTGCAATATCCGAGCCTCCGAGGCGACCAGCACATCGAATTCTTATCCCCTCAGCTCCAAAGTCCATAGCCGTTTGGAGGGCCCTTTTCATGGCACGCCGAAAACTGATCCGACGTTCGAGCTGGACCGCTACATTTTCGGCTACCAATTGCGCATCCAATTCCGGACTTCTTACTTCTACGATATCGATCTTTACCTGCGAATCCGCACAGATCTTTGAGATATCATTCGTCATGCGCTCGATCTCAGAACCTTTCCGGCCAATCACCAATCCGGGCCGAGATGTGTGCAGCGTGACACGAACACTGTTCCATGCTCGCTCAACAATCACCTTAGAGAGAGCTGCGAACTGGAGGCGACCACTTAAGTACTTACGCACTCTGAGATCCTCATGAAGTTTTTCACGGTAGTCATCGCCTTCAGCGTACCACTTGGAGCGCCAATCACGATTGACAACGAGTCGGAATCCGACGGGATTTACTTTTTGTCCCATAGTTTTTTTTGGTGGGGAAAGTTCCTTAGTCCTTTTGTTCTTCTTCCTCCGAGGCCTCTTCAGCCGTCGGTGGTTCTTCAATAACTTCCTCAACACCAGCTCCCTCATCTGGAGACTGGTCCGAGGCTTCTTGAGAGGAATCCACTGATCCCTCGTCTACTTGGTCTTCAGCGACGGGTGCAGCCTCCACACCATCTGTTGCGCTTTCCTCTGAAGCAGCTTCTTCCTCTACCTTCTCCGTCTTCGCTACCGGCCTTTTCTCGCTACTTTTCCCTCGTTTCGAAGGAGCCTTCTCTTCTCCGCCCTCATCGGTCAAAATGATGTAAATGTGGCTCGTCCTTTTCTTGATCGCACTGGCAGAGCCACGGGCCCGCGGCTTGAAGCGACGAAATGAGGGGCCGTCACATATATTGGCCTCCTTGACCTGAAGGCTGTCAGCCGCCAGGTCGTGATTGTTTTCAGCGTTCGCCACCGCACTTTTAAGTGTCTTCCCAATCAGAAAAGCCGCTTTCTTCGGCGTAAAGTTGAGAGTGTCAATGGCATCGGAAACAGGGAGCCCCTGAATCTCACGAGCCACGTCCCGCGCCTTTTTGGGCGAGATGCGTGCGTATTTATATACAGACCTTACTTCCATGATTACAGGACTAGCTTAATTCTTCTTAAGGGACGCGGTGTCGTTGAACCGCACAGGATTGTTATCGTTCTGGAGTTTCTGGACAAACACCCCACAGATGTCAGGCCGCACGTCTGCAACCATTGCCTCGGCCACCATCAGGTCCCCGCGCATGATATTGAAAACCATTCCAATGCGAGCATCTTCCTTGGCGCCGACGTTCAGGACGACCAAACCACTCTTCTCATCTATACTTTTTACCTGCGCGTACTGCAGATTGCCTCTCTCGACATTCCTCTCGGGCATATTCCTCAGGCCCAACTCTACTTCGAGGGCTCTCAAATGGGCCTCCAGCCGGGCTCTAGCTTCAGGATCTGCTGCAATTGCCGTCTTAATGTAAGCCTGAGCAGCTGAGCTAAGACGAATTGCTGCTTCTTCCATTCTTCGCAGCCGTCGATCCAGAACGGTTACATTCTGCCAGGCCTCTACAGTCCTTTCGTCTCCACCGCTGATGAGATCCTTACCTAGCGCCTGCAACCTGATTCTTATCTTAACCAATGCCTCCGCCGATTCTTTTTCCCTCCGGTTTGCCTCGACGAGGCTTTCCTGCAGGCTGGCGACCTGCAGTTGCATCCGGGCATTGTCCTGCCTCAGCTGCTTGAGCTCATCAGCCTCCTCAGCACCACACCACGGCATCAACCCAGCCACCATGAAGGTGGAGAGTATCAACTTAAAGGAAGTGGTATCCATTGAAAGAGTCGGTTAACGCTAAAGAAATTGAAGAGATTACTTTTTACCCATACCCCCGTGGGCTTTGAAAATCCGGGTCGGAGCGAACTCCCCCAGCTTGTGCCCTACCATATTTTCGGAGACGTAGACGTTTGTGAAACCCTTCCCGCTGTGCACCATGAAGGTGAGTCCGACGAAATCCGGGGTAATCATGGAGCGCCGGCTCCATGTCTTTATTGGCTTTTTGTCGCCCTTCTCGACGGCTGCGTCGATTTTGGCAAGTAGCTTCTGGTCTACAAAAGGACCTTTCTTTAGAGAACGTGGCATGATTTCAGGTTGTTAACGCTTCTTGGCATTGCGGCGCTCGACAATGAACTTGTTGCTGCCTTTGTATTTCGACCGGGTTCGCTGGCCCTTGGTGTGGCCCCATGGAGATTTGAGGTGCTGTCTTCCCCCACCGGACTTGGACTTACCCTCACCACCGCCATTCGGGTGATCCACCGGGTTCATACACATGCCGCGAACTGTAGGACGAACTCCTTTCCAGCGAGTTCTCCCAGCCTTTCCTGAGACCTCGTTCATGTGGTCCCGGTTTCCGACCTGGCCGATTGTGCAATAACAGTTTTCGTGGAAGCGACGAATTTCCCCAGACGGCATTTTGACCAAGGCGTAACCACCTTCACGGTTCGAAACTACTGCCTGTTGCCCAGCCGATCTTGCCACTTTTCCTCCTCCGCCAGGACGCAACTCAATGTTGTGGACTGCCGTTCCGAGAGGCACACTCCTGAGTGGCAATGCATTACCAGGTGTAGGCGGCGCATTCTCTCCTGCCTGAACGGTTGCACCAACCTGAAGACCGGCAGGGCAGAGGATATATGATTTCTCTCCATCGGAATATTGAATCAACGCTATGCGGCAAGTACGATTAGGGTCGTATTCCACTGCCATGACACGAGCCTCGACCTCACGCTTGCGTCTCTTGAAGTCGACCAAGCGATACTTTCGCTTATGTCCCCCGCCAATATGACGACAGGTAATCTTGCCCTGATTGTTCCGACCCCCGCTCCTCGGAAGCGGCTCGGTCAGTTCCTTTTCGGGCTTCTTCTTCGTGATTTCCTCGTAACTCGGCCACACTTTGTAGCGGTTTGAGGGCGTCACTGGCTTGAAGCTTTTAAGTGGCATGACTGCTATTTTTGTTAAATCGCTATGTTATGAACTGATTGGCGCAGGGCTCTAGATGAGGTCAATTGAATCCCCATCTTTAAGCCGCACCATTGCCTTTTTCCAGGCCGCGGTCTTTCCTTCATCAGCACGTCGGACTCGCTTCGCCTTCCCGCTGTAGTTGGCGGTGCGAACACTTGTGACCTTGACGCCAAAAGCCTGCTCGACTGCGCGCTTGATCTCAATCTTGTTGGCACGACGATCCACCTTAAGCACATATTCGTTGTGCAATTCCTGAAGAAGCGTGGACTTCTCAGACAGGCGGACGCTGTCGATGACGGAATAAATATCTCTCATGTTTCGCTTTGGTCTATAAGTTAGCTAGTCCGTGAGGCCAGCACCTCGAGCGCGGGAGCCGTAAGAATGATACTGTCGTGATAAAGGAGCTCCTCAATGCTTACCTCAATGGCTGGCAGACACATCGCACCCGGGATATTCCTGTGAGCTAGGAGGGTTTTGTCATCAAATTCCGGAGCGACAACGAGAACCTTTTCGGCTTCGGTAATTTTTCCTACTTCGGCCAAGAAGGACTTGGTCTTTCCATCAGCGATCTCGAAGGAATCCACCACTTGGATTTTTCCATCTGCGATGCAATCTCCGAGAACACGGCGAAATGCCAGCTTACGAATTTTCTTAGGCACCTGCTTCGAGTAATCCCTTGGGCGGGGACCATGTGCTACGCCTCCACCAACATAAAGTGGAACCTTTGATGTGCGGTGACGCGCATTACCCGTCCCCTTCTGCCTGTACATCTTCTTGCCGCTTCCTCTGATCTCGCCACGCGTCTTGGTATTGGCGCTCCCGGACCGACGGTTTGCCTGATAGGCTACGATCAGGTCATGAACTGCCTGGCCGCCCTTTTCACGGTCTTCCAGCACGGTGATGCTGGCCGCTTTGGCATCTTCAAGAGTGAGTGTTGTAGCTGACATATTGCTTCCTTCCTAAATTGTAAAATTCGGTTACTCCGCCGGCGAAGGCTTCTTTATTGCAGGGCGGACAACCACGTAACTACCCTTCGAACCGGGAACTGCACCGGAAACGAGAATCACATTATCATCCGGACGAACTTGTACGACTTTCAGGTTCTGCGTAGTCCTGTTTCGCTGGCCATCGTGTCCAGGCATCTTCTGGTTCTTCCAGATTCGACCGGGCCACGTTCCCGCACCGACGGCTCCAGGCCGCCTGTGAGTCATGTGCCCGTGTGCTGCGGGTCCACCTCCGAAATTGTAACGTTTAACCACCCCTTGGAAGCCCTTGCCCTTGGTAGTTCCGATAACGTCAACCCACTGGCCGTCTTTAAACAGCTCCGCGCCCGGATGAGACTCCGGCAACTCCTCACCCTCTTCGAGGCGAAACTCCCGGATAATACTCTTCGCTGAAACCCCGTGCTTCTTGAGGTGCCCCATGGCAGGCTGTTTCATGCGCTGCTCCTTCTGATCCGAGTAGGCTACCTGAACGGCGCTATACCCATCTTTGGATTCAGTCTTTTTCTGCTGCACGAGCTCGTTGCCTCCCACATCGATTACGGTAACCGCAACCGCACTGCCAGCTTCCTGATCAAAGAGCCTGGTCATCCCTATTTTTTTTCCAATGAGTCCTAGTGACATGGTCGTATGGAGTTAAAAGTTAATATTTCGGCCTCAGATCCGAATGGTAATATCTACCCCGGCAGGGAGATTGAGTTTCTTGAGTTCGTCGACCGTCCGTGCCGTTGGGTCCATGATATCCAGCAGACGTTTGTGAGTCCGAATCTCGAACTGCTCTGCCGACTTCTTGTTCACGTGTGGAGACCGGTTCACCGAGTATTTCTCGATCCGTGTTGGCAAGGGAATTGGACCTGCAACCTTCGCGCCCGTCCGCTTGGCTGTCTCCACGATTTCTTCCGCGGACTTATCGATCGCTCGATGGTCGTAGGCTCGGAGACGAATTCTGATTTTCTGGTTTTCCATGGTCGAGAGAAGAAAATGTGTTGAAGGGCGAATTAGGCGGCGACTGTCCCGCGCTCCTTGCAGATCGCCTCAACGATGACCTGCGGGACGGGTTCGAAACTGGAGGGGGTCATTACAAATGAGGCTCGGCCTGAGGAAATCGTCCGGACATCTGTGGAGTATCCGAACATTTCCGCGAGAGGCACCTTGGCTCTGACGATGGCGACGTTACCTTTACTTCCCATCTCTTGAATTTGGCCTCGCCGGCGATTGAGGTCTCCCATGATATCCCCTTGGTTTTCCTCGGGAGTAGTTACCTCTACATCCATTATTGGCTCGAGCAGAATGGAGTGTGCCTTTCGAAAGGCGTCTTTCATCGCAAAGATTGCGGCCATTTTGAAAGCGTTTTCGTTGGAATCCACGTCATGAGACGACCCGTCCGTGATATTCACATGAACGTCTACAACCGGATATCCTGCAACGATCCCGTTTGTCATCGATTCAGCAACACCGGCAGTCACCGAGTTCATGAACTCTTTGGGAATTGCACCACCAACCACGAGGCTCTTTGTCGTCAGTCCGGCACCTTTTTCATTAGGCGACACATCGAGCACGACGTGGCCATACTGCCCCCGTCCTCCACTCTGCTTCTTAAGAAGTCCCTCTCCGCCTGCATCGGCAGTGATTGTTTCCCTGTAAGCAATCTGAGGCTTACCGACGTTAGCCTCCACACTGAATTCACGCCGGAGGCGGTCGATGATGACCTCAAGATGGAGCTCACCCATACCAGAGATGATGGTCTGCCCCGTATCCTCGTCGGTATGAACTACAAAAGTCGGATCCTCCTCCATGAGACGAGCCAGACCCGAAGACATCTTTTCCTGGTCCGCAGTAGTACGGGGCTCGACCGCCATAGCTATGACAGGCTCTGGAAAACTCGGGGGCTCCAGAAGGATGTCGAACTTCTGAGAACAGAGGGTATCCCCGGTCGTCACGTTTTTGATTCCCACGATAGCGGCTATGTCGCCCGCATAACAGGTTTCGATCTCCTCGTGCTTATCGGCCTGAATTTGGATCAGCCTGCCGACTCGCTCTTTCCTCCGCGTTCGCGGGTTGTAGACCATGTCACCCTTCGAAACGGTTCCTGAATAGACCCGGAAGAACACCAGTTTTCCTACGTACTTATCTGCCCAGAGCTTGAAGGCCAGGGAGCAAAAATTCCCATTATCATCAGTAGTAGCGATCACCTCATCGCTCTCATCGTCAGATCTCTGACCTCTTGCGGCAGGAATCTCCAGAGGACTGGGAAGGTAATCTACTACGGCGTCTACCAGATACTGCACTCCCTTGTTCTTAAAGGCAGACCCTCCAGCAATAGGCACAACCTTATTCGCGATGGTCGCGCGCCGCATTGCGTTTTTCAGATCCAATACCGTAATCTCTTCTTCCAATAAAAACTTCTCTCCCAAATGCTCATCCGCATCAGCAAGCGCATTAAGGATTTCTCCGTAAGCTTCGTCAGCCTCTCTGGCCTGCTCCTCATCAAGTTCTCGGATCTCAAAAGTTGAGCCAAGAGCATCATCCTCGGTGTAGACCACTGCTTTCTTATTAAGAACGTCAATCTGCCCTTTGAGATGATCCTCAGAGCCTATGGGAATAAGAATGCGCAGTGGTGTTGCCCCCAACTTCTCCCGGACCTCCTCGACCACATTCTGGAAATTTGCACCAACCCGGTCCATCTTGTTAACGAACACGATTCTGGGCACGTTATACTTAGAGGCCTGCCGCCAGACTGTTTCAGTCTGAGGCTGCACTCCTGCGACTCCGCAGAACACGACAATCGCGCCATCGAGAACTCGGAGAGACCTCTCAACTTCCGCCGTAAAATCAACGTGCCCTGGAGTATCGATGATGTTGACCCTCTGCTTCTCTTCCTCAAATAGCTTACACACCCCCTCGTCTTTCCTCTGCATCCATTCGCATGTGACCGCAGCTGAGGTAATCGTAATTCCCCGTTCGCGCTCCTGCTCCATGTGATCGGTCGTGGTTGCCCCATCGTGCACCTCCCCGATCCTGTGAATCATCCCGGTGTAGAACAGAACCCGCTCCGTCAGCGTCGTCTTCCCTGCATCAATATGCGCCGCAATCCCAATGTTCCGCGTCCGCTCAAGCGGATACGGCCTATCAGGACTGTTAGGACTCTCAGACATCTTGGGAGCTGAAACTGTGGCGGTGGCGAGCATTAAGACTGTTTACTACCAGCGGAAGTGAGCAAATGCGCGGTTGGCTTGCGCCATCTTGTGAACGTCATCACGTTTGCGGACTGCTCCACCCGTGTTGTTAGCGGCATCCTTAATTTCGTTTGCAAGGGCTACATGCATCGGCGTTCCCTTACGCCCCCGCGCAAATCCAATAATCCACCGCATTGCCAGAGCTTCGGAGCGCAAGGCTGCCACCTCGAGTGGAACCTGATACGTAGCTCCACCAACCCGACGACTTTTAACCTCAACCCGCGGTTTTGAGTTCTCGATTGCGCGGGTTACAACCTCCAGAGGATCAACTGTGTCAGTTCCCTCGTTAGCCTTGTCGATCGCAGAATACACAACCCTCTCGGCGAGGGCCCTCTTCCCATCCTTCATCACTTTTGAGATGAGATGCCCGATTAATTCACTATCGAACTTCGGATCTCGCCTGTCCGGCTTGTGGTAAACTCTTCTTCTTCTTGCCATGTTCGTGAGTTCCTTCCTGTTTTAGATCAGGTTACTTCTTCGGCCGCTTAGCTCCATATTTGGATCGGCTCTGCTTTCGGTTCTCAACACCCAGTGTATCGAGTGAACCCCTTACAATGTGATACCTTACACCCGGGAGATCTTTAACCCTGCCACCACGGACAAGAACAATGCTATGCTCCTGCAAATTATGCCCTTCTCCGCCGATGTAGGCGATAACCTCGAACCCATTCGTTAAACGAACCTTCGCCACTTTCCGGAGAGCGGAGTTTGGCTTCTTGGGTGTCCGGGTATAGACCTGGAGGCAGACCCCGCGTCGCTGAGGGCAATTTGCGAGCGCCGGCGACTTGGATTTCCTGACTGCCTGCTTGCGCCCTTTACGGACGAGTTGGTTGATGGTCGGCATGATTCCTGCTGTTTGAGAATATCTCTATTGGTCTCTGAACACTCGCCGAGGCAGGAGGCAGGCCGGCGAGGATTACCCTCGCAGGAGCCTGTTATCCGGAGCTGCACCCGATGAGCTGGTAAACCGCTTTTTAAGCTGTTTTCTACGATGTTGCGCAGAATCCAGCCACGATTTTGGGGGGCGCGACTATAGGAGTCAGCCCCTTGTTGACAAGGCCTATTTCGCCTATTTTTTAAGAATTCTGCGACTAGCTCCAAAACATCAGCAATTATCCACAATTTCTCCTTCCTTAGCTCTCAAATCCCTGTTTTCCCCTCATTTAGCCTCCCTTCTCGTATTCGCTGAGCCTCCCCTGCCTTCAAAATGGCCGAAACTGACCTCTGATTCCTATTCCCCCGAAAGGTCGCGGTAAGCTCAACTCCACTGTTTACTCTCCCCCAGAGATCTTTTTGGTATCGACACCGCCGGGCCCACTATATAACTCCCCGTCGCCTCAAGGGTTAAATGGCAGGGTAGCTCAGGGGTAGAGCAAAGGACTCATAAGCCTTGGGTCGGCGGTTCGAATCCGCCCCCTGCTACGTTTCCGACCGGACATCCCCCAGCAGAAATTTGGGGCCACCCTCCGTCCTGCTACCATCCCAGCCTTCAAGTCGTGCCCGACGCTCGCTTCACTCTCCTTAACCGGACCACCGAGATCGGAGCCAACTGCTACCTGCTTGAGATCGGCGACACCCGCATCGTTCTGGACGCGGGCATGCATCCGAAAGAAAGGGGACAGGCAAGCATTCCGCGTTACGAGGACCTGCCCCATGATAGCCTCGATGCCATCATTGTCACTCACTCCCACCTTGATCATGTCGGCACGCTTCCTGTCCTTATGCGCGATCAACCTTCCGCGCGGGTTTTCATGACCCCAGCGACGTGCGCCCTTGCTGAAGCGCTCCTCCACAACTCGGTGAATGTGATGAAGTCCCAGCGAGCAGAACTGGGCATTGAGGACTACCCCCTCTTCACTCATCGCTCCATCGACAAACTGATCCCCCGCATTGAGCCTCGCGATTACGAAAAGCCTTTTGATCTGGACTGGAACGGGTCGGTAAAAGCAACATTTTACGATGCAGGCCACATCCTTGGATCCGCAGGAGTCTTGCTAGAGGGAAACTGTAAACGATTTTTCTACAGCGGAGATATTCGCTTCGAAGACCATGCTCTGATAAAAGGCGCGCGCTTTCCCGACCTTGCGGAAAAAAATCTCGACGCTCTCATAGTTGAGACCACCAGAGGTGATTCTCCCCGACCGGCCTCCTACTGTCCAAAGAAAGAAAGAGTCCGCTTTATCGATGATATTGAGCAGTGTCTGAGCAAGGGCGGATCAGTCCTCGTCCCCGTTTTTGCTATCGGTAAAACTCAGGAGGTTCTCACCATGATTCATGAGGCCAAGCTAGACCACTCTCTCAGGGACGCACCGGTCTATATTGGGGGGCTGAGCACCAAGATGACTGTAGTCTACGACAAATTTTCGGGCTCTACACGTCGCAGCCGCACGGATTTCAAGATCCTGAGAGATATGAATCCCATCACCGGAAACCGCCGGGGACGCAGACCCATACCCCTTGAGCGCGGAGCAATCTACGCTCTCTCAAGCGGCATGATGACGGAAAAGACAACGTCGAATGGATTCGCCCGTGGCTTTATCGATAAGCCAGGGAACATGCTGCTTTTCGTTGGCTATGCCGACCCGGACAGCCCCGGAGGAAAGATTCGGGCGGCTCAACCCGGGGATGAAATTCAACTCGACCCTGAGCTTCCCGGTGTCCCTCTGAATTGCGGCGTGAAGGTCTACGATTTCAGCGGACATGCGCCCCGGAATCACCTCCTGGACTTCATGCAGGCCGCAGATGCTCGCAAGACCGTTCTCGTCCACGGGGACCCCGCAGCTCTGGAGTGGTTTGAGAAACAGGTTGAGAGAGCCGTTATTCCTTCATCTGGAAAGCCTCTCTCACTGTAACTGATTCAGACCTTCTTCAAGCGGTCCACTTCCTCGCGCAAGACCTTCAAGGCTCGGCGTATCTCCGTGAGCTTGGTCAGATCACGCCACTGGCGCACCTCTTCCTTAAATGGCTTTGCCGGGGTTCCCATATAAACGCCGGGCTCATCAATACTCTGCATAGCCCCGGACTTTCCTCCCAGCTGAACCCCATCTGCAATTTCAAT
>JAQWTV010000052.1 GCA_029242545.1 Roseibacillus sp.
AGTCGCTCGCCTTCCTCTGGATGCGCCGGGCCGCGGAACAGGGAGACTTGGAGGGTCAGGCAGCCCTCGGTGACATGTATAAAAAAGGTTCCGGTGTCACCAGGAACCCGGAGCAGGCCGCAAGCTGGCATCTGCAAGCCGCCGACCAGGGACACCCCGGAGCCCAGTTCGCCTACGGCCAGGCCTGCGCCACCGGCTCAGGGGTCGACCACAACGTGACACAGGCACTCAAGTGGCTCACCCTCGCAGTCAATGCGAGCTACGGCGCCGCCGCGGACGAGGCCCTCTCCACCCTCACGGGCAACGCCACCCCCGGGGAAATTGCCGAGGGCTCCAAGCTCGCTGAAGCTTGGAAGCCTGGGACCGAGAAGTGACAACCCGGCCCCGACCTACCCCTCCTGTTCCACCCTGCGGTAGAGAAAGGCATCGGATGTAAGCAGAGAGACTAGAAGGGCCTTCATACTCCCCTTACTCTCACGGTAGGCCTTGTGAGCTGCCTGCAATACCGGCGCGTCATGCAGGGTTTCATTGCGTCCCATCCAGAAACGGAAGGCGTGGCGCACGAAGACCTGCTCGACACGTTCGCTGGCGGCCAGCTTGTCGATCATGTCCAAGGCGTTTTTCACCGCGCCGTCGAGAGCGGGGTCCCCGCTATCAATGATTTCACCCGAGGTATCCACGGGCTTATCAAGCTCGCTCGTTCGGAAAAGACCGGCATGATTGTACATCTCGAAGGGAAGACCGAGAGGGTCCATCTTCTCGTGGCAGGTCCAGCAATATTTCTGGCGCGTCACGCGCATGCGCTCACGCAAGGTGGTATTAGGTTCGTCTGGCAACATCGCGTCGACGGTGATGGGAATGTCCGGAATGCCCCCACCAAGAAGCCGCTCGCGAATCCACCGTCCGCGTAGGATTGCGTGATTATCCATGGCATCCGAATGCGAAACCAGCCAACTTGGATGTGTCAGAAGCCCCAACCGCTGGCCTTCCGGAGCCGTAGCCAAGGTCCGTTCGGGCTTCATGGATCCATTCCCGAATGATCGACGACTGACCCGGGCGTAGACTCTTGGTCCGGAAAGCTCGGCTTGCGTAACGCGGACGTTACCGACCCTCTTCTTTTTTTCCTGCTCCAGTTTCTTCTTGGCGGCGGTCAAAGACTTCTTCTTTTGCGTCAAGGTCTTGAGCATCCCTGTATCTTCCCTCAAGGAAACCTCGGATATCCCAAGATTTGGGCGAAAAGTATTAAACTGGATCCCGGTCATCGTTTTGCCGGCAGGGACTACGAGCTCCACTTGACCAATGGCCGTGTGGATTCTGTCAGAATGGGAACCGTTGTCCCAAATGGCCTTGAAGAAAATCGCGGCGGAACTTGAATCGGTCCGGGTGGCTTTGACTATTAATTTGGTCTTGGAGGCAATCGGCTTAGAGAACTTTTGCTCCAATGTGACCGCACCTCGTTCACCAACTACCTTCCCATTTGCAAGTTCGGTTTGGTTAAGGGTTCCTTTTCCCAACTCCCAATTATCGGGCTCCTCAAAAGTCACTTTGGAAAAGCTCCCGTTGACCAAAAGCTCAGGGAGAACCTGATCCCCGGAATTGTCCCGTAATTTGACTTCGAGACCCTCAATTTCCTTTTCGAGATCCGCCACGGCAGCCGTTTCCTTCTCCAGTTTTGCCTCCGCTTCTTTTTTTCGAACGAGTGTAGCGGCTTCCCGTTCCTCCTTGTTGTTTTTCTTTCCAAAGTAGGTTTTGTCATTGCCCGTGGCCACAACTTGTTGGGTGGTCAGGAGCTCCTTGAGGACGTCTTCGTCTTTTTTTAAAATGAGCTCGATCAGGCGGTCTGTGCTGGCGGTTGCATGGAACATCGCCTGATAGTGGGAAGTTCCGCGGGCGCCGACACCAGTGCGGTCCAAGGCCGCGTTGTCTTTGCAAATATAGCCGCCTAAGTCATAATCAAAGAAGTCGCGGAAGAAGCGGAGAACACGGGGCTTGCGGATACTTTCGTCATCGAGCATCCGGGAGACTTCGCGGCGTACATCCTGACGTGTGCGCATACGGCCCTCGGCGATAGCCTTGCGGAGCTGAGTGTCAGGCTGGATGTAGCTGAGAGCGTGGTTGAGGGCGAGACCGAGCTCCCAGTCCTTCAACATCACACGGCCGTGCTTATCAGGTTTGCCGTCAGCGACCAACTCTGGACGGAAGAGCGCATCACGATCGAGGAATAGGGCAGAGAGCCCCATGTACACACCGTCTTTTTTGCCAACCCTGTCGATGGATTTTTGGACGATCTGCAGGTAATCCCCTGCTTCTTTCTCGGTAGGCGGACGGAAGGTTACGGCTTCAAAAAGAAAATCAATGGATGCTCGCAGGCCCTCGTCGGTGACACCTTCTTCTTTCATAAGGTCGTAGATCGGCGCCTTGGGGCGAACAATCTTAGTATTATACACGATGGCCATTGGCGTGCCGCGAATGTCACCCTCAGGCTTAACCTTGTCATATGTCTTGGGATCATCAGTGATCTGTTCTGGAAAACCGATCAGACTCTCCGGGCCGTAGGCCATATAGCGCAGAATGTCCTCCGCCTTGCCAAGGATCTGCGTGGCCTCGGCGCTATTGACGGTATAAAAATTGGGATAATTCTCCAGTCCATGTTTGCGCGCCGAGGAAAGTACAACGGGCACACTCTTTACAGCGGTGGCGTAGGCGACCGTACCACCTTCCCAACGAATAATACGATCGGTACCGAAGTAGAGTTTCAGTTCGCCGCCGTGATTGGTGGGCACCACGTCACCACGCGTGCGCAGACCGGGCTTGGCGGGGTCGAAAGCCGGCTCAGTATTGATCAGTTCGTTGAGCCGTGTGATGTGTTCCTGCGGCGTGATGCGCCAGATGCGCGCAGGTGAAGCGGTAGGCACAAGACGGATGCCTTTGGGCAATGAACCAAAAAGTAAATCGTGCGCGACAAAGTTACCCTTGTTAGGATCAAGATGAGCCTGAAACCCGCCTTTGTCTTTCATCATGCGCTGAAGTTCAGCCACGATCCAGTCGGAGAATCGCAAACGGTCGATGATCTTTACCTTCGACTTTTTCTTGGGTGGCATCTCCTGCAGCGTCACCTGTGCCCAGATGGACTTCCAAACGGCTGCGTTTGTCTCATCCACCGGCCCCAGCTCAGCGAGATTGAGGTCGCCCTTGGTCGAATCGGCGTCGTGACAGTCAAAGCAGTTGTTTTCGAGAAATACACGCGCATACGTCTTGAAGTCGCCTTCAACGAGTTCGCCGGGCGTGTAAGATCCCATTGCCTGAGCCGTCGCGTAAAGCACGGCCGCCATCCCCGCGCAAAGGGGGCGCTTCAGCAGGTTCATATGAGAACTTCTTTGAGCGGGCCGGTGCCGGAATCAAACTTTGCTGCCAGCTTCTCGGACATGTTGTAGCGATCTCCAGAGACTCCGGAGGCTCTCAGAATGGAATTGTAGAGAGCGTTGATCGGCCGCTTCCCATCGAGCTGGGTAAAACATCCCGTCCTGAAGGCCCCATCATAGTTTCCGAGGAGCATCACCGGCCAGTTCTTCCCGGAAGTATGCTGAGAGTCCGCGTTGTTGCTGGTGTAGACGATCAAAGTGTTGTCCATCATGGTGCCACTCCCTTCGGGAACACTCTCGAGCTCTTCCATCAGTCGAACCAGCATCCGGCTGTTATACTGACGGATCTTGACCCAGATTGGGTTGTTCGGCTGCTTCATGTGCCCGAGGTTGTGCCCCTGCTGCTCCACCCCGAGGCCCTTCCAAGCTCCAAAGATTTCACCCCGCCCGGATCCAATTGTAAGAACACTCGTCAGCCCTGACTTAAGGGCTGAAATCCCCAAGTCGAGAAGCACATCATGCCAGTCGGTTTCAAACTCTGGATTGGTGTAGCGCTCATCCACTTCGGGAGCAAAATCCCTTAGCCGCGGAGACACATCACCGAGACGTTCTCGCAGCCCGTTGATCTCAACGAACCCGTCGACATACTGCCCGTAGCGTTCCTTACTCACGCCTCGCAGGCCACCAGCCTTGGCCGCCGCAAGTCGTTCAACCCGGTTGAACATACCGGAACGCGCTTCATGCTGCTTGCGAATCTCTCCCTTCGAAATCCCGCCATACAGCATCTCGTAAAGATGGTTCGGATTGGAATGCATGAAGATGGGTTGACCCGCTCCACTGGCGGAAAGGTTCGCCACCGTGGGCTTCGATCTCATGTTCCCAAGAGAATCCATCCCGATGCAAAGATGGGACAGGAGAGTTTCGGGCAGGGTTTCGCTGAGGGTGTGGTCGATGGTGGGGCCACTGGGTGGCACTCCATCGCTTCCCCGATATCCCCCAAGCGCTCCAAAAAAAGCGCTGTGCGAGGGGCTGGCATGCAATCCATGAAGCCCATTGATGATATGCAGACGCTCCTTGTAAGGCTCCAGCGCCTCGATGGGCTCAGGCAATTTCATCTTGGCCAGAGACCCACTGTTTTTCATCCCCTCCGGGATGCAGGTCTTGGGATCGAAGCCCTGGTTTTGCAGGAAGAAGATCACCCGCTTCGGGCTTCCCTTGACCGGGGCAGCCGGGGACAGTCCGGGAAACACCGGAGCACCGGCGGCTGCCGCTGCCATTCCCTTTAGTAGTGATCTGCGATTGAGCATGGTTTTCCAAGCGAGTTGGGTAAATTTTAGCCTACGTCGATCCTTTCGTCGAATCTTTCAGGAATCTCTCCAACAGACTACTTCGGCACCGGGAATCCTATCCGAAAAGGATCTTTTACCGTGGTTGAATCGGGGAATCACCACTCTGCTGCTTGCGTGGAGCTGCGCACGCCGTAGGTTACCGCATGCGTTGTTTCCTCCCCATACTCCTCACGGTTCTTCTACTTCCCTGCCAAGCGGAGACGATTACCCTCGATGAGGGCAATTCTATCATCAACATGGGCAACTCCGGAGCTTCCCACTACCGGATCAACGGCTTCAACGACCCGGTTCTCGCCCTCCACTCAGGAATAAGCTACACCGTGAATCGTACAAGTGGGGGGCACCCTCTCGTTTTCGCCTTCAACGATACCGCCTTTCCGAGCGCGGTTACTTACTCAGGGAACCTGGAAGCAGGAACAGCCTTTCGCCAGTCCAGCGTCCTTGGCAGCGGAGACCCCGGCTGGCTCTTCCGGGTCGCTCCCAACTCCTCGGGTGAGTTCACCTTTCCCCCAGCCCTTGAGGGCAAGGAAGTGTTCTACTACTGCGAGATCTCCGGCCATCGAGGCATGATCGGCAAGGTCACCATCGATCCGCCGGTCACGGAACCAATGGCAACGCCTGCTATCAGATCCCTTTCGCTGAGCGGCACTACTCTGAGCCTGGGCATCACGGGGGCTCCCAACGCAAGCTTTGCGGTGAAAAGCACCGCCACCCTGAGTGGGGGAGCCTTCCCTACGCAAGAAACGACCACCCCAGCTGTGGTCACTACTGACGGCAGTGGTAACGCGACCGTCACCCTGCAGACCGCCTCCCGTTCCTCTCTCTTCCTGCGAGTCGAGCAACTCCCATGATCCTGCGAGGTAGCCGGGACTGAGCAACACTCCGGCTATTCAGGCACCGGAGCCGCCACACGAAGGAATGCTCTCGCGGCTGAGGGAGTCAGGTCAAAGACCTCCTAACCAATCTGGAGGAATCCGGAGCGCCTCCAGCTCTGAAGGTCGTTGGAGGAGGCAAATGGGCAGGCCATCCCCGGCTCTCCCCGGAGGGAGAATCGCAGGAGCCCCTCGCCCGAGGAGTAAAGATCAAGGGAATGCCCCACAAAGTCAGGAGGAGCCACCGCGCCTTCGTAAGTGTTAGAATCGATCGCACTTGCGGGATCAGTCAACGCAAAGGCAGCAGTGGCCGCTTCTTCATTCGTAGACCAGAGATTACCCCCTCTCACCCTGCGCTTCGTAGCTGATTATTTCGGCGCCCAGCACGAGGGGTGTTCGCCCAGCAACACCCCTCGTGCTGGGTTGGGGTTCAATCTACCCGCACCCGGTAGGCCATAAGATCAGAACACTCGTTCCCTTTCATCCCAGAAACTAAAAAGATGCTTTTTATGCTTATATTCAGCGTGTTACACGGCAGAATGAATGGCCGCCGCTGCCTCTCTCATCGGGTTGCATCGGGCGTCTGTTCATAAGTTTTCTGCTGCTTGATTATAATTAACACGATTTGTGATCGGCTTGGCGGGCAGATTTTTCATAGTGTCCACCTAGCCCCCATTTAAACAAGGAACAGGGATCTTCACCATGGCCTCCACACCGAGCAAAGACTACAAACGCCGCGAGCGCGAACAGAAGAAGTTTGACAAACGAATGGCTCGTGAGGCGGCCGCAGCCGAGAAGCGTAATGCCGAAATTGACGCTCAGGAGGCTGCTGAGGAAGCCGCCGAAAAGGCTGAAAAGGAAGCTGCTGAGAAGGCTGCCGAAGAAGCGCGCAAAGCCAAGGAGGAAGCCGACTTCGAAGCGGAGCTGGAAGCCGAGCGTAAGGCCCAGGAATCGGGTGAGAGCTAGCAGGAGTCTCTTTATCGAGAACTGCCTCGAGAGGCGCTGCCACTCAGGCAAGGAGCCCCTGCAAAGGTCCCGTGCTATCAGCAAATTGCTTCATACCCGTGCCCATGAGCTGAGCTTGCGAGAGCCAAAGGTTGGCCAACGGAGTTTTTCCTGGGCAATTGAGGACCCGACCGGTCTTGATTCTGCCATTGGCTGAACCCGCTACAACTATCGGAAGCTCGTCCATGGTATGGTCTTTCCCATCTCCAAGTCCTGAACCGAGGGTAATCATGGAATGATCAAGAAGCGTTCCCTCACCCTCCTGAATCGCGTCTAACTGTTCCAAGACTTCAGCGAATAGCTCCATATAGAACCGGTCTACCTGCACGAGAGTCTGCTTCACATCTTCTCTGCCTTGGGAGTGAGTGAGACCGTGATGTGATTTTGTGAAGTTCAATTCATGGAATCGCTGCGGCGTGCCCCACCGTTCCGGCGCGAGCATGAACGTGGCAACATGAGTGAGGTCTCCCTGAAAGGCCAGCACGAGCAATTTGCCCATCATCCGGATATACTCTCCACGGGTCATCGGCACTTCATCGGGCTCTTTCATCTCCGCCCTCTCATACATCGCGTAGTGCTTAGAGAGTTTCTCAATCTGTTTTTCGACCTCTCTCACAGATGTGAAATACTCATCCATTTTGTCCTTATCGTGACGACTCAGGGTCCTTTCAAAATTGGACGCGTCCTGTAGAATCAGGTCCGTAATATCCTTTTCCGATTTCCCTGTCCTGAACAGGCGCCGGTAGACCTTCCGCGGGTCCTTCATCGAGGTTGCCACATGCTCCGGACCGTACCACGAAATATTATCCAGGTAGATCGATTCCCTGAGGTCCTTGAACGTGTTGCAGTTCAACTCCAGAGATCGGATGGGAGTTCGATGGCTGATCTTGTCTGCAATCAGGTGATCGAGGGTCCGGTCCATCGGGTAGGGCGACTTAATCTCGCCGCGGGGATCTGCCGAGGACAGGTAGCATGAACTGCATTGGTTATGTACATCGATCCCTCTCACGTTCACCCGGTATAAGCCGGTGATCAGCGTCACCTTGTCGGCCACGTTCTTCAGCGGACTCAGGGTCGGCATTGACAGGAAATCCTCATTGTCCTTCCCCGGAAAAAAGTGATCCCTCACAAAACCCATTGGTGAATAAAAGGAGGCAAATCGCAGGGGGGGCTCTTTCAGCTTCCGGGTTGCGGGCTCCTCTGCATGCATCTCCAGCCATGGCAGCGCCATCATGCTGCCTCCTGTTCCCAACAGGAAATTCCGTCTATCCATCTTTTTCATCGTTTTTTCTTTGGCTGAACACCGGATGTAGCACCGTATGTTTGATCAAGTTTCTCAATTTATAGTCGTCCTTCATGCTGGCCCTCGCGATTTCATCCACGGCCATCCGGTCTGAAATCGTCATCTCGCGGCCCAGACCGAAAGACAGCAGGTGCTTGATAAAGGCTCTAGCAAACACGTCTTTCTCAGCGAGCACCGCATCCTTGAAACCGACAATATCTTCGAAATCATGTTTGCCGAATAATGTTCCGCTGGCGTCCACTTTCAAGCCAGTTCGGTAGTTATCTCGCCAGCGACCCAGCAAATCATAATTCTCGAGGGCAAACCCGAGAGGATCGATCTTCTTATGGCAGCCGGCACATTGGGAGTCTTCACTGTGCTGTTTCAGCTTCTGCCTCACGGTCAGGCCCTCTTTCTCAAGGGTTGAGTCATCTGCCTTCAGGTCGGGGATATCATCAGGCGGAGGCTCGGGCGGATCATTGAATATGACCGAGGAAACCCACGACCCCCGGGTGATGGGCAATGATCGGAACGGCCCCGAGGTCATCACCATCACGGCTCCGGTGGTCATCACCCCACCATATCTACGATCGCTCAGCGGCGTACGGGTGAATTCGATATCCCGGAGGTTTACGTTGATATTATAGGTTGCGGCCCGTCCCTGATACCATTCAGCCAGCAGGTGACTCCGATAGGTAAAGTTGGAATCAATCAATTCCATGATGGGTCTGTTCTCAATAAATACCGTTTCAAAATTGAGAAGCGGTTCCAGCATCATGTGCATCCCCCTCTTGTAGGATATCTTGTCATCGCCACCAAAGTAATACTCCCGGTGGATCTTGAAATCAGGGGAAGCAGAAACCAGATTATTAATCTTGAGCCATTGAGGGGCAAAACTGTCGCAGAAGTTTTTCACTCGTCGGTCGTTGAGCATGCGGTCGACCTGCTCGGCCAGAACCTCCGGATCCTCAAGCTTACCTTCTCCCGCCAATGCCAGCAACTCATCATCCGGGATTGAGCTCCATAGGAAAAAGGACAGTCGAGTCGCCAGGTTAAAAGCACCAGAATTAGGCAACGCGCGGTTTGCTTCGTCGTGCACCATGATGAATCGCGGAGAAGCCAGAGCCCCTGATACAACCTCCTTCATGCTGGTGGTGAAATCCCCGGTTTCCGTATACTTTCTGTCAAAATACCCAGTATACAACTTCAGGGTTTTTGCATCCGCAGGAGATCTGAAGGCTCTGAGAAGAAAGTTGCGGATCCGTTCATGCGCGACCTCTGCGATCGGTTGCTTTCGCTCAACCCTGACCTCCTCAGCGCGCTTCCAACTCCCAACCATCTCCTTGATGGCGATATCAGGCTGACCCGCTGCGATCTGCTCAATCTCGAGCTTCCCCAAACCGGAGCGAAAGACGCGCACGTCATTGAGATCCCCATGAAAAGGCTCGTCCCCGGAGGAGCCAATTCCCATTGGCTTCAGGCTTCTGTTGTAAAGACTACCCTCGACCTCCTTGCCCCCAACCCGCTTGCCGTCCACGTAGATAGTCATCTCCCTGCCATCAAAGGTACCGGCAACATGGTGCCATTTCCCGTCGCGAAGGGCCTTCGGCTCTACCGGCGCACCAAATTCGACATAGCGGCCTCCGATACCCGCTCCCATCCAGATCCCCCAGGTTCCGTCCGTCCCCCCCATGGCCAGCAACTGGCGTTTCCACGAATCCTCACGCCGGACGATAGTCTGCCACTTCTCGATCGTCTTCGATGGCCGGATCCAAGCACTGAGTGTCAATCCGGTGCTTTTGGTCACCACTGATTCATCTACCATGATGGAGCCAAACTCCTCGGGTAATGGCTCCTTGGAAGGATCTTGAAACAAGTCGTTCCACGTCTGGCAGTTCTTGTCAAAATTCTCAGCGTTCACCACCGAACGACTGAGTTCCAGGAAGGCTTCCATGAGCACTGGGGTCATACTGAGATGATCCCCTCGATTATTGAATCCGTTTTCGGCAGGAGGATCCTTGGGAAAGGCCATTACCCCTAGCAACCGGTTCTCCAGCAACTGCTGCAAACCCATGATCCGGTTACCCACTTTTGCCACCTTCGGCATCTTCCCCGTTTCAGGCCGGAAGTAGTTATTGTGGTCTCGGATAATGCGATCATTGATCGAGTAGACCCATGACTTGAGATCGAATAGATCTCTCACCGCATTGCCATATTCAAATCGGTTCATCCGCCTGAGGCGTAGCGGCATGACCGGCTGACGATCCGCCATGGCATTCTTGAATGATTTTTCCAGGCCCAGCAACATGAGCTCACGCTGAGGACCACTAGGTTGTTCGGAATCCTCAGGAGGCATTTCGCTTTTCCCCAGCACCTCGATGATATTTTCAATGAGCTCCGGATTCTCCTCCAGGTCTGCCCATGATTCGTAAGTCGTGAGGTCGAGCTTCCCCTTGGTTTTTTCACGCCCATGACAATCGTGACAGTATTCCTGAAGAAGGGCTCCCACGCCCTGAGAAAATTCTTTCGCACTTGCAGGGAGGCTCTGGGATTTGGCGAGAGGCGAGCACGCCAAAGACACCAAGGCAATAACGCTGGAGACTACCAGGGAATAGCCCCTCTGGACCCGGACTACCCTCTCCCCAGGGGACGAGCCCGGAGCAGGAAGAGTGCAAATACCGTTCATCCGACTATTCGACCGGGAATCACCAATTTCTGCAAGCCACAAGATAACCCAGATCGGGCGACACCAACTTCTTCCATTTGCTAATCCTCGTGCCTCCAGCGCAACCCGGAAGGAGAACCACAATGACACCCACCATGAGTCCCCGGAAAATGCATGCGAGAGACCATTTCATCCCCATATGAGGAGGGCTACCCACCGGAGATCCCGAAGAACAGCGTACACCACGTCCTGCAATAGAATGACGCTCTGGGTTCTTGCGGAAAAAATCTCTCCTCTCACACTGGTGCTTACTCCTCTGCTTCCCTGAGAATTCCCATTCCATCTGAACTGCTGGCCACAGTCATCTGCGCGGTCTCCCTTGCCGGGGCCCGGGGCGACCCTGCTCTGGCCCAGTTCGCGAGAGACTACCGCCCGGAAGTGAGGGTCCTGCTGGAGCGCTACTGCTTCGAATGCCACTCAGGAGATAAGGCCGAGGGCGAAATCGACCTTGAGTCCTTCGAGACGATGGAGGATGTCCGGCGTTCTCCAGGAATCTGGCTGCAGGTTCGTGAGATACTCGAGAGCCGGCAGATGCCCCCGCGCAAGGCCAAGCAACCAACCGAAAACGAGCTGATCTTCCTCCAGAGGTGGGTGGAATCCTACCTCCGGAAGGAGGCCGAGACGCAGGCAGGTGATCCCGGGCCCCTGGTGCTGCGACGCCTGAACAATGCCGAATACAATTACACCGTGCGGGACCTGACCGGCGTGCCGTTCCTCGATCCCACCCGCGAGTTTCCCGTGGATGGAGCAGCGGGTGAGGGCTTCACCAATGCAGGAGCCGCCCAGGGCATGTCCCCCGCGCTTGCCAGCAAATACCTGGATGCCGCCAAGGAGGTCGCCGCCCATGTCGTACTCACCCCGGAGGGAATCCGCTTTTCACCCCACCGCACAGAGCGGGACCGGACCGATGCCCTCCTCGCTCGTATTCAGGCCTTCTATCGCCGGTTCACCGAGGATGGTGGTGGCTCGGCAGTAGACCTGCACGGCATCAAGTTCACTACCAACCAGGGGGGACGGCTTCCCCTCGCGAGATACCTGGCAGCCACCCTCGAGGAAAGGGAGGTCCTCGCTAGCGGAGAGAAAAAGGTCGAGGCCGTGGCCCGGGAGCGGGGACTGAGCCCGAAATACCTCCTGACCCTGTGGGAAACTCTGTCCGCAGAGGAACCGGATGACGCCACTCTGGTTGGCGGACTGAGGAAACAGTGGCAGAACACAGTATCAAACGACCCCTCGGAACTGGTGGCCAAAATCAACCAAACCCGGGACAAGCTGTGGAAGTTCAATTCCATCGGTCATATCGGAACCGATGGCAAACCTCCACCATGGATGGAGGCGGTTGGGATCAAGACCCTGCTCACCCCCCGCGCGGAGATCCGATGGGACCTTCCTTCAGCCAAGGGTGGAGGCGACAGCGTCTTCTATCTCATCGCTGGTGACGCAGGGGATGGGAATACCAGCGACTACGTGGTGTGGAAAAACCTGCGCCTCGAGGGTAGAGGGCGCGCTCCCCTGCCCTTGCGGGAGGTGGCCGGACTACAGCAACTCATCGCTGAACATCGCCTCGGGATCCTCGGTCAAACCTCCGCATACCTCTCTGCCGTCAGTGTCATCGGGTCCAGCAACGACCTGGCCCGGGTCGCTGCGGCACACAAACTCAACCCAGAAATCCTCAGAGTATGGCTGGACTACCTCGCTCTCGATCGCTCTACGGGGGTCAAGGTCGAGGGGCACCTGACGAGAAAGATCAATATCCGGAACGGGATCACGGGTTGGGCGGCAACTACCCCGGACTCACTCCCCTCCGTGGTAGCAAACTCAACGGACAAGGATGAACGGATCCCAGGTCTCGCCAGACCGCACTCGATCGTTGTTCATCCCACCCCCACCCATTATTCCGCGGTCGGCTGGCAGAGCCCCCTCGACGGCGTGGTGCAGGTTGAGGCCCGTGTCACTGATGCCCATGCCACCTGCGGCAACGGAGCTGAATGGGTCCTGCAGCATCGCTCCGCCGGGGCGAGCGTGGCGCTGTGGCAGGGCAATTATCCCCTGGGAGGATCCTCCACCATGACTCCTGCCACGGTAGCTATACGCAAGGGCGAAATGCTCTCCCTCCTCGTCGGTCCGAAGGAGCGCCAACACACTTGTGACCTGACCGCCATCGAACTCGTGATCAGCGAAACCGGCGGGGCCGGACGGGCCTGGAACCTCGCCCACGACCTGAGCCCCGATCTCCACGCCGGCAATCCGCATCCCGACAGCCATGGAAACCCGGGAACGTGGCATTTCTACCGCGGCGAAATGGCTCATCTTGAGAAAGGGGGAGAACCCATAGCCTCTGTTCCGGAGGGGTCACTCCTCGCCGCATGGCTTGATGAGGCGGACCAGGCAAAACGAGAGAAGCTGGCCCACCGCGTCCAAGCCCTGGCCACCGCCGCCCGGAAGGAGGGCCAGACACCGGATGCCCGGCTGCAGCAACAGCTCCGCCACCTTACCTTCCCGGTGGATCTGGCGGCGCTGCGGAAGAAGCTGCCACCAGCCGGACGCTTTGGTCGTCACCCGCTGGGAGATCCCGTTGCCCCGGTCGACCTTGTCGTCCAGGCTCCCGAGGTCATCGAATTCCGGGTGCCGGCAGAAATGGCCCGGGATCGGCTCCTTGTCGGTTCTGTTGAGTTGGACCCCGAACACGGCTACCAGGGCACCGCCCGGGCCCAGGTTCTCGCGAGGCCTCCAGCCTCTCCAAGCCTCCCGAACAGTATTCCGATTCTGATCTGCGAGGGAAGCCCGGCCCGGGAACGGATCGAGGGGCCGGTCAGCCGCTTCTGCAAACTCTTTCCCCCGGCCCTCTGTTACGCCCGGATCGTTCCGGTGGACGAAGTGGTTACCCTGACCTTGTTTCACCGCGAGGATGATCACCTGAAAAGATTGATGCTGGATGACCGGCAGACCGCCGAACTCGATCGGCTGTGGGAGGAATTGTTCTTCGTGGCCCGGGAGCCCCTCAAGTATCAGGTCGCCTTTGAGCAGATCCGGGAATTCGCCACCCAGGACCGGCCCGACCTGGTCAAGACCTGGGCTCCGCACGTGGATGCGGTGAACAAACGCGCGGAAGAATTCCAGAAGCGCCTGATCGCCACCGAATCGGTTCATCTTGATGCCGCCGTGGAATTCGCTGCAAGAGCCTGGCGCCGCCCATTGACCGATTCCGGAGAACAGGGACTACGTATCCTCTACCGGCAACTTCGTGACAGCGGGATTTCTCACGAGGAAGCGATCCGCCTGACCATCGCCCGTATCCTGACCTCCCCGACGTTCCTCTACCGCAGCGAACAACCCGCACCAGGCAGGGAACCCGCGCCGGTCTCGGGCCGGGAATTGGCCAACAGGCTGAGTTATTTCCTCTGGTCCTCGATGCCGGATCCGGAATTACAAAAGGCCGCCTCGACCGGAGAGCTGAGCCGGGAGCGCACCCTGGTCCAGCAGGCAAGGCGTATGCTGGACGATCCCCGCACCCGCCGGTTGGCCATCCAGTTTGCCTGCCAGTGGCTGCATGTCCGCGGGTTCGACCAGAACGATGACAAGAACGAGAGACTCTACCCCACCTTCGCAAGGCTCCGCGGGGAAATGTATGAAGAGACCGTCCGGTTTTTCGAGGACATGTTCCGCAACGATGGATCCCTTCTTTCCCTGCTGGATGCCGATCACACCTTCCTGAATGAATCGCTGGCGAAGCACTACGGAATCGACGGGGTGAGCGGGCCGGCCTGGCGGCGGGTGGACGGTATCCGGGAGAAAGGACGCGGAGGCGTCCTCGCCATGGCCACGATCCTGGCCAGCCAATCGGGAGCGTCCCGGACCAGTCCGATTCTCCGGGGCAACTGGATATTCGAAACCCTGCTCGGGGAACGCCTGCCCCGCCCTCCCCCCGATGTGCCGGACCTGCCGGACGAGGTGCCCGCTGGTCTGACCGCCCGGCAGTTGATCGAGAAGCACAGTTCGGTCGCGGCATGCGCGAGGTGTCACGCCCGGATTGACCCCTATGGTTTCGCCCTCGAACAGTATGACGCCATCGGCCGCCTCCGATCGCAGTCCGTGGACACCGCAACCACTCTCCCGGGGGGCGGGAAGATCGAGGATCTGCACGGCCTGCGCGATTATCTCCTCGAGGACCGGCGGGAGGACATCCTGCGCCAGTTCTGCCGCAAGCTCCTCGGCTATTCACTCGGCCGCGAAACCCGCCTCTCGGACGAACCCCTCCTCGACACCATGATCGCCAGCCTCGCCCGGAACGGCTACCGTTTCAGCCTGGCCGTCGAGATGATTGTCAGGAGCCCCCAGTTCCGTATGATACGCGGAGAGCAATTTCCCGGGGACTGACTGGACGCTCCCGTCCGATTCCAACGAACCACTGCAAACCTGAGATGGCCAATTACCAACTTTCCCGTCGCACCGTGCTCCGCGGACTCGGAGTCAGCATGGCCCTGCCATGGATGGAATCGCAGAGGGTGTGGGGCGATGAAGCTCCGGCCACCGCGGATGCGAGCGAGGCTCCTACCCGGATGGCGATCCTCTTTGCCGGATGCGGCTTCCACAAAAAGGAGTGGTGGGCCAGGGGAGAAGGTAGTTCGATGAAACTCGGCAAGGTCCTGGCCCCGCTGCACGATTTCCGCGAACAGATGGTTTTCATCCGCGGGCTCTACAACGCCGAGGCCCTGAAGGGAAACATCCACAGTTCACAGACCGGCAACCTGCTCTCTGGCGCCTCGCTGGCAGCTGGGGGAACGATTCGAAGTGGGACCAGCGTCGACCAGGTCGTTGCGCAGAAGATCGGGCACCAGACGAAGGTGCCGAGCCTGGTACTGGGCTGTGAAAAGGCGAACCCCTCGGTCCATAAGAATTATTCGATGCTCTACAGCTCGCATATCTCCTGGGGGAGCCCGACAACCCCGACCCCGCTGGAAGTTTATCCCGCCCTCGCCTTCGACCAGCTCTTCAAGGACCGTAGCGAGCGTGGTGACAGGAGCATTCTCGATGCTGTGCTGGAGGACGCGCACGACCTGCGACGTGGAATCAGCCGCCGTGACCAGCAGAAGCTCGACGAGTATCTCAACTCGGTGCGCGAGGTCGAGAAACGCATCGACAACGCCGGCCGGCGCGGGGAACTCCAGGGCTGGCGCCCAACCCTGACCAAGCCGGACATCCCCCGGCCGAAAGACGGCTACCCCCAGGATATCGTCGAACACATGCGCCTCATGTGCGACATCCTCGTGCTGGCTTTCCAGACCGACACCACCCGGGTCTGCACCCTCAAGCTCAACAACGACCATGGCACTCTGCGCTTTCCGCACCTCGGGGTCGATTACATGATCCACCACCTGCTCTCGCACAGCGACACGGACGACTGGCTGAAGGTAAACCAGTTCTTCCTCGAGCAGATGGCCTATCTCGCCCGCAAGATGGATGGGATCCAGGAAGGTGAGCGCACTCTCCTCGACAATTCGATGCTGATGCTGTGTTCCAGCATGATTCACGGCAACCACGACGCGAACCAGCTTCCTGTGGTCATGCTCGGTGGCGGCGGCGGACGCATCAAGGGAGGACAGAACCTCAACTATCTCGAGAAGCCTGACCGCCAGATGTGCCGACTCTACCTCAGCATGATGGAGAAGATGGACGTCCGTCTTGATACATTCGGTGATGCCCGGGAAGCGCTGCCTGAAATCTAGGTTCAGTTCCCCCGCAGGCAATCGTTCCACGGGCAACCGGCCACTTTCACCGGCTCGCTTCTCTTCCTTCCTCCTCCTGCTTTTATTCGCCTCCCGTCAGTAACGACGCGGCAGGGAGGGCCTCCAGTTCCCTGCCCGGACCTTTCCACTTGAGACTGAGCTCCGGCTTGCCCGACGACGTCCGGTAATAAAGACGAAAGGGATGAAGCCCCTTCGCCAGCCTCACCGTCCCGCTGATGGGGGCTCCCTCATATTGATAGTCCCCATCGATCACCAGCTTGTTATGGATCTTGAAGATGAGCCCACCCGTGGCCTCGCCCTCGAAGGTCCAGTCTCCCGCTTCCGGAACCCGCAGGTAGCCTGAGAACAGCAACCCGGCATCTTCTTGTGCGGGAAGCGGATCGAGACTGATGGTCTCTGTCATAGAGGTGGTCTTGGCGGCCATCGCGGTGAAGTCGGGCACCCAGTTCCATTTTCCGAGGTAGGACTGGGCGAGCACTCCTTCTTGCAGGGTCTTCTCATCAACGTCGAGTCCGGGAACAAATTCGCTGTCATAAGCCTTCTTCGCATGCTTGTTCGGCATCCGGATCCGGAGCACCTCATCCTTCATCCGTTGTTGTAGGCGCATGAATTCATCGCTTGTTCCCGCAAGGTTCTGCGCCTCCGGCTCATCCTTGATGGTGTCATAGATCTCGAAGTCGACCGAGTGGTCCGTGGCCTTCAGCCGCAGGCCCTTGTATCCGTCGAGGTAGAGTCCCTGCTGGTTGTTGAACTCCACGTAGACAACTCCATCCCTTTGCCGGTCCTCCCCGCTGAGGGTCGGACGAAGGGAGACCCCATCGATTCGGGCAGGCGCCTGCACTCCAGCGTAGTCGCAGAAAGTAGCCATCCAGTCATGAAACTGGGAGGGTCGATTTGATTTCTGACCCACTTTGATTCTCGAGGGGCCCCACGCAAAGGTAGGAACACGTAAGCCTCCTTCGTGGGAGGACCCCTTTGACCCCTTGAAGTTGCCTGCCGACTCGAACACCGTGGGACTCCACCGTTTTCCCTTCAGGTAGGACTCACGGTGTGGTCCGTTATCCGAGGAGAAGACCACGATCGTCTTCTGATCGATCTTGAGATCCCTCAGGGTTTGCAAGAGATCCCCCACGCAATGATCAATGCGTGTGATCGAGGTGGCAAAGCGTTCCCCCAGATCTGTAAGGCCTTTTCCGGTGTAATGAGGATCCCGGTAGTCATCGATGGTTCCCTCTGCGGTATTGATCATTTTCCCTGCCTCTCCCAGCCACTGAAGCCCACCCTTGACGCCCTTCCCGGCGGGATAGCTCACCGTGGGCAACTGCAGCGCGGCGTGGGGCGTATCGTAGGACAGGAACATGAAGAACGGACGCCCGGGGTTCTGCCGGGTCTCGCTGATGATCAACTGCTTGGCCTTGGCCGTCCACAAGTCGGTGGTGTAGCACTTATCGAGGCCCGCCGAGACCTCCTCATTATTTTCCCAGACCTGCTTTTTACCCTGGTGCGACTTGTTATCCCCGAGAGCCCACTCATTGGCGGGATAATGCTGGTGCCCGTCCACGTGCCGGACGTAGCCGTAGAAGTAATCAAAGCCCCGCTTGGTCGGGTAGCCGGCCCATTTCTCCGGGGTATGCCCCCAGCCCTGCAACCCGTACTTGCCAAGGTGAATGGTGTGATATCCCACCTTCTGCAGGGTATTGGCAAAGTTCCAGTTATCCTCAATGGCCTTGTCGAACTGCATGTTGCGCACATTGGTGTGCCCTTGGTGCATGCCCGTGATCAGGGAGGCCCGGGAAGGAGCGCAGATTGGAGCCGGACAGTAATGCCGGTTCAGGATCGTTCCCTCCGCAGCCATTGCGTCCAACTGGGGAGTCTGAACCTGAATCCCTTCCCGCTGCTTTTGGAAGAGAATTCCTACATCTCCGTATCCAAGGTCATCTGTCAGAATAAAAATAATGTTAGGCTTCCCTGCGGAGACAATTGGGGAGGCCACCGTCAGAAGAGTCAGGATTCCTGAAGCAAGTCGCGTTCTCATATGTTGTTTCGTGGCTTCCATGAGAGATGGTCTATAACGCACAGCAACTCACAAGGCGATCTTGGCTGCAATTCCTGTGATAATCGCTTCAACGATTCGAGAATCAGATCATTCACTACCCGTATATTTACCGGGATTGGGGCAGGGTTTTCATCCGCCTTCGGCCGCCGCCTCACCTGATTGAGTGGTATTCAACTCCCTATCATTACCCACCTTTCAGCGACAGCCAGTATCCCAGCAACCCTGTATTTTGCTTCCCCTTCAGAATTCTTGACCTTGCTCAGCACAGCGTGAACGATTGTGGCTGACCGTATTTATGGACGAAGAGGGATCTCCAGCACCAAGAGGGTCTGCCACCGAACGGAAGGCCCCGGAATCTGGCCCCCCGCCTCTGCCTGATGAGGCTGCAGTGCTTGCCACAAGTGACGGCGTGGTATCATTCGGTCCAGGGGTAGGCGGGAAAAAGACGGTTACCGTCACCGACGAGTATACAGGCCAATCCGTGGATCACCCGGTTCCGGAAGATCGCACCGTGGTTGCCGTTGCGGGCGAACCAATCAGGCAAGGCGATCAAATCACTGAAGGCCCCTCCATTGGAGAATCCGCCACACCATACAAAAACGAAGGCGGGTCTATTAAGCGGTTCTTTAAGCGCTTTTTCGGTTGGGCCCTCATTCTCGTGGCTCTTGTCGGCGGATGGGTTCTCCAGCACTATGGATTCGCTGCGATTCGGGAGATGCGTCAGCTTGAACGAATCCCCCACGTTGATGCGATCGCTGTCGTCGAAGGCGAGGTAGCTATGAACGGGATCGCCAGTGATGAAGGGGAGATGGTGCCCGGCCATTATACCGAGAGAAGAAGCTACTATCTTTACTGGAAAAAGGAGGAATACGTCGAGGATGACGACGATGGTCATTGGGTAACCCGTGCCTCCGGAAAGAAGTATGCGAAGTCCTTCATGATGATCGACTCTACCGGAGAGGTTTCCGTATCGTTGGAGTCTCTGATCACCAACGGCCATCATCCGGAATTAGGCCTCGATTACCGGAGAAGATCAGGAGATTTCAGATACTCTGAATACAGACTCGATCCCGGGGACGAGGTTTTCGTCTTTGCGAAGGCAGTAGCCACGGAAGGCACTCCCGAAGACTCGCAAACACCCCCTTATCAGATCGAGTTCGACGATGAGGGAGCTTCATTCACCCCGATCTTCAGTCAGAATAGTAGCGAACAAGCGCAGAGGTCCGAACAGGGAGCCGCAGGAGTGATGGCCACTATTCTGAGTTTGGCGGCCTTTGCCCTCGCCTCCGTATTTCTCTGTGTGTTGCTACGCGTCCACCGTCTGCTGGTATTTCTTACCCTTCTCAGCATCCTCAATGTGGTCACCTTATTCACGATTGGCATGAAGATGCTGTCCAGCGACCTGAATGATGGAAGGGACCGGCTGGCGAGGCACGCCATGAGTGCGACCGCCGCCGTGGAACAGCAATTAAATCTTGAAGCAGGAGACTTCGCCTGGGACGGGGCCCTTGCAGATTTCCAAGGTCAGGAGGGCAAGTGGACCCGCGAGCGCCTGATCGGAATTCGCCACGACTACACCGCCGCGATCGAACGTAACAATGCTATCCTTGACCGGTTCCCTGAGCGCTATCTTGCACCTCTCTGGGGCATCCAACGGGAGGCATCCATTCTTGAGGAAGGAGAACCTCCACCCCCTGACTCCGAAATCCGCCCCAGTCCCGTTCCAGAAATACTGACTCTGTTGGGTGGGATCATCGCTCTCGCTGGAGCCATCTGGGGAGGCCTCACGGGGTTCCGGAGGGTGAAAATCAAACGCTATATCGAGAACGTCCCAACTTCTCTGTCAACGGGCCTGGTCTACGGTCCAGCGGAAGTAAAAGGCCGGGTCGCGCTCTACCAAGGAGAGGGTCACACGGTTACCGGGCCTCTTTCCGGCGCGAAATGCTGTCACGTGCGCTACAAGGTTACCGAAACGCGGGGCAGTGGTGATGACCGGAAAACCGTGACCATCGAGCATTGGACGGACCAGGTCCCTTTCCTCTGCCGTGACGCTGAGGGTTACATCCGGGTAGTTCCGGAAGGCGCAGAGGTCCGGGCGCGGCTTGCGGTGCGTCGAACAAGCGGCAATCGAACCTACTACGAGTATCACCTCATGGAGAATGAAGAGCTTTACATTCTTGGTTCGGCCGTAGTGGAACCCATTGAAGGAGAGACCCTCGAGGTAGCAGATGGCAACAACGACGGATTCCCCTTTGTAATCTCCGATCGCAACGAACATGAAACCATGTTAGCCATCAGCAGAGGGGGGCTGGTAAGAATGGGCCTTGGATTCATCGGAATCGTGATGCTTGTCACCCTCTTTTTTACCTCTACGGGCTCTTACTCCCCCAGTGACTTTCTCCTGGCTGCTCTTACCGCCCCCGCCTGTCTGGTCTTGAGCACGTTTATTCTGATGTTTAACGATCTGGTGTTTCTTCGCAACCGGGTCAAGCGTGCCCACGCCAATATCGAGGTCGCCCTGAAGAAGCGAATGGACCTGATCCCAAACCTCGAATCGATAGCCAAAACTTATCTTGTGCACGAAAAACAGCTCCATCGGGACATTGCCAGCCTGCGAGGGATCCTGAAGGAACGGGACTTCAGTCCGAATGAAATCGATACTGCCATCCGGGCCGATTGCGCAGTGACTGACCGACTTCTTGCTCTCCGCGAGAATCATCCCGACCTCAAGGGCAATACGGTCATGGGTGATCTCATGGACCGGCTGGTCCGGGTCGAGAATGAAATCGCTCTCATGCGGGAGGGTTACAATGACAGCGTGGAACTCTACCGAACCGGGGCTCAAAGATTCCCCGAAGTCCTCCTCGCCAAGACCTTTGCCTTCAAGGACGCCGATCTTCTCCGGGCCGAGTTGGAGGTTCGTCAGGTCCCCCAGGTTAACATGGCCACCTGAGCTGAAGATCCCTCTCCTCCAGCCAAGACAATGGATTTCTCCTATCAAGGGAATAACCCGGGAACCCTCCTTGCCCGGTGAGGCCCTCTCGCCTAAACACCTCCGCAAACTCATGAAGGTCCTTAGCCAATCCACGCTCATCCTCTTCCTCCTCGCTTCCGGATCACTTGGCGTAGCCCAGCAGCCCGACCCCTTTCCTACTCCGGGAGAAATCACCAATATTACCGGCGGAGCAAAGCCGTTCTTTGAAATACGGGACGAGGACAACGTCTACGGCGTACTCGATGTCGCCATGGACGGAACAGTTCTCATGTTCAGCCTTCAAGGCGACCCACACCCCGACAAACGCCGTGGCAGTAAGATCTATTTGAAACGCTCGGAGGATGGGGGTGCCACCTGGAGCGAAAAAAAGCTCATCGGCAAGCCCGTCATACTCGACGTCGAAAAACTGGGAATCGGTCCCTACAACGGCAAAGGCTGGGGCAACGACAAACACCACCGGATTGCCAGCCTCGGCACCTCGGTTGTTGATGAGACCACTGGGGAAATCATGATTTTTCTGACCGCTCTCCACCCAGCCCTTTCGATGTACAAGAGCAGGGATCACGGCAAAACCTGGGCCCTCGAGGATATTACCTTCAAGAAGGATTCCCGTGGATTTCTTCCTATTCCTAACGGCGCCTGCGATCCCGGGATCACCCTCCGGCGCGGCCCTCATAAAGGTCGGCTCCTCGTGCCCTCCCGGGTTATGCCCAACTACAGCAAGCAGGAGGAAGGCAAGGGCTACACCAACGCGGTCTACAGCGATGACCATGGAAAGACGTGGCACCAGAGTGATCCTTTTCCCCTCGATGGCACCGGGGAATCCGGTCTGGTCGAGCTTCGTGATGGCACGATCTACCTCAACTCCCGTACTCACACCCGGAAAGGAAACCGGTGGGTGGCCTTCAGTGACGACAGCGGAGAAAGCTGGCGCGATCTCCACCAGGACGATGAGCTCTTTGACGGTCCTCCCGATGTCTACGGATGTAAAGCCGGCCTCCTTCGATTGGATCGGGATGACGCTGATATTCTCCTTTTCAGCACCCCCTCCTCTAATCTCCCCGGGCGCAAGAACATCCGGGTCTGGGTCAGTTTCGATGGGGGGAAAAGCTGGCCTCTCAACCGCCTTATCAAACGTGGGCCTGGCAACTACACGTGGCTGACCGAGGGGCGCAAGGGCACCCCCAGCGAGGGCTTCATCTACCTTCTTTCCGGCAAGGACTGGATGGCCCGCTTCAACATGGCCTGGCTCCTCGACGCCGGAGAACCAGAGGTGCTCCTGAGTAAGCGCAGCACCTACCGGTTCGCGGACCGGGATCTGTTTCATGCTGCCGAGAACACCGAAGCGTTTACCTCCAGCGAGCCACGCATGACGGAGAGTCCGCTGGGATATCGTCTGGAAAAAGGCAGCGTGGAAGGCAGGGTGCTCACCCACCGCTTCGTTCTGCCCTCCGGGAAAATGAAAGTGAGCTATCATGCTCCAGAGGATGCAAGGATTCAGCTAGCCATCATGGACGACAGCGATAGCCGCCTCCGCGATACCCACGCCCTCACGGGCTCCTACCAGATCGACAAGATCATCGACAACTGGCAGGACGGTCCCATCGACGAGTGGGTGGGAAAAACCGTTCAGGTTCAGTTCCAGCTGCATGGGGATGCCGAGATTTTCGGCTTCGCCTTCGACGACGTGTCCACGCCGGGCAGTGATACCGCCAGCATCGGCCCTTCGGATCACCGCTTTGTCCTTCCCCCACGCCACGAGTATCTCATGGCGCAGAATCCTCCCTTCGTGAGATCCGTGGAGAACGCGGGCCCTTTCCCGGTCAGCGATAATCAGGTGCCAAAGCATTTACCT
>JAQWTV010000054.1 GCA_029242545.1 Roseibacillus sp.
CAAAGCCAGAAAGCGACACAGCTGAGGAGGCCTCAGCGGAACAATCTGAAGCAGAAACAGCGGCCGAACCTACGGAGGAAGACCACCACAAAACCGAGGGAACAGAGGAAGGAACGATCGCCATCATATCTGACGTGGATATGCTCTTTGACTACTTCATGGGCGATGCCGAGCGAGGGGCATCTCGAGACAACAACAACGTGGATTTCATTATGAACCTCGTTGAGAATCTCGCCGGAGACCAGGATCTCCTCAACATCCGGGGTCGGGACTCCACCAGCAGAAGCTTCACTGTCATCAATGATATTCGCGAAAGAGCCGCCCAACGAGCTGCTGAACCCCGCCAGAAGATTCAAGCCGCCATTGAAAAGGCCCGCAGAACGCTACAGGAGGGGCAAGAAGGTCAGGATGTCGGCGGAGGACTGATGATCATCGGCCAAAGCGAGGAGAGCATTGAGAAGGCTCAGGCAATTGAAACGGAAATTCGTGACCTGCAGCGTGACGAAAACAAGATCAGCAGGGATCAACGGGCAGAGATTCAGGCTGCAATCAACCACTACGAGTGGACCAACATGCTACTTACCCCCGCCCTCGTTCTAATCATCGGACTTCTCGTGGGAATGATCCGCAAACTCAAAACGGCAGCAAAATGAAGAATAAACGCCTTCTATTTCTGGTCGGAACTACCGCCATCAGCGCAATCATAGCCACGAGTATCCTTCTCAATACTCCTGAGAGATTCAGCCCTAACAATGAGCAAATAGGCGAATATCTCGTGAAGCCCTTCGGAGAAAGCGCTGTTGCGGAAATCCGGATTAAGGACGCAGACAACGAAGTTATCCTGAAAAGGGGCGATAGCGGTTGGGTTGTGGCGAACAGGCAGGACTATCCAATCGATAATCCCGGTGAAGTTCTGCAGCTCCTGAGGTCTCTCCAGCAGTTTAAAATTGGCCTCGAAGTCCCTGCCCGTCCTGAGCATTACGCCCAGATTGGCCTGCTTAACCCGGAAAGCACCGAAGAGGCAGAAACGTATCAGGAAGAGAGAAAGAAAGAGGGTGAAACCAATCCAGCCGATCCTCGGGGCACGCAGGTCTATGTGAAGGGCACAGATGGATCTCCCCTAGTTGACCTTGTTCTTGGCGAGCAATTCGGCGAGATCGCATCCCGGGCACCGCGCGGCCTTGTGGTCCGAAGCAAAGCGGGCTACCCCGGAATCTGGAAAGCGCTTGGAACGCTCAATCTTGCAACCGGCGACGCTGAATCAAAAAACACCGACAAACGCAGGGGGCCAATACCAGCCCCTACCTCCTGGCTCTCCTACAAATTCATCGAAGTTGCAAAACTGAAGAGCATCACCCTTAGCGCTCCCAACGATGGGGAATTCAAAGGCTGGACGGCCTCTCGCGAGGATGAAAATGGCGACTTTGCAACTGGCGGACTGGCAGCCGACGAAGAGATGGATACCGCTGCCACAGGCACTTTTAAGTCTCTCTTTAGCTCTCTACGATTCGAAGACGTCCTTGAAGATGGCGCCTTTGAAGAGGGGAAAGCATCTAAAAGCGCAAGGAGGGCTGTCCTGACCACCTTTGACGGATTTACCTACACGATCGACTTCGCACCTCAACCTACCGAGGAGAAGGCAGATGGGAACGACGCGCCTCCCCCTCCCTCACCCAATTACGCCGGGACCGTAAAAGTGGAGGCCAACCTGCTTACAGAAAGGCCTAAAAATGAAGGTGAGACCAAAGAGGAGGCCGAGAATGCTGAGAAACTCTTTAATGCCACCTTGGACAACCTCAAATACAAGCTTGAGCTTGAGAAGGTCTTTTCGAGCCGGGTCTACGAGTTCGCCAACTTTTCGATGAGCAGTCTCGATAAGGCTCGTAACGAGATCGTCAAAAAGAAGGAGGAAGAGAGTGCAGATGGCGGATCCACGGGCCAACTCCCTTCAGCACCTGGAACCACCGCAGTTTCTCCGCCCATCGCTATCCCACCGCGGCCCAGCGTAACGCCGACCCCGCCCCCCGCCGGGGCACAGCCGACAGAGTAGGTCGCACTTAGCAGCAGGCTTGTTAGGTCAGTCCTCGCAAAAGTTGCGGGCAAGCATCGATCACAGCTTGCTAATCACGCTGCCCATCATACCATAGGGCGGATTCTCCGGGAAGGGAGAATCACCTTATGAACGCCCTGACCCGCGCGGTTCTGTCCTTCTGGGATTCCTCTATCGGGAAAAAAATCCTAGTCGCGGTCACAGGTGTTGCCCTTCTCCTCTTTCTCCCCGGGCATCTCATCGGAAACCTTCTTCTATTTGCAGGTAAGGACGCAATCAACGAATATGCGCTTTGGCTCCACGAGCTGGGCCACGGAGGGGCCGTATGGCTCGCTCGCATTGGCCTGCTCACCGTCCTTGTAGTTCATATCCTGCTGACGATCCAGTTGACCCTTCGAAATCGAGAGGCAAGTCAGAAGTACAGCCATCCGGCCACCACAAGAGCAAGCCGTTCCTCTCGGATGATGATCTGGAGCGGACTCACCATCCTCGCTTTCATCGTCTACCACATCAGCCATTTTACGGTCCGAATCGGAAATGATTACAACGGCAGTGCATACCTCACTTCTCTACCGGGCCACGACGGCAACGTTCATAACGTGCACCAGATGATGGTCGACGGGTTTTCTCATGTCGGGAACACCTTGTTTTATATCATCGCGATCACCTTGCTTTGCTCCCACCTCTCCCATGGATTCTCCTCCGTCTTTCAGACCCTTGGCTTACGATCGCGCAAAAGCGAAATTATCATCAAGCAGGCAGGGCGGGCCTATGCCCTCCTGATCTGGGCAGGGTTCCTTTCAATGCCAGTCGCAATCCTTTTCTTTGGCTATGGCAGCATCTAGGAATTGCATAAATTAACAACCACCTTCTAGTTCACCCAGAGATGCCCCTGAACCTCCAAAGCGCCGTTCCTTCTGGTCCGATTGACCAGAAGTGGACCAAGCACAAGATGGAGTCTCGGCTCATCAATCCGACTAACAAGCGGAAGTATTCCGTCATCGTTGTTGGGAGCGGACTTGCCGGCGGGGCAGCTGCCGCGACATTGTCAGAACTCGGGTATGCCGTAAAGTGCTTCTGCTATCAAGACAGCCCTCGTCGGGCACACTCAATCGCTGCACAAGGCGGGATTAACGCTGCGAAAAACTATCAGAATGATGGCGATTCTGTTTCTAGACTTTTTTACGACACCATTAAAGGCGGAGACTTCCGCTCGAGGGAGGCGAATGTCCATCGCCTTGCCGAAGTCTCAGTAGGCATCATAGATCAGTGCGTATCTCAAGGAGTGCCCTTCGCACGAGAATACGGGGGGCTGTTGGACAACCGCTCTTTCGGTGGCACCCAAGTCAAGAGGACCTTTTACGCGCGGGGACAGACGGGCCAGCAGCTCCTCCTTGGTTGCTACCAGGCACTCTCAAAGGAAATCTCAAACGGAGGAGTCCAGATGTTTTCGCGCACCGAGATGCTCGATCTAGTCGTAGTGGATGGCCACGCCAAGGGAATCATTGTGCGGGACATGGTAACGGGCGAAGTCACCCCTCACGCTGCTGACGCCGTAGTCCTGGCAACTGGGGGTTATGGCAATGTCTTCTATCTCTCGACCAACGCTAAAGGGTGCAACGTGATGGCAGCCTACCGCGCCCATAAACGCGGCGCGGCATTCGCGAACCCCTGCTACACTCAGATTCACCCCACTTGCATTCCCGTGAGTGGCGACTACCAATCAAAGCTCACTCTCATGTCCGAATCGCTTCGGAATGACGGACGAATCTGGGTCCCCAGCGGTATCGATCTGGCCGAAAAGATCCGGTTAGGAGAGATGAAGGCTGCCGATATCAGCGAAGAGGACAGGGACTACTACCTAGAGAGGAAATACCCCTCATTCGGGAATCTGTCACCGCGAGATATCGCCTCAAGGTCCGCAAAAGAGGTCTGCGACGAAGGCCGCGGCATCGCGCCGACTGGCCTTGGGGTCTTCCTGGACTTCAGAGACGCTATCAAGCGAGACGGCCTTGACTCTATTTCCGCGCGGTATGGGAACCTTTTTGAGATGTATGAGAAGATCAAGGGAGAGGACCCTTACAGCACCCCAATGCAGATTTTTCCTGCGGTGCACTACACCATGGGCGGACTTTGGGTGGATTACAACTTGATGTCCAACCTGCCTGGCCTGCACGTCGCGGGAGAAGCAAATTTCTCGGATCATGGCGCCAACAGGCTCGGAGCCTCAGCGCTAATGCAGGGTCTGGCAGACGGGTATTTTGTCCTACCATCCACTATCGCCAACTATCTGGCAGAACAGGAACCTGGTTCAGTGACTGAATCTGACCCTGAATTTACCCGGTGTCTGGAGGAAACCAATACCCGGGTGAGCAGCCTGATGAGTGCCAACGGCAAGAGAAGCGTGGATAGCTTCCACCGGGAACTGGGCCTCCTCATTTGGGATAAATGTGGCATGGCTCGCTCGAGAGAGGGATTACAGAACGCCTTAAAACGAATTCCTGAGATTCGGGACGAATTCTGGGAAAATGTCCGAGTTCCCGGTAGCGGTGCTCAGCTGAACCAGGAACTGGAGAAAGCGGGAAGAGTAGCGGACTTTTTGGAGTTTGGCGAAGTTCTCTGCCACGACGCATTGGACCGGGAGGAATCTTGCGGCGGACATTTCCGCCTCGAGAGTCAATTTGAATCGGACGATCCAGAAGTGCTTGATGGCCGCACCCAAGCCGGAGAGGCAAAGCGTAATGACGATGATTTCTGTCACGTCAGCGCCTGGGAACACACGGGCGTTGGAACAAAGCCGAAACTTACCCGAGAACCACTTGAATTTGAAAATGTTAAGCTTAGTATACGGAGCTATAAGTAACCTCGACGGGAAGAAATTCGCAAAGGGGTTCAGATTCCGCCTTGTTCCAAGGCTTCTCATTCGATCGCGATGAACTTTACTCTCAAGGTCTGGCGACAGAAAGACTGTAACTCAGACGGTCACATTGAGGAGTATCCTGCTGAAAATATTCCGATTGAAGCTTCGTTTTTAGAAATGCTGGATATCGTGAATGAAGGGATCATCGACAAGGGCGGAGAGCCTATCCACTTCGATCATGACTGCCGCGAGGGAATCTGCGGAATGTGCTCCTTGACCATCAATGGCATACCGCACGCCAGGGAAAAGGGCACAACAACTTGTCAGCTCCACATGCGGCACTTTGAGGACGGAGACACCATCTGGATCGAGCCTTTCCGTGCAGGAGCTTTCCCTGTGATCAAAGACCTCGTCGTAGATCGTAGTGCCTTTGACAGCATCATAGCGGCTGGGGGGTATGTTTCTGTCCGCACTGGCGCAGCGCCGGACGCCAATTCTATTCCCATAACCAAGGAAGATGCAGACCACGCCTTCGACTCCGCGACCTGCATAGGATGTGGGGCTTGCGTGGCTTCCTGTAAGAATTCGAGCGCAATGCTCTTTGTCAGCGCCAAGATCTCTCACCTCAACAATCTACCGCAGGGTTTTCCGGAAAAAGATCGCAGAGCCCTCAATATGGTTCAAGCCATGGACGAGGCAGGCTTCGGCAATTGCAGTAACCACTACGAGTGTGAAGCAGTATGCCCTAAATCTATATCGGCTGACAATATTGCGAAACTGAACCGAGACTACGCGGTAGCCACGGTTCGTAAGGCTCTCGCCTAATCGCTTCTACCACTCTCCATTCCAACAGGATTCGTGAGGGGAACCCCACTGCTTGAGCCCTTCCAGGGCAACATCGCTAACCAAGACTTGCCGGAGGAGCCATGAGGCCTGAAACTCTTCCCGTGCGCTCATTATTGATCCCCGTAATTCTCTCAGCCCTGCTCCTGGGGGCATGCGGGCTACCCCGGGGAAAGGAGACCGCTCCCTCAGATATGATCACGGGAAAACTTCCTGCGCTCTGGAGAGAGGCCGCGGGTGGGCAGCACGATAAAATCTCGACTGGGTGGCTTCCTGATTTTCAGGACCCCCAGCTCACCGCCCTGGTGCACGAAGCGATCGCAGAGAATAACGATCTTCGAGCTGCAGCCCACCGCTTGGAGGCGACCCGGGAAAACAACATAAGGGCACGGGCCAGGAGCCTTCCACAGGTCACCGCGGGCACAACTTCTAACCGGCGACTGAACGGATCAGGATCTTCCGTCGGTTCCTCCGCCTCCTCCTATGGGATATCCTTTGCCGCAAGTTGGGAGATCGATGTCTGGGGCCGACTTCGCGACTCCGAAAATGCTGATAAGGCTGATTACCGGTCCGCAATCGCTGATTACCGGGGCGCGAGACTCTCTCTGGCAATAAACACCGCTAAGGCATGGATTAATCTCACCGAAGCTCAGCAGCAAGTTGAGTTGGCGGAGAAGACCCTGCAAGATTTCAAGAAAAGCCTCTCGTTGATCAGCCGACGCCATCGCGAAGCCCTCCTTCGAGCTGTCGACGTCCAGTTCGGCAGAAACAATGTAGCCAGCGCTGAACGCAACCTCAGAAGCCAGGTTCTCCGTCGGGATGAAGCGGCTAGAACCTTGGAACTTCTGCTTGGGCGTTACCCCGCAGGAGAATTGGAGGCCACTCCTAATTTGCCCACTCTACGACGCCAGGTTCCAGCCGGCCTTCCATCGGCCTTGCTGGCTCGCCGGCCTGACCTTGCAAGTGGGCGAGAGAGAATCTACGCGACCGCTCGCCGGGCCGATACAGCCAGAAAATCTCTTCTTCCTTCGCTGCGGCTCACAGGGTCTGGCGGCAACGGATCTCCGGACCTTCGCAGAGCGCTTGATCCGTCGTTCCTCACGTGGTCTATCGCCTCATCTCTCGCCCAGACTCTCTACCAGGGTGGAGCCCCCAGCGCGGCAGCTCGTGCCGCGCTGGAACTAAACAAGGCCGCCATCTACGACTATCTTCAAGATGCCCTGCAAGCACTCAGAGAAGTGGAATCCGCACTGCAGGTGGACTTATCCCTGCGCGAGCAGGAAAGCTTTCTCCTGATAGAGGTCGACCAAGCAAGCAAAGCCCAGGCTGCTGCAGAAAGAGACCTCGGACTGGGCATCGAGGGATCAAGCGTCCTCGAAATCCTCGAATCCCAACGGCGCGCCGTGAATGCCCGCGGCAGTCTGATTCGACTGCGAAACCAACGTTTACAGAACCGCTTGAGTCTTCATCTTGCGCTTGGCGGCGACTACGAAACCTCAGAGGAAAACTGACGAGTCCAGATGATCAGCATCCCAAACGCGCGGCCCTGCGGGTTCTGCGAGTTTTGACGAGGACGCAGTCTGTCCTGGGGAGGATCTTTTTTTCAACCTCCACGACAACCTCTTTCGCAGGAAACTCCTCGAGCACCATTTCTGCAACTTCTATAGAGAGGGTCTCAATCAATTTTCGCGGACGCTCATCTGCGAGTTTGATGATCCGCTTGGCGACAGCGTCATAATCGATAGTGTTCTCCACTTGGTCTTCCAGCGCGGAGAAATTCTTGTCCGGCATGATATCAACAGTAAGATGAAGGGTCTGACGGCGTGCTCTTTCATCATCGGGCACTCCAATAAAGCAATCTACCGCCAGCCGCCTGACTGTAATCCAGTCAACCTCCGCCTCTTGGACAGGAGCCCTTCCTTTTTTCAACATGGCGTGCAGAGATTTGATCGACGCCATGATGAAGGTTGGATCCCCCGTCTCAAGTTTCTCGAGCGCATCATAGCCACTCAACACAGCAACCGAAGAAACCCCTCCATGGCGCGCTGTTTCCAGGTCATGCAGCATATCACCCACATAGGCTGTCTCCTCCCGAACGAGGCATTTGTCCTGAATCAGCTCCGCAATCACCTTTCGCTTATCTAATACGCCAGAGTAAACGTCCTCGAAGAAATCCTGGAAGCCAAACCTCCTCATCTGCTCCCCGAAAATCTCTGAATTCATACTGGTCAGGACAAACAGTCGGATTTCATTTTCGCTACTCCATTCAAGAAACTCACGTGTTCCTTTCAGGGGGATCACGGCATCCTCGCTCGCATCAAAAGATTTGCGGAAGTGCTCCTCCAGCTCCCTCAGCGATATTCCGGGAATGTGCTCCTCATACCACTCCGAATAGGGCAACCGGAAGCTCCTTCGGAATTCCTCCCAGGTCATGGGCTCCTTCCCGTAAGCAGTAAGAACCGCGTTGGTAGCCATCAGGGTCGGACCGGAGTCGTCGACCAAGGTGCCTGACCAGTCCAATATGAGTGATCTAAACATTGTTGAAGGGAGCTCTCATAACCATCGAAACGGCCCTCTTTTCCATTGTATTGTTCTCGCTGGTGTCACGGTGTTTCAGGAAGGCCAAAAGCACACGGAGTGCTAGCCGAGGATTAATTGCACCTCCCGAATTGTATTTCCCCCTAATTTCTTTTGCAGCCGCCGAAGAAGATCTTTCTTTGTCTGCTCGAGGTGAAACCGCATCGAAGGCTGAATCACTTTGAGGGTTAATTTACCCTGACGCAGGGAAACCGGCTCGGTTTGCCTTCCCACAAATTCTCCTGCCACCTCGGTCCAGGCACCACGCAAGCGACTTTCCTCGATTCCCTCCGTTAATCGAAGATCCTTGAGAATATCACTGAGAACGTCAGCCGGGGTCGAAACATTAGCCTCCAGATCGAGAGGTTCACCAACCCCACGGAAATCCTTGAGGACTTGCGCCCGGATCGCTTTCCGCCGCGCAACTCCCCTTCCCCGGACAACCTTATTTAGTCGTCCGAACCGTCGCCGATGGCTTCCACCGGACAACCTTCCATAGCCTCTCGACAAAGTTCCTCCTCCTTCTGGTTTTCTGGCTGCTTGCACACGTACGAATAGCCCTCGTCTTCTTCCCTTGTGAAATTTTCTGGAGCCGTTTCCCGGCACAGGTCGCAATCAATGCACATGCTGTCCACGTAGAACTTTCCATCTACATTTTCCGGGTTTTTGTCTTAGCGATCTGCCATTTGTCCTTTGCCCCGAATACGATTTCGCCTTCAATCCTTGGCCCAGCTCCAGGATAGATGCAAATCTTTTATACCTACCCGTAAAGTCCTGCGCGATTCAGCACTGGTCAAGAGCAAGCCCAGCAGTTAGAGCTTTGCCAAGCCCGGATGGACCCGCTCTCAGATATCGAATCCAACTCACCCGCTGCTGAAGAAACAGAGCTTTCTAAACCCGAGGCGGAGGAACATTCAGCTCATTCCAGCATGGAGAAGTCGTCTGATTCCACCCAGTCCGATAAGAACTCGCCTTCCCTGCTAAAGGGCTGGTCAACCCGCGAGATTATCTGGATGAGCAGCCTCGCCCTCGCGATCATCATGGTTGGGGTTTTTGCCCTCAGGCTTTTTTTCGGGAATATTGCTACAAGCACCTCAGAGGATGTTGACTTCCCGGTAAAGGGAGAGCACCTGACCATAGGAACAATTGAGACCTACTGGCGAAAAGTTGATCCCGAGACAGATTCAGGAGTCCAACTCGGCACTAAGTTGATTCCTGCTGCCCGAATCAGTCTGAAATCCTCTGGCTCCGGCTCCCTTCGATTTCTTTTTGAGAATCCACAAGGCGACCTCATCGGAGATTCGGTAACCCTTATTGCGTCTGGAGGAAACTTCCTCGATAGCAAGCAGAGCACTACATCTATCCGCGCGACCGGAGGCTTCAAGGATCTAGGCGACTACAATGAATACCTTACCGAACAGGTCCACTTCTGGAAGTTAGTCGTCTTGGAGGGAGGACCAGACTCCGGCAATCAGGTATTCAATCCACTCATCCGAATGCCTATTTCTCCCAAGCGCCGTTAGAATCATTCCATCATGTCCGAACCCGCTCCTCCACTAGTGCCACGCGAAGGCTGGCATGTAATGCACCTCTTCTACCACATCGACCACGGACAGTGGCAGATGCTCGACGAAAGTGAAAAAAGAGAGGCTAAGACTGGATTTACAGAGCTCATTCAGGAAATACGGACTACTCCAGACACTCAGCTTCTGACATTCACGATTGCAACACCCAAGGCCGACCTTGGATTCATGCTTCTTACTCCGGACCTTCAGATAGCGAACACCTTCGAGAAGCGACTCACACTCTCCCTTGGTGTTGACGTGCTTACTCCGGTGTATTCCTACCTTTCACAAACCGAACGCTCTGAATATACGACAAGCAGTGCCCAGTATGCTGAAGAAACTCTTAAACAGGAAGAGGGCCTATCAGAAGACTCCTCCGAGTTCGCATCAAAGCTGAAGGAGTTTGATGAGAGAATGGAGCATTATCTCCAGCACAG
>JAQWTV010000086.1 GCA_029242545.1 Roseibacillus sp.
ATTTATCGCGGGCCTGATCCTGAGGGTTATCGAAGAGGGGCAGGAGGTAACTTATGCGCTCGGAATGGAAAACGGAGACTTTCTGCGAGCGCGGAAAATTGTTGGAACAACTGAGACCCGGCTGGGTAGCGTTAACTGGACTGAAGGTGCCGCAGTGGTTCGTATGCGGAGGGTGGGGAGTAGTCTACATTTCGAATACCGTAGTAGTCCCGGCACTTGGGAGTCCCTGCATTCCGAGGGTATTGACACAGAGGCAGCCCTTGAACGTGGAGGGATTTTTGCCTCAACGCCCTCAGCGCTGATGGCGCGATTTGAATTTGATTATTTCGTAGTGGTAGATCCCTCCTCCGCAAGCCCTGCCGTGGAGGACCTTCGGATTACCGAGGTGATGTATCACCCGCTTGATCTTGGAATTGGATATGACTTGGAGTTTATCGAGTTAGCCAATACCGGAAGCTCAGCAATTGACCTTTCTGGTATCAGATTTGAGACGGGAAACCCGTTTTCGGAGCTTGTCCTTGATGGGCTTACTCTGGCTGCCGGAGAAATCGCAGTAGTCACTGCAAACCCATCCGATTTTTCGGCGATCTACGGCGAGGGAATCAGGATCCTGGCTAGTTGGTCTGATGGTGGAATCAATAATGGGGGAGAGTCCATAGTTCTTGTGGACGCTCAGGGGGACATCATCCACGACTTTGAATTCTCCGATGATCTTCCTTGGCCGGTTGAGGCTGATGGGGAGGGCTCCTCTCTCGAAGTAATTGATACCGAGGGGAATTATAATGATCCCTTCAACTGGCGTGCGAGCTTGGCTCTGGGGGGAACTCCGGGCATTGTTACTTCTGAGGGTGACCTTGATAATGACGGGCTCGACGATGTTGGTGAGGCCCTCGCAGGGACGGATCCTCTTAATCCTGATAGCGATGGAGATGGGGCATTGGACGGTAGTGAGGTTAACGCAGGGACAGATCCTCTGGACCTTCTTTCTGTCTTTAAGCTGACCCAGGTCACCAGGGTAGGTGATACCACCAGAGCTAGCTGGAGCAGTGTTCCGGGGCGGAGCTACACTCTTCAAGTCAGCCCGGATTTAACTGAAAACAGCTGGGTGGATGTAGGAACGGTGGAGGCTTCGCGGAGTATCACGGTGCTTCCGCATGTCTCTGCCGAAAATCGGGATCTCTATTACAGAGTTGTCGTTGAGTAATCCAAAATAGCGGAGGAAGCTCTAAAACAAGCGATTTGGTAATCTGAGGGTCTTGTTGTCTTTCGGGTAGAGCGGCGTTTTAAATGCCACTTCTGGGTTAAAACAGCACCCGATCGAGAAGGCTCGCGTAAGGTATTCAACTTTGCTTGGGGGCAAAGTGACGATATTGTAACTGAGCATTCAAACTCTCCTCCAAAAAAAAATCCCATGAATTGCGTTTTAAAGTTCTGTCTTCCTTTTCTCGTTGCCGGGGCCTTCTCACCCTTGAAGGGAGAGCAGGTAATCATCAGGGAGCTGATGTATCATCCCTCTGCCGAGCTCCACGAATTCATCGAAATCGAAAACCTTACCGCGACGATTTTTGATATTGCGCAATGGCGGGTCCGAGGAGCCGTGGACTTTGATTTCCCGGTGTATGATTCCGGGAATCATGAAAGCAACTTTCTCAAGCAGCGGGAGCGAATAGTAATTTGCGGAGTAGACCCTGCGACTTTTCGGGCGGCTTATGGGTTGCCTCAGACCGTTAGGGTGTTGGGTCCATGGACAGGATCCCTCGCTAACGAGGGAGAGAGGATCAATATTCGCGATAAAAATGGAGCGACGGTTTGCACGCTTAGATATGACGATCGGTATCCCTGGCCGGTTGCTGCCGATGGAGGAGGTCACAGCCTTGTCCTCGATAACGATAATTACGCCATTGATGATTACCGAGTATGGAGGGCGAGTAGTTCACCGGGAGGGACCCCCGGCGCAGGTGAGCCGGCGGCGGCAGAGGAGCCATATTCAAACCCGGAGGTAGATCTCTCAGTAGGTCTTCCCTATATTAACTTTGATCATAACTGGAGGTATCTGGACAATGGTTCCAATCAAGGGACCAGTTGGAAGAATCCCGGATTTAATGACGCCAGCTGGGATACAGGACGAGGCCTCTTCGGCTATGAAACTTCGGTGGTCCCCTCGCCCGGAATCTCAACGCCCTTTGAAAATCCGAACGCAGACGGTAATGATATCATTACCTACTACTTTCGAACTTCCTTTGAGTTTAATGGCACGATTCAGGGAACCAGTATGTCGATTGATACGATTTTGGATGATGGGGCAGGCTTCTGGCTTAACGGGCAGTGGCTGGGAGGAATTGGCGTCGGAGAAGGAGCGAGTTTCACGACCACGGCCTCCCGGACGGTAGGAGATGCGAGTGAGGAAGAAGCGATTGTGACCAGCAGCTCTCCGCCCTTGGTAGAGGGAACCAATGTTCTGGCAGTGGAGGTTCACCAGACTGGAACCACAAGTTCTGACGTCGTTTTTGGTGCAAGGGTAAACATTTCCACTCCAAGTGCTCCGAGTATCGTCATTAATGAGGTGCTTCCACAGAATGGGAGTGGATTTGTGGAGCTCTATAATCCTACGGGATCTTCAATCGACGTGGGAGGTTGGTATCTCAGTGATTCGGCAAGCAGTCTCACCAAGTATCGCATCCCAGGGAGTCTGGTTATTGAGCCGGGAGGTCTTTCTTCCGTGGGGTTTGCCGAGGCTAATCTGTCGGTGGGGAACACCACTGTAGTGTATCTTACTCAGAATGATGGTTCTACCATCGTCAATGGCATTGATACGGCCATGCCCAATGATGGGCGATCCTTGGGGCGTAAGCCGGCAGGAGCCGGCAGCTGGTTTCTTTTTACTTCGCCGACCCGCGACGCATCTAATTCCAGTGCGGCGGAGCTGGGCACGGTCCTCGCTATAAATGAAGTGCGTTATGACGTGGATGGCAATATTGACTGGGTCGAACTGTATCACGAGGGGACTACCTCCCAGAGCTTGTCGGGTCTCTTCCTGTCAAGCCGCAGGGACTTCAGCGACAAGGTTCCACTCACGGGGTCGATTGGATCTCGGGATTTCAGGAGCTGGCCTGTATCTTTCGGAACCGGTGGCGGTGATGAAGTTCTCTGGCTCGTGGATTCCGGGAACAGAGTTATTGATGCGGTAGTAGTCGAGCAAGCGCGGGGGCGGGATTATTCAGCAGCGTATCCAGATGGGTCCGGGGTGTTCTACTCTTCAGAGGTGGGAAGCCAAAACCGAGCGAACGACCCAACGCGCGAGGAGGGTATCGTTATCACCGAGCTTATGGTGGAACCCCCCTCCAGTCACAGGGACGGTGAATATATCGAGCTCTACAACAATTCTGGGTCGTCGATCAGCCTTGGGGGCTGGCGTATTGATGAGGGCGTGAATTATACCTTTCCCTCCGGGGTAAGTCTTGCAGCCGGGGAGTATCTGGTTGTCGCCTCAAATCCCGGCTACACCCGGGAGGCTCACCCTGGGGCGCTGGTGCTGGGTCCATACGAGGGCAACCTGAGTAATAGTGGCGAACGGATCGCGCTTGTAGATTCATGGGACAATCTCGCAGATGAGGTGCATTATTCGACGGGTGGACAATGGCCCGCGCTGGCGGGAGGGCTGGGGAGTAGCTTGGAACTACGGAACCCGAACATTGACAATTCGATGCCGAGTGCGTGGGCCGACTCGGACGAATCTCAGAAGTCGAATTTCGAGACTTACACTATCGCGGACCGATATCTTCAGAACAACTCTCGCGGGGGAAGTTCCAGTTACAAGGAGCTCCATATCCATGCGGTAGGGGATGCTGAGATCGCCCTCCGAAGTATGAGTCTCAGGAGAGGCGGAAATGGTTCGAACCTTCTGCCGAACTCAGGCGAGAGAGTGGTCACTAATGGAAACGGATCCAATGGGTGGCTCTGTCAGGGGACGCATTACCTGACTTACATGTCGGGTAACGAGTTGCGGCTTATCTCCACGGGGCATGGCGATGTGAAGGCAAACCGCTGTGAGATCGACGTAACCTCGATTTCCGATAATGATGACCTAGTTTGGGAATGTCAGGCTCGGTGGGTCTATGGAAAGCCAACTCTGGTGGTAAATACCTGGGACCGCAGCTTTGGCGATGTGATCCGGCTCCCAATTCCCCGAAACCTTGGGACTCCGGGGTCGGAGAACTCAAGCGCCGAGGGGCAGCCAGTTCCGACTCTCTCCCAGATCATGCATGCTCCTCCGGTGCCGACGTCTTCGGATACCGTCACCATTACAGCTCATGTGAAATCGGTGAGGCCTTTGAATTCGGTGAACCTCCGTCATCGCCTTGACAACGCCACATGGAGCAATTCCTGGGGAACGCAGGCCATGAATGATAATGGTCTGGGTGGAGATCTGGAGGCAGGCGATGGAATCTACAGCACGACGCTTCCTTCGCGTGGTGATGGAACGGTCGTTCAGTTTTACGTGGAAGCAACCTCTGCTGCTGGGACCAATCGCATTCCTCGTTCAGCGCCTGACGGACCGGCACTCTATGTCGTCGACAACAGCAACATCCCCACTGATCTACGGACCCAGCGTTTCGTTATCTCTGCCCGCGACATCGACTATCTCGGAGGGGGGGCGTCGGGTGAGTCGAAAAATAATTATGCCTTCCCAAGGCTCTCCAACCAGTATTTTAACGCCACCTTCATCAGCGAAGAAAATGAGGTCTTCTACAATAGCGAGATTCGAAAAAGCGGAAGTCCGTGGACTCGCTCTGATGGAGAAGATCTGTCGAGAGCGAAATGGAAATCTCCGCGAGACCGCCGGTTTCGTGGCTACACCAAGCGTGCGATTGATAACGACGCTGGGGGAGGCCGGGGATACCATAATCGGATTATTCGGTATTGGCTCTACCTTCTCGGTCATGCCTCCAACGAGAACGAGTTTGTTCGGGTCATCATCAACGGGAGCAGTGCCTCGCTGCGTGAGGACGTGGAACCTAACGCAAATGACTTCCTGAAGCGTAACTGGGAGCAGGGTCAGAAGGGTGAGCTCTACCGGATTGATGATGAGTGGTGGTTTGAAGATAGCTGGAGTCGAGGGCAGCGGAATGCAGATTGGAGCTACAAGGGAAGCCGGGAGCCTGAGAGATACCACGCGGAGTGGATCAAGAGGTCTCGAGAGGATGAGTATGACTATTCATCCTTCGTGAACTGGGTAGAGCAGGTGGGTGAGGATAATTTCACCCGGGCAGAAATTGAAAGGTTAGCCGACATAGATCTTATGGCAGCGAATGCAGCCGTCCGGGGTTGGGTAGATGACTGGGACACCCTGACAAGGAATCGAGGCAAGAATGGTTACTTTCTTCGCCGCTACTCAGATGGAAAGTGGCAGCTGGCCCAATGGGATTCCGATCTCACCTTTGGTAGTACTTCCGCCGAGTTTATCGGGAATTTATCAGGAGTGAGAAACTTCTTCTACAAGCCCTATATCCGCCAGCGGCTCAACTATTACATTGGAGAGATGGCCGATAAATATACTGCTGGATCGGGACGCTTAAGCATGTGGTTGAACTTGGAGGAGGCAGCTTCGAGCTCCTACTCGGCCAACATCTCTACATACAATAATTTCAATAATAGCCGGGCGAATTACGCGCGAAACAACGCAATTGGATCAGGTTCCCTGAATATGGATTTCAACGTCACTTCAGGTGGAGGTGGAACAGTCCGAACGAGTGGGCAAACCCTGTCACTGCGTGGAAGTAGCCCTTACAACGTATTTTCAGTCCAGGTGGAAGACCATCCGGAGGCTGAGTGGGTCTTTAATTCAGAGACCAGCTGGACTGTCAGTGGAATCCAGCTGAAAGAGGGAATAACGACCCTGACGCTCAATGGTCTGGACCGGGAAGGGAATGTCGTCCACACCGATACAGTTAACGTAAACAAATCAGGAAACGCGCATCCAGTTGTGGAAATGGATTCGAGTCCTGATTCGTTCAATATCTCAGTGGCAGATACTTTGGATATTGATGCGGCAGACAGCTACGACCCCGAGGGGAGGGGTCTCGAGTTCTCATGGTCTGCGACGCCGGAAGGAAGTATCGTTCTTGCCAACCCAACAGTAGACAGTGCAGAACTAACCTTTGGAGGTCCAGGGCTCTATGAGGTTGTGCTAGCGGCGTCTGATGATGATGGAGAAAGCCATTCCGAGATGAGGGAGGTTTCTGTCTATGCGGACTCAGGATGGAGCCCCTTCACCTCAAGGTTACTCGAAAGCTGGTGGGCCCCTGAAAATGTAGATGTCCGGCATGACTACAGTGAGGGTTCCTGGTATTCCCTCAACGACAGGCCCGGTAATCTGGTGCTCAAACTGGGTGATAATGTGGCGAGGCCGCTCACTGGATCGAACCCCTCCTTTCCTGCTATCTGGCGTGAGATTCCCGACTCTGCGGACTTTGTCCTTCAGACGGATCTATCGCTCGACTCGGTGCAGCGAGGAGATTTCATCGCCGGCCTCATTATAGAAATGCAAGAGGGAGCGGCCTCGACCCGATATGTATTTGGAATGGAGGACGGTAACGCATTGCGCGTCAAGCGGTCTAGTGGGGGTGCCTTCACGCAACTCTATAACAGAAGTTTTTCGGAGGAGTCGGCAGTGATCCGGATCCGGCGGGACGGCAGAAACCTGCGCTTTGAGCGCCGGCTGGAACCCGGAGTTTGGACAGTCATTTATTCGCGCTCCATACCTGCTGCGGCCTCTGCCGGGAGAGGTGGGGTTTTCGCAGCTAACGATAGTGCACGAGCGTCTCGTTTTAAATTCGATTATGTCATGCTGATCGATCCGTCGGTCTCCAGTCCAGCGGTTGATCACCTCCGGATCACCGAGCTCATGTATGAGCCGATTGAGGGAAGTGCTCTTGAATTCATTGAGTTAGTTAATACCGGCGCTGACAGCCTTGAGCTCAACGGGATTGGGTTTGATGGAGGCGATCCATTTAATGCTTTCACCTTTCCGTCGGAGGCTCTCGCTCCAGACGAGCATGCCGTCGTGGTTGCAGACTTAGAGGCTTTCCGTGCGCGATATGGCCCAGCGGTAAGAGTCCTGGGAGAGTGGGCTGGGGGTGCGCTCTCCAATAGCGGGGAGAGTATTGTTCTTCGGGACGATGTGGGAAACCTTGTGCATGACTTCAACTACGACTCAGTTGAGCCGTGGCCACTGGCCCCTGCGGGAGGGGGCCCTTCGCTCGAGATCATCGATACTGAGGGCGATTACAATGACCCTCTCAACTGGAGAGCCAGCGCGGTAGACGGAGGGACGCCTGGTGCCGGATTGCTCCTCGATAGTGACGGTGATGGGTTGAGTGATACTGATGAGGCACTGGCAGGGACGGACCCGCTCCTCCCGGACACAGATGGGGATGGATCTCCTGATGGATCGGAAGTTGCGGCAGGGACAGACCCGCTCGATGGATCATCCCTTTTTCAGATAACAATGCTGAGAAAGGACTCACTGACCGGGTTTGTCACAGTGACATGGGATAGCGTGCCAGGCAAAAGTTATACTCTCGAAGCAAGCTCTGATCTGATCAGTTGGGAAGTAACCTCCTCTGGGATTATGGCAGTGGGAGCAGCAACCTTGCAGCTGGACCCTCGAGCCGGCGGAGCGGAGCAACGATTCTATCGGGTGTCGGTGGAGGAATAAGGATAATCACTGGAGGAATCCTCGATGTAATATTACGGTTTCCTCGGCCTTTCCGGGGCGGGTGGACCACCTAGGAGCTCCACCATCGCATGTCCCATGTGCTCACCGATTAGCCAGTAAGTTTCTGCATTACAGCACCAGTGATATCGGATTGGGCGCGGCGAAATCGGACCATCCCTGAAAAATCCTCGGGTCTCAACATAGTGGGTTGTTTCCTTGAACTCTTTGTATTCCGTCACGGCTTCCTGCGCCTTCATGATCATCAGGCGCCTGTCAATCTTCTGAGCCCATCCGCCAAAGCCACTACCTGCGATAACGAAGGGAAGCTGGGGAGAATTCAATTGGCTTCGAATATCACGGATCAGGTGTGCAAGGTTTGACTCATACTCCAAGCTGTCGGCCTTACTGCAGCCATCGTTCCAGCCCTGATGCCATCCAAAGCCGCCAATTTTCGGGCGAGAGCCGGCTAGTGAGGGGAGCTCGGATTCCAGGTTTTCGATACGGTGCTTGACCGAGGTAACGAGATGGTCGAATTGGTCTCCTACGCCTTCGCCCCTTGGTTTTCCATTGCGGTGGGGTCCCGCACTGGGCGGGCGCCATGGGCCCGCCAGGCTTGTGCCACCAGGTCCGAATTTGAGCAGCAGGACAGGTCCTTCGATATGGTCCCCGACCGTCCAGCCGAACCCCAGCTCGGGACCGATTGCTCCCCCTGCAGCCCAGTTGCCCACCCCGAGCTGGCCGAATCTGTCGAGCCACGAAATCCACACGTCCTTTCGAGTAATCCATTTTCCGTTGACATGCAGGTGGCGATAGCGAGAAGCGGTCGAAGGATCCGTTATGAGGCTCTCAAGGGTTCCTTTCTGGGTTCCCGCGATACGGCCATGGCCCTCCATATTTGATTGGCCGGCAAGAATGAAGATGGTGACAACCTTTTCCTTCGCGTGCCCTTGCAGGGAAAGAAATGAGAAAAGAAAGATGAGGAGAAACCTGGTGGAGTAGAGCATGACGTTTGGGAGAGGCCGGCTGAGGGCCGGCTTTATAGCAGATTAGTTGGATTCTTGAAATCGTCCGAAGTGACGATCAATGGACGTTCTGTAATATTCTTTCAGAGCGTCAGGATAAGAGCGCTCATCACGGAGGCTTTCAGGGTCGAGAGGGTGATCAGCAAAGTCTGTCCAACCCATGAAGTGAATGGTCTCCGGGATGCCTTCCATCCAGAGCTTGGAGGCCTTAAAGTTTGCCTTCATTCCGTTGGCGACAAGGGATAAGCCAATCCCGGATTTGCCAGGCCAACGAGTGCTCAGAAGCGCCTCTCCTGGATGTGACCCAAGGACCGAGTATCCGGCCATCCCTGTAAAATAACGAGATTCGAGACCAAGAGCATCGAGAAGGCTTGGCATGATGTCCATATGCGAAACCAGATTCTGGCGTGGGCGCTCCGTTACCCACTCTGGCCACCGGATCATAATGGGAACTTCTACCTGTTCGCGTCTCAGGCTGGAGCAGTGAAACCATGATCCATTCTCCTGAAATTCCTCTCCGTGGTCACCAGTCAGTATGATGATGGAGTTTTCGTAACGCCCCGTAGACTTGAGGTAATTGATAAAATCCTCCATTTGCCGATCGATCCAGTTCACAGCATTCTCATAGCGTTTTACGACCTCTCGGATCTGTCCGGCAGTAGGCTTGAGGGCTGAAAAGTTGATGGCCGAGCAGTCCTGATGAATTGGCGTGAAGTTCTTGCTTGGCCAGTAGTAGTTGTAGTGAGCTGAGTCTAAAGAGATGAAATGAAGTTTGCCGCCCTTCGGGGTGCTCTCGAGCTCGCGCTTCAGATCATCCATAATTAGGACCTCACGATCGGGAACATCGAGCCCTCCAGGCATCATAGGAGCGTCCAGAAATTGGTCTGCAAGCTTGTGGTCTCTTCCAAAATTGAGGTCACACATCTTCTTGTAGGAAAGGTCACAGACCGCCCTCACGCTAAAACGGTATCCAAGTTTATAGAGAAGGCGAAGCGGATAGCTCCCTTTGAATCCCTCAATGGACTCGTCTTCCCGGAGGGATTCCCGCCAGTCAATGCCAACTCGACTGTGGAATAGCGTATACCAGGAGACTGGAGTGCAATTGGATCCTGCGAAAGTGGTCTCGAACTGCTGGCACTCCGCTTTGGCGAACTTAGACAGGAAAGGCATCACTTCGGGGCGGACAGAATCCTTGCGCCATGTTTCCACCATGACGACGTAGACGTCAGGATTTTTCTGGAGGGTTGAGATTGGCTCTGAGAGCAGGAGCTCCTCCTGTCTGCCGGTCATAGTTCGTTTGAACTGAATGGAGAGTTTCTCCAAGCCCGGTTCAGGACGAAGCAGGCCAAGCTGGATGCCAAAGGTTGTGTGTTCGCCCTGCCAGACTTGTTTTCGCATGCTGATCATGCTGAGGGCCTGTTGTGCGATAGCGCCGGTCCACAAGCCCAGGCAGATCAGGATTGCGCTTGGAGTGCGGAGTCGAAAGTTAAATTTCAGGGAGGCTCGCTGGAGGAGTTGGTAGAGTCCTGCCGCCATCGCAATGATAGTAAGTCCAGCAAGGACAACAAGGATGGGGGGATGCGTTATTCCGGCCGCTTCGAGCTCTACACGCAGGTTGAATTTTCCATCGAGGGTCAAGTTGTTGACAAGGTCGATCAGGGGTTGTTTCCAATAAAGGTTGGAGAAGTGATTGGCCAAAGCGAGCAGTGGAATCAGGGCGGCACCGAGAATGAGAAGCCAGCGAGTGTAGGAGGGAAAGAGGAGCCAGAGGCCTTGGAATAAAAGGACCGCCACAGCGAGGAAGGTTCCAATGGAGAGGATTCGGCCGGTAATGAGAAGGATCAGCTCCCAGCTATTCCAATCTCTTATCGCGGAGAGGGACAGGAGATCGAGTATAAGCAGGATCGACATGGTGATAAGCCAGAACATTCCGTTGAAACGCCACCCGGGGGGCTTATTGCCCGGAGAAGAGGACGAAGCTCCCTGGCCAATTTCCGTGTGTCGCATGGTATTGAGACTGCCTGTGACGAGAGTAATCAACCATGGGAGCATGGCGATGAGAGCGATCCAGTATAGAGCTTGGGGGAAGGCTGGAAAGAGCGAGAGAAACAGAAGCAGGATTGCTGCCCCAAGAGAAACCAGTGCTGTACGATATGCCTTGGCCTCTGTAGGATGGCTCCGGTTAACCCGGCAATGGAGGCGAGCAACGATTCCCATGATGGTCACCCCGAGGATGATCGCACCAGTTGTTATCAGAATATTATAACCAAAATTACCCGGCCCCATTTTAAGGGTGGTTTGAAACGGGGATTGAAAGAGAAGAATTCCTGCGAGCCAGGACAGGGTGAGCACAAGATCCCACTTTGGTGGTCGTGAGCAACGCGGGATCGATTCGTGATCCATGGGTTCGTAGTTTCGGTGAGGGGGCAGGGAGAGGAGCGAGTGTCCCACCCTTTTTTTGGGATGCAAGAGGATCCGCATGACATCCAACTTGCAAAGGTTGGCTCTTGGTGTTTTCTACCTCCGTCTCATGCCGACTTACGATTACCTATGCGAAGAATGTGGACACCGTTTCGAATTTTTCCAGAGTATGAATGATGAAAAGCTACGCGATTGCCCGAAGGATGATTGCGATGGCCCAGTGAAGCGGTTGCTGGGGACGGGTGCGGGAATCATTTTCAAGGGTGGGGGGTTTTATGAGACAGATTATCGTAGCGAGTCCTATAAAAGTGGTGCTAAGAAAGAGTCGGAAGCGTTGAAACCAAAGGAGTCAAAGTCATCTGATTCTTCCGCTTCCGGATCAAAAAGTGATGGCGGAGCGGGTAGTGGCGGCAGTTCTTCCAAGTCTGATTGAAAGAATCGTGGTTCTCTCTTCTGTTTGAGGCCTCGACACGATCGACGCGATGCGAAATACTGTGAGTTCAAAGATGGCCGATAAGGATAAAGAGACCGGTGACAAGAGTAATCCGGGCAAGAAAAGAGAGCGAAAAGTGCCCTCTCCGCCTACGCGGAAGGCTCTGTTTTTCAAGAATCTGTTCTTTCTTTCTCTTCTCGGTCTGGTGGGAATTGGTTTGTTAGCCTCTCTCTCCTTTGATCCTCAGGACCTCTCCGACATTGATGGATATGCCGAGGATTCCTCTGCGTTGATCCCAGGGGGGCCTGATCTGGCCAATCTCCTCGAGAATGCGGCCCGAAATAAGAATGGAGTGCGCATCACCGAGGAGCAAATTAACAGCTATCTTCGGAGGACTCTGATATTTGAGCAGGAGGGATGGTTTAAGAGCTTCGTCTCCGCCCGGGGGGTGTGGGTGAGATTGCAGGAAGATATTGTCGAGGTAATTATCGAGCGTGAAGTCTGGGGAAAGCGCCATACAATTTCCATGCTTCTGCAGCCGGAGCAGACGAAGCAGCAGGATGGCCGGATCAATACGACTGTAAGTCGTGGCAAAGGTAAATGGGGCCGTACGCGTGTTCTTAACGGGTTTATGCTCCTCACTAATTCATCCTTTGTCTCTCTGCGCGGAGCTTACTCAACCGAGACCCAGCAGATATGGGATATGTTTCGGGGAAGGTTTCAGATTAAGGTGTCGGATGGAGTTCTCGAGTTGTCTCCGCCCGAACAGGATCTCCCCGGCGCGCCGTCTTGATAATTCCTGATCCAGCTAGTCTGGATTAACGCGAAACTGAGGAGGGGGCATGGGACTGTCTCTTTGAAATGCCGTGACTTCTTGCAATTCGAGATCTGGTGAGGCATTAATGAGCTTCTTCGTCTGCGTGAATCTTGTTCGTCGATCTTTAGCCTGCATCTTGTGGTTTGTCTGTATTCTGCCTGAGATTCAAGGCCAGAGTGAGGGGCCTTCTTTAGAAGATGTGCCGCAGCCCGGAGTCGCAGGCCAAGCACCTGCGCCCTCAATAGCGGCTGAACTGTCCGAAGAAGGTGATTCGCGAAAGCCGGCCACGAGAACCGAGAGCGAGTCGCGCCAGTTCGTTGTCTATGGGGCGGATTTTTCAACTCGCGTGGCTCTGGCTTCCCTCGCAGAAGATACGCGGGTGGCTCTCATGCAAACCATCGGAAAAGAAGATGAACAATGGGAGCACTCCATTGTCATACAGCTCCGTGAAGAGGAGGGCCCGATCAAGACGGCATATTTCGAGGTTCCCGGAGGATATCGAATTCAAATCGAGATCTCTCTCGCCCGAGGAAAGCCCGTCGGCCTGGAGGGGGCTCTCCTCGAGCTCTTACTGATTGAATACGGACTAAGAGATCGTGCAGGTGAGGCCGTGGAGTCGGTCGGGGTTCCGCTTTGGCTGGTAGAGGGAATGCGAGAGAGTTTCCGGTGGGGAGAGGGTGTGCGCGAGTACGGAATGTACCAGGCGCTCTTCGATAAGAATGAACTTTACCCTGTAGAAAAAATCATGAGGGTCCAGCGACTCGAGGGCATGGATCCGATTTCAAAAGCTGCATTTCAGGCTTCTTCCGGGGCGCTGGTCATATCCCTGCTTGAGCAGGATGGAGGGCAGGAATCAATGCGGACGATGCTGGGGGAGCTTTCAACCTTTGAGGGCGATCAAGTGGCGTTAGTTAGGAAGCATTTCCCTGGGATGAACCTGGGTCCGGAAAGCCTTTCAAAATGGTGGGCCCTGCAGCTGGCGCAAATGGCAGAAAAGCCATTTCCATATGTGCTTACCATCAATGAGACAGAGAGGCGGCTACAGGAGCTTTTAGAGGTTCGTTTTAATGACTCCTCCGGAAGCCTGATCGCGATAGGTGCATCTGATTTCCGGGATCTTCTAGCGCTTCCAATCAGGGAGAGGGAAACTCGTATTCTCCCTTTGGCTGAGAGGGTTCGGCAGTTTTATTACCGCGCGTTTCCCGCGCATCGGCCCGTTGTGCGGGAATACCTTCTGATTCTTGGGGAGATCGTCGCTGACAAGGATGAACGGCTCGCGGAACGCCTTCACGACCTTCAGTCTGAGCGAAACCGCCTCGCGGCACTAGGGAACAGGACGAGGGACTATCTGGAGTGGTATCGCATTACGAGCTCTGAGGAATTGACCGGCGGATTCGACAGTTTTGTTGAAATAAAAAACCGCTTGGAGGCCATGTCTGGAAAAAATGAGGGGCCAATTGGTGTCTACATGGATTCCATGCAGCGCCTTTTTTCGGAACAGGCGAGGCCTCAGTCGCCTTGAGGAGTTTAGGAGAATTGATCGCTTTAGGATCTGCTCGAGGTCGCCGTCAGGCTCGAGAGCCTTGGTCTTAAAGAGGTGGTGAAAAACCTAATTGGTGAGGCTCCGTATTTAAAATAATCCTTATTTTGGGAGAAGGCGGGGGATTGGAGGGAATCTGATTATTCCGTGGTGACGGTCTGCAGGCTTTTGCGGGCAGTTTCCATTATGAAATTTGCTGCTTTCCTTGCCGCGTTAGGCCGGGCGTGAAGGGAAAGGTTCCTTTTCTGGGTGCGCCACTGGGAAGCTTGCTTGGTGAGCAGTTCATCCAGTGCGGTTGCAAGAGTGGCTTCGGTAGCGGCAAGAGATCCACCCTCAATTTTCTGAAGAAGCTGAAGGTTGCCCTCTTCCTGTCCGGGGACGAGATGCCTGATCAGCATGGGGCAGCAGGCAGCAAGTGACTCATGCACTGTTGCTCCTCCTGCTTTTCCTATCACGAGGTGATGTTCACAGAGAAGTTGTGGCACCTTCCGGGACCAACCTTTAATTCGGACTCTGCCTGGAAAGCGTTTTCTTATTTCACGGGCGAGGGGGTAAAGGCGTCGCAGGTTTCTTCCGAGTACGATGGTTAGCTCGGTGGGCCATTGTTGGTTATTAAGGATGATTTGGGCGGTATCGCGCATCGCTGTCTTGCTCGGCGTTGGAAAATATAAAATACGGAAGGGAGTTGCCGAGCTGGTTGGAGAAAGAGGTTTAAGGGTGTCCAGAAGTGGATTTACGGGAAAACCAATATCGAGAATCTTGTTCCCGGAAATGTTCTTCGCGACCATTGCGTTTTTTGTTTCCTCATCCGTGACGAGCCAGAAATCAGTTGGGGCTTTGCGCCATGAGGCATTAATTTTGATCGAGTCCGTGACGATAGTGATAACGGGCCGTGGCCTGCCACCATCCCTGACGTAGTCTTCAAAAAAGTAGGGAAAAAGAGGAAAGGTGGAGGCGATAATATCAGGATTAAACTTGTCCACCTGATGGGCGAAAGTCTGTTGCATCCGGCGCCTGAAAGGAAATTTCTGCTGTGAGAAATCTCTTTGTTCGACACCGTCATAGATCTTCTCCCACGTGCGTGGTAGATAGGTCGTGATGAAGCGATAGGTTGCGCGCAGGAGATTGTTGAATCTAGGAGTAGCCTCTGCGGAGGGATCGATGATCAGGGAGTCAGCCTGACCGTCCAAGGCCATGGCGATTCCACGCGCAGCAGTGTTGTGCCCGTCGCCGAATCCTGCGGTTGCGATTAGCACGCGGACTGGGCGGGAGAGGCTCATCGGAATCAGTTGTAGGACAGAGGACAGCGTTCGGCCAGTAACGACTTGTGAATATTTCTCCCTTCGAAGCTAAAGGTCTAGGGTTGTCAGGAACGGTAATTAGGAGCACTCTAGGGCATCTCCAATGGCTCAGGAAAAAGGACTTGGAAAGCGAAGCGAGGATTTAACTCCAGATGAGTCCTGCCAGGTGATTCGCCTGCCGGTCGAGAGTGATGGGGGCGAGAATGCGCTGGAGATGAGAAGAGATTTAAGGCCGGAAAACTCTTCCGTGGAAGAGATGCTGCCTGGTTCGGAATTGCCCAGCGATGGCAAGCTTGAGCCAGATGCCGGGGCGGAAGATCTTGGGGTGGGATGGGATACTCCGGAAGGAGAGAGTAAGAGTGTGATTCCAATGGGATGGCTGGCATTGATAGTGATTTCTCTGATTCTCCTTGGGGGGTGGGGGGTGATCACTCTGAATAAGGGAGCTGCCCATTTGCGGGGCCAAGATATGGCCGCTGATACGCGGGATAAGGATGCGGCCTTTGAAACAGAATCTGCTGAGAGGTGGCTTGAGCGTCTGGAAATACGAGTGGATGGCTATCTGCGTTCCTCTTCGGTTGAGGAAAAGGCTAGGTATGTGAGAAATCCGAAAAGGGTGCTTCCGTTGATGAGAGATTATTATCTGCGTCATACGTTGACGACAGGGAGGGTGCGCACGATCGAGAACATCCGACCGACTGAGGTAGGTAAACGCCCTTTCTTCGTTATAGAAGTATCTGTTGAGGGGGAAGACGAGGCAGAGTTGTTGCTGGGGGAGGATTGTGAGGATGGTGAGCTCCGCTTTGACTGGGAGTCGGAGGTGACTTACCAGCCAGTGGAAATTGCTGACTACCTTGAGAGCAAGCCCACTGAGCCGATGGTTTTCCGGGCATACGCACGGGTGGACTCGTTCTATAGCTTTGAGTTTTCTGACCAGAACCGCTATCAGTCCTTTAAGCTCACTTTCAGGGAGGATGATGAGTTTCTCTTTGGGTATGCCGACAGGAGCAGTGTTGAAGGTCGTGGGCTACTTGCGCTTCTCGAGGAGAAGGCGGAGGGGCTCCCTGTCCTCCTGCGGTTGCGCTTTTCTCCGGGCACAAAGTCGAAGCGCTCCGTCCTGATCGAGGAAGTCCTCGCAACCTCTTGGGTATGGTCCGGAGAAGAGAGCTAGATTACGGAGCCGTAACGATTGCAATCAGTCTAGTTGCGGGGCCGGTTCGGTGGTGATAGAACCTTTCATCCCGACGGTTTTATCTGATCTGCGTCGGTCTATTTGTTAACATATCTGAGAATGAAGAAAGTAATCCGATCATTAGGTATAGCGGCAGTCGTTACCCATGCACTGATCGCTCAGGGAGCGGAGGCTCAGGAGGCACCTGCGGTTTTCGGTAGCTACCTTGCGCCGGGAGTCTCGGCAAGGGGGCAGATGGTTGTGGTCGAGCCGCCAAAGGGGATTAATCAATATGTTGCAAAGGTGGAAGAGGCCGCGCGGGCGGACCCAGAGTGGTTTAAAACTTATTCAAAGAATGTTAAACCTGGCATTCCATTGCCTTTTCATGAAAAGCTGGGTTTAAGCAAAGAGGATTATGCGGCCTACAACAAATTATGGGACGAGAGAAAGATGGTCGCTTTGAAGGATGGTAATGTGGTGGTGAGACTGGAGCAGTCAAAGCCGGGTGAATGGATGATCCGTGTTTCGGGGAAGGGAGCGCCTCTTTCCCTCCTGCGCTACCAGCAGGGCAAGGATGTTGTGAAATCACCGAACGGAGAGCTTGTCCGCCTCGACGATATTGATGCCGATCCCCGGAGTATTCTTGGGAAGTGGACCGGCCACGAGTGGAGATTCCAAGAAGAGGATACCCTTGGAAAAATAAAGGAGAATTTTGGTATCGGGGCATTGGTTGGCACCAAATGGGCAATTCTTGTCTACCGGCTGCAAGAAACCTCTTCTACGGGAAAGCTTCTCTTTGATAGGAGCATGGTGATCAGGTTCCCCATGAAAGGAAAATAGCGCCTCCTCGTTTTTGAAAAATAGTCGGCGAGCATCTTTTTGCAATCGGGGCATCCGTTGGTGTGTGGTGCCTTTGATGGCCTTCTTCGCGGGATCCCTCCTCCTCTCCAATCTGGTTTTGCAGATGGGAGCAGTTCGAGAAAAGATCGAGAGAAAGCTGGAGAAGCGGAGTGGTGTCAGCTGGGTGATTGGATCTCTTTCGTGGACGCCATGGACAGGGGTACAGGTCCGGAATGTTGCTGTTGAAGCGCCGGCGTTCGGAGACGGTCCGGCCGCACGCCCTTTGTGTCGTGCTGAACTGGATTTAAAAGTGCACTGGAGATCCCTGCTTCGTGGGGCATTAGATCTAAGAGAGGTTCGGGTTCGAAGTGGGCAGATCGCAATTCCGATGGAATTGCTTTTCCTGCTTCCCAGTGAAGAAATCCAGTCCCCGGCGGGTCCATCAGGACCTTCGCCTGTTCCTGTGCCCCGGCAGGAAAGGAAGGAGGATCTGCCCAAGCCAACAAAAAAAAGGCAGAAGCCTGGGCCATCCACAGGTCATGACAAGGCGGGCCTCGCGGTAGCCTCAACTTTCAGGATCATTATAGATCAATGCGACTTGGAGGTGTATTCCAATGAAGCAGAGGGAAATCCTGCATTGAAGCTGCGTAATTTCAGCGGCGAATTGCCACTCGGTGGAAAAGATTCCTCCGGGTTAATCCGGTGTGAGGGAATCTCCATCGGTTCACAGTTTTTCAAGGTGGACTGGGCTAGCCCAGTCCAATGGAAGCATCCTGCTCTCAATCTTCCCCCAGCGGAAATCGTGTGGAATGGTTTTACGATTCGTAGCGAGGGTGTTCTTCAAATGACTAGGACGCCCCGTTTTGCTGCCCGGATTGATATTCCTGCAAGCGAGCGGTCCTCTGACAGTGGGACTCTGCCATCTGCCTTGGGACTGAAGCTTCAGGCGAAGCGGTTGAGTCTTAGAGGTGCCCTGAATGGTCGCCTTGCCCTATTGTCCAGCTGGAAGGGCGATCTGGCGGTGGAGGCAAGTGGTGTTGCCCTGGGCGGAGATAAAAAAGGGCAAGAGGTTTTCTTCAATGAAGGACGGATGATGGCGACGATGCGTGGGGGGCGATTTAATCTTCTTGAGGCCCGGCTCCAGAGTGAACGTTTGTCTCTTCTTGGTAACGGCGTTCTTCTGCCCAATGGTCAGCTTGGAGGGGTGATGCGTGTCGTTGCCGATCAGGATTACGCTTCAATGCTTACCCGGTTTGCGATCGGGGCAATGTGGACGGGCGGGTGGACCCGGTCCTGGCTGGCGCCAATGGAAACTCCGGACCGATACTACAGGGACATAATATTGCAGGGAACAGTGAATCAGGCGATGGTCGATGTAGGGCGTAAAGGAGAGACTATGGACTTAACGGAGGCATGGGATCGGATGCGTGCGTTTCTGAGAAAGGAGGCTCTTGAGCCGGAAAAGAGAACAACAGCCAGACCTACTGAACAAATATTTACCCAATGAGAGTAATTGCAGGCAGGGCGCGGAGAATTTCTTTGAAGGTGCCGCCCCATTTGACGCGTCCCAGCACTGACCGGCTGAGAGAGGCCCTTTTCTCCATTCTGCAGGGCCGCCTCCAAGGAGCTAGAGTTTTGGATCTCTTTGCGGGTTCCGGAGCTCTTGGAATAGAGGCTCTGAGCAGGGGGGCGAAGGAAACTGTTTTTGTGGAGCAAAACCGGCCCGCAGCCCGGTGTATCCGGGAGAATCTAGAGAAAGTGGGTTTGACGGAGTGGGGCAGAGTTCAGGAGCGAGATGTTTTCGCTTATCTGCGTGCAGCTGCTGAGTTTTTTGATCTTATTATGGCAGATCCGCCATACGCATCAAACAGTAGCAGAGATTTTGCCAGCGAGTTAATGCGGGACCCATCTCTACCAGAGCGATTGTCAGATGGTGGCATGGTAGTCATTGAGGTGGAGTCTAATCGGGAAGAGATGGAGGCCCCGGGATGGCAGATGATCGATTGCCGGACCTACGGAAGGAGCTCGATTCTGTTTTACGCTCGGGAGTAGTCTCGATACCTTCAAAAGTAATGAACCCGTGGGTGCGGTTACTCTACAACGTTCTCTTGCCTGTTTTCTGCCTTCTCGCTGCGCCTGCATGGATACTTAAGATGGCTCGCCGGGGAGGTCTGGACTGCCGCCTTCTCCAGCGGATCGGAATTTACCGGGGCCTTTCTGAGAGTGAGCCTCAGGGAGTGGTCTACGTTCATGCAGTAAGCGTGGGAGAGGCGCGAATGGCGCTTCGGTTGGTTGAGCGATGGAATCAGCGGGATAGCCCAAGGCAGTTTGTTATCGCGGCTACAACCTCAACAGGGTTTCAATTGGCTAAGAGGGAGGCCCCCGAAGGAGTTCGGGTCATATACAGCCCCTTGGATCTCCCTCCTGTTCTTCGAATCGTTTTTAATCGCTTCAAGCCTGCGCTGATCGTTCTTATCGACTCGGAGATCTGGCCGAATCTTCTTCACGTCAGCGAGCAGCGCGGCGTCCCTGTTGCTCTCGCCAATGCGCGATTGTCTCAGCGTTCAGCACGACGATACGAGCGGTTGAAATGCATAGCGGCGCCCATGCTGGGTCAGATCAGAATTGTTTGTGTGCAGGCAGCAGAGCACGCGCAAGACTGGACGAGGATTGGGGTTTGTCGGGATCGTCTTGTCATTACCGGGAGCCTCAAGTTCGACCTCGATGGCGTCCAAGCTCCAATGGAGAGAGCCGAATTCAGGGGTATGCTCGAGAGTTTCGGGTCGGCAAGACCAGTGGTGCTGGCTGCCAGCACCCACCATGAGGAGGAGCGTTTACTGGCTGAGGCCATTCGTGAAGTTCCCGGAGCATTAGCGGTATTATTACCTCGCCATATGGAGCGCCGGCGAGCGGTGCAGTCCGATCTCGAAACTGCGGGGTTTGAGGTGATTTTGCGGAGTAACTTCACGCCTCCTGAACAGCCCGATGCAGCGGTTCTGCTGGTAGATTCCACCGGGGAACTGGGGGATTGGACCGCTCATGCTGACATTGTGGTGATTGGAAAAAGTTTTCTTGGTCGGGGGGGGCAGAATCCAGTTGAGGCCATATCTGCGGGCGTGCCAGTTGTCTGTGGCCCGCACATGAGTAATTTTGAGCCGTTGTTCTCGGAGCTCCGCAACGCTTCGGCAATTGAGTGCGTCAGTCAGGTAGAAGTCGCGGAGAAGCTGCGAGCCATTCTGGCATCGGAGCAACGACGCCGGAGTCTTGTTGCCAATGCCAGAGCTACAGTCGATCAGCACCGTGGAGCCACGGATCGAATTATCATGCAGCTCGAAGACCTTATGAAAAAATCTTCAGGGGAGAACCCTGACTAGGATCTTCAGAAGTAGTGGTTGCGGGCTTGTCGGTGTGATCTTGATCTCACCTAGAACGGGGGGCCTGAAGTCTTCGGAGCTCTTCAATTTTTTTCTGCTCCAGATATGCGCGAAGCTTGCGAATAACAGCGACATCAGGATCTGCCTCAGGATTTACGAAGGGATTGTTGGATCCATACCATGACCATGGGCCACGGGGGACACTTCCGAACTCGACAAAACGCCAGTGAAGCCTGTCGCCGGACTTCAGACCCATGTAATCGCGGACAGCTGGGGAGACATCAATGCCAGCGTTTTTGCTGCGTGGAGGCTGGCCTTTAAACACGTATCTCCAGTCATCGGTCACCCAGGGACCACAGTCTTCCCATTGGGCGTAGCAGACCTTTGGGCCATTATAGAGCTGGATCCAGCGGCCCTTGCAGACAGATTTTCCGGGGCTGGGGCTATAACGGTAAAACCACGGAATGACACGAGAGGCCTCTGGGCGATGGAGGCGATGATTCAGGCAGTCGTTGTATGGCAGGGCGACGTAAAATGAATTGAGGCCAGGCCGAAATGCCTTAGGCGCGTAATTGGCTCGCGCTGCTGGATTTGGATCGTCGTAACCTCCATAGTTTCTTTCCCACTCACCGTCCCACGATGATTGGTGGTTGGAAGTGGTGTTGCGGCCGCCTGGTTTTTCGCCGATCCAGAAAATCGTGGCTGTGATGTTTTGTCGCCAGGGATAAACAGTTTTACGGTATTGATATGGATTTGGTGGTGCGGCTGTGGGTGAGGTAACTCTTGGTCCTTGCTGGGACCAGATCGGCAGCATCCCAAGCCAGTGGGCGAGGATTATCAGGCAGAGGAGCTGGATTGGAGGGTGTCGTCTCGAATTTGCAGACATAGAAGATGATAAGATCATGCTCTTTTTCGCTTCTCGTTCACTTGACCAGGATTCGCTCCGTGAGGTTTCCTACCATCACATCAAATTCCCCTGGTTCCAGGACGGAGGCGTTCTCCAAGTTGTGATAGGCAAGCTCCTTGACTGGTATCTTGAAAGTGACGATTTTGGATTCTCCTGCCTTGAGTTCAATCTGGCTGAAGGCGCGAAGACGCTTTACCTGAGGCGTAATCGAGGCAAAGAGATCACGGGTGAAAACGTGCACGGTCTCTTTGCCTGCACGTGATCCCGTGTTGGAAACCCTGACCGAGAGAAGGATCTCGTCGCTCTTCATCAGAGTGGACGATTTCAACTCGAGATCACTGAAGGCAAAAGAGGTATAGCTCAGGCCATGTCCGAATTCGTAAAGGGGATTAAAGCCGGGAGTTTCCTTATCGGGACCCACGCTGTCGCTATGCTTGTGATCGTAGGTCAGGAGGCTGTTTGGGTGGCGGGGGTAGGTGAATGGCAGGCGTCCCGAGGGATTGAATTGACCGGTTAGTAATTCATAAAGTGCTTTTCCTCCGTGAGGACCGGGCTGTCCTGCGTAGACGATTGCATGGCAGTGGCCTGCTATCTCAGTGATAAGACGCGGACGATTCCCGAGAAGAACGAGGATCAGCGGTTTTCCGGTAGCAAGACGCCGCACCAGGCGAAGCTGGTTATCCGGCATCGAAAGGTCAGGAATGTTTCCAGGTGTTTCAGTGCTTGGTTTTTCTCCAAGGACACAAACCACGACATCCGCGTTCCGCGCCTTGTTCATCGCATAGTCGAAGTCGGTAGAGCCATCCCACTGCGCACCGCGGGCCCAGAGCACGTTTTCGCGGCCGTATCCATCGTTAAAAGACTGCAGAATAGTCTGGAGACCTTCCGGGTAGGCTGCCTCATCTGTTCCCTGCCAGGTGTAGGACCACGAGCCATGAAGAGCCGCAAGGGAGTGGCATCCCGGTCCGGCAAGAAGGATCTGGCCCTTTCCGTCAAGGGGTAGCACGCCCTCGTTCTTGAGAAGGATAAGGGATTCCCGGGCCGCTTGGAGAGATATTTGGTGGGCCTCTTCGCTGCCGATTTCCCCAGCATTAGAGGCCGGCGGGACAGGCTCATTGAAGAGTCCAAGGGAAAACTTCATCCGGAGAATTCTTCGCACGGATTCATCCAGTCGGCTCTCGGGGATGGCTCCTTCCTTTACCAGCTTGATCAGATTGTTTGAAAAATGGAAATCGTAGGGGGCCATGCACATGTCGATTCCTGCGTGTACTGACATCCGAACGGCCTCCTTGAGATCGGGTGCGACCCGGTGCAGATTATGAAGCTTCTTCACGTCTTCCCAGTCGCTGACAATTACACCCTCGAACTTCAGTTCCTCCCGGAGCAGGACGCTCAGCATCTCATGACTGGCATGGGTCGGAACCCCATTCACCTCACCAGAATTCACCATGATGGCCTGAACTCCCTGTTCAACTGCGTTCCTGAAAGGGGGCAGGAAATACTCGCGGAGGTAATGTTCCGGAAGCAAGGTCTGGGTGCGATCTTGCCCGCTGGCGGGAAGGCTATAGGCGAGAAAATGTTTTGCGGTAGCGGCTACGGTCTTCCGGGAGGAGAGTGAGGATCCTTGCAGTCCTCGAACTGAGGCTTCTGCCATGACCGTTGTAATGTGGACGTCTTCTCCGAAGGTCTCGACGTAACGTGACCATAGGGGTTGTCTGCCAACGTCCAGAGAAGGGCCGAAATTCCAAGGAATTCCAGCTGACCGGGTCTCTAGCGCGGTCACTGCATGGCAGCGTTCAACAAGAAGAGGGTTCCGAGTTGCGGCTAGTCCCAGATTGTGAGGGAACAAGGTTCCCTCCCGTAGGTAATTTGCTCCATGGACACTATCTATTCCGTAGAGAACAGGGATCTGAAGTCGGGTTTCCTCAGTAGCGAGAGTCTGAACCTGGGTGAGAACCTTCCGCCATTGCTTCGCGCTGAAGGCTACGTTGTGAATATTCAGAATGGATCCAACATGCTTGTTCACGAGCGCATGGCGGAGCTTGTCCATATCGAATTGGTGAGCCTCTGGATTTTCGGAAGTGGCTTCGCCGCTTGAGACGGCCCCCAGAGTCAATTGAGTCATCTGTCCAGCTTTCTCCTCCAGCGTCATCTTACGGAGCAGGGAAGAGACTTGCTCTTCGGTTTCTTCCTCAGCCAGCGAGAGACTGGGGAGAAGGAAGCTGAGCTGAAGGGATATTAGCAGGCGGAAGAGATCGCGCGGAGAAATGCCCATGCCCCTGAATAAAGCAGACATAACGGCAGAGGCAATTGCAGCCTTTAAAGACCCTTTGTTATAGAATGCCGTTAAAGGATGGCCTTTCCCGTGCCATTGGGCCCCCGATGACCTTTTCTGCTCAGGGCCTGCAGATGATGGTGTCCTGCCTGAGGTGAGGGTCTGCCCCCGGATAATCGAGGGTGTAGTGTATCCCGCGGGATTCTTTGCGCTGCATGGCGCAGTCCACTACCAGAGAGGCAACGGTCACAAGATTCCGGAGTTCGAGGATGTCCGAATTGACCCGGTATCCCCAGTAGAAATCACGTACTTCCCGGGACAGGTTGCGAAGACGAAAGCTCGCTCTCAGCAGCCGCTTATCGGTTCGGACGATTGAAACATAGTCCCACATAGTGCGACGGACCTCGTCCCAATTGTGATAGATGTTCACAAGTTCATCGGGAGGGGCCGTGTCCCCGTGTTCCCATTCGGGGATGGGCGGATCAGGTGCTCTCTCCTCCGAGTCCAGACGCGGTATAATGGCCGCCAGGGCTTTTCGAGCCATGACGTTGCCCTCAAGCAGGCTATTGGAGGCCAGGCGATTGGCTCCGTGGAGTCCAGTGCACGCGGCTTCTCCGATGACAAAGAGACCGCGAAGGTTGGTGGCGCCATCGGGTTTGGCTACGACGCCGCCGCATTGATAGTGTGCGGCGGGGACGACCGGGATTGGTGTTTTCTCGGCATCATGTCCGAATTCAAGAAGGGTTTTGTAGATGAAGGGAAACCTTTCAGCGATGAATCCAGCTGGCTTGTGGGTGATGTCGAGGTAGACGCAGTTTGCGCCGGTTTTCTTGATTTCCGTATCGATCGCGCGAGCTACGATATCTCGAGGGGCAAGCGAGCCTCGCTTATCGTAGCCGAGGGTAAAATCCTCACCCTTGTCGTTCAGCAAGACCGCTCCTTCCCCCCTCAAGGCCTCTGAAATCAAGAAGGAGCGGGCTTCCGGCCCGGTCGCAGCGGGATTGTAAAAACAGGTTGGATGAAACTGGATAAACTCCATATTCGCGATCCTAGCGCCTGCGCGCCATGCCATGGCGACACCATCGCCTGTCGCGGAGTCCGGGTTTGTCGTGTAGAGGTAGATCTTTCCGCAGCCACCCGTAGCGAGGACGACCCTGTTGGAACGCAGAATACTTACCTCGCCGGTAGCCTTTTCCAAAACGTAGGCTCCAACCACGCGATCGTCAGTAACGCTGCCTAGCTTGTCGGTAGTTATGAGGTCAATAGCCATATGATCGGCTAGAATGGTCAGGCCGGGGGTCCGGCGGGCGGTTTCCAGCAGAGACGAGGCAATTTCATGGCCGGTGGTGTCCTTGGAGTGAAGAACACGGCGGTTTGAGTGCCCGCCTTCCCGACCCAGGGAGTAGCGACCTCCATTTTGATCAAAGTCCGATCCCCAGGAGACCAGCTCATCAATGGTCAGTTCGCCGTCCTCGATAATGGACCTCACGGTCTCTTCGTCACAAAGTCCGGCTCCGGCGTCGATAGTGTCGGCAATATGTTTTTCCACTGTGTCGCCCGGGTCACGCAGGGCCTCGGGTAAGACCGCAGAAATCCCTCCTTGGGCCCAAGCCGTGTTTGAATTCAAAAAATCATTTTTTGTGATCAAGGTAACAGATCCGTGTTCGGCTGCTTTGATCGCAAAAGAGAGGCCAGCGATCCCGCTGCCTATGACTAGAAAGTCTGCTTTCATTGCCTAGGGTATCCATTGACTCTAAAGGAGCGAAGGACAAGCCGGTTATTAAGTTATTGGTTGTGGAGGGTTTGTAAACCTTCTCATACTGCAGTGGCCGATGGATCTCTGTATTTGCGAAACTAAGAAGAAACTCGGTTCAGCCGCTGCTGCAGCCGGAGCCGACAAGATTCGTGAAGCTTTGGCGGCCAGAGAGGAGGTTTCGATCGTGATGGCTTCTGCCGCTTCCCAGTTTGAGCTTGTGGAAGCTCTCGTGAAAGAGAAAGCCATTGAATGGGAAAGAGTCACACTGTTTCATCTTGATGAATATATGGGTCTTGAAGAAGGCCATCCGGCGTCCTTCAGCAGGTTTCTTCGAGAGAGATTTATCGACAAACTGCCCAGCAAGTTGAGGCGCTTTTATCCCATCAACGGCTGCGCGGAGCCCGGGTTGGAGTGTGAGAGGCTGGGGGCGATCATTGAGAGAGAAGACCCGGTGGTTGCGTTTATCGGGATTGGTGAGAATGGGCATATAGCCTTCAACGATCCTCCTGCCGACTTTGAGATCAGAGCTCCTTATATTGTTGTGAAGCTTGATGAGGAGTGTCGGCAGCAACAGGTTGGAGAGGGATGGTTTCCCGAGCTGAAAGCAGTGCCTCAACATGCAATATCGATGTCGGCAAATCAGATCCTGAGGGCGGAGAGGATTATCTGTGCAGTTCCTGATGCTCGTAAGGCAGCAGCGGTGCAGAGCGCAATCGAGAAAGAGGTAAGCCCTGAGATTCCGGCAACCATACTGCAGCATCATTCTGATTGCACCCTTTTTCTGGATGAGCCATCCGCAAGTCTGCTCAGGTGATGAGATACTTTGACCTTCAGGTAAACGGATATGCCGGAGTTGATTTCAATTCCGATACCTTGACAACGGAGCAGGCGGAGCTGGCCTGTTCTGCATTAGAGGAAGATGGGACTGGGGGAATTCTTGCGACAGTGATCACGGACTCGGTTGACGCCATGAAGGCTAAAATACGGAGAATCGTTCGGGCGCGGGAAGAAGACGAGACCGTGCGAAGGGTGGTAGTCGGAATTCATATCGAGGGACCTTTCCTGAATCCTGCGGATGGATTCATCGGGGCTCATCCCCGGGATCAGGCGCAGCCGGCCTGCGTGGATATCATGAAGGATCTCATGGATGCGGGAGAGGGCCTCACAAGGGTTGTGACTCTTGCTCCGGAATGTGACATGGGATTGGCTACCACTCGATATCTGGCGGGGCAGGGAGTGGTGGTGTCAGCCGGACATTGCAATCCTTCAATGGATCAGCTTCAGGCGTCGATCGACGCTGGCCTGACAATGTTCACGCATTTGGGAAACGGTTGCCCACAGTATCTGCCAAGGCATGAAAATATAGTGGAGCGGGTGCTGAGTCTCTCCCAGAGCCTATGGGTGTGCTTTATCGGCGACGGAATTCATGTTCCAGGTTTCGCTCTGAAGAACTATCTTAGGGCCGCTACGCTGGAGCGATGCCTTGTGGTGACCGATGCGATCTCGGCAGCGCGCTGTGGGCCGGGCGCCTACACCTTGGGTGACCGGGAGATAAAAATCGGGGCAGATGAAGTCGCACGGTCTCCTGATGGCTCTCATTTTATGGGGTCCACGGCAACGATGCCACGAGTGGAAAGAGTCCTGAGAGACCTTGGGGTTAACGAGGGCGATATCACCGGATTGTGTCGTGACAGGCCCCGCAGGGCGATTGGCTACTAACGGGGCCGGGTCTTCCCGGCAGCTAATGATTGGTTATTGCTGACTGGTAAGTCAGGATAACTGGTGAAACTTAGTCAGGATAATTTTCATGAGAATTTTCGAAAGAGTAAGGTCTGTTGGCCCGGCCATTATCGTGGCAGCAGTTGTGCTTGGGCCGGGAAGCATTCTTGCGAGTTCGCGAGTGGGTGCTGAGTGGGGGTGGGCAGGAGTCCCATTTCTGGTCCTTGCCGTCGTTTTGATGGTTGGAATGGTTGCACTCTCAGCGCGTCTCGGAGTGATTTACAAGGGAAGCATGTGTGATGAAATCGCTGCTCGACTGGGTCGTAAAGCAGCCTCGGGAGTGGGAATCGTTCTCTTCGGGATCGTTGCGCTGTATCAATCAAGCAATAACCTTGCCCTGGGGGTCGGCCTGGAACCTCTTTTTGAACATGAAGGAGAAAGTCTGCCGCGGGGATGGGTTCGGTGGCAGGTACTCATTTTGTTAATAGCGAATTCAGTGATCATATCCTGCCTGTATCTTATGCGGTCGCTCTATGCGGCGGTGGAAAGAGCGATGAAGATCCTGGTTCTTTTGATGATTGGAGCTTTTACCGTTAATCTTCTTGCCGCTGTGCTCGGCGATGCTCCGGAGCGCAATGCCCCTGTTATGGAAAAACGCGATTGGCTTCCGGTGATAGCGCTTGTTGGTACGACCTTTTCGATAGGCGGAGCATTTTTTCAGAGTTATCTGGTCAGAGAAAAGGGATGGAATATCCGGAACCTGCATCAGGGAACGTTCGACTCTGCAGTGGGAGTTGCCGTGCTTGGGGGAGTTTCAGGGGTGATCATGATTACCTCCCTATTGGTCTTTTACCGTGTTCCAGGTGCTCCTGGGAGCATCCAGATTAGTGCTCTTGCCAGCCAGTTGGAGCCGTTGTTTGGTTCCGGCTCAAAGTATGTGTTTTGTGGGGGATTCATGGCAGGAGCAATGAGCTCTTTCATGGTGAATGCGGCTATAGGCGGAACGGTTCTCTCCGATAGTATTGGAAAAGGTGCCAGCATGCAGGGGAGATGGGCTCGTCATTTTACGGCACTGGCACTCGTGGTGGGAATGTTGGTTGCGATTTTTGGAATTATTTGGAAAGAAAGCCGTGACTCCCTCATGCTGGGGGCTCAGGCGCTGACGGTTTTTGGAATTCCAGCGCTGGGTCTCGCGATGCTCTACCTGGCGACGCGGCCTGAGCTCACTGGTAATCAACGAGTTCCTAGGCTCCTCAAGCTTATCGCTGTCGCAGGAATTCTGGTAGCGGTTCTGCTTTCTGCCCTAAAAGTAGCATCTTGGTTTTAGCGCTAGACCACGCCTTCTGAAGGTCTAGATCTCGATATTGTCAATTAGACGGATCTTATCGTAGGTGATAGCGGTGGCAAGAAGCGCCGGTCTGGTGACTTTCGCCAGGGGAGCGAGCGTTTCGCGGTCGACGAGTTCGAGATATTCAATTCCCATTTCGGATGGGGCATTTTCAACAAGATGTTTGCGTGCAGTCTGGAGGTATACTTCACGCCGTTGCTCCCCGGTCTCCCTGATATCCCGGGCGGACAGAAGAGCTCCATAGATCCGGGATGCATCTTTACGGTGCTCAGGATTCAGGTTGAGATTTCTTGATGAGAGAGCAAGGCCATCCGGTTCCCTCTCAGTTTCGACACCATAGATCTCTACGGGGACACAAAGATCGCGCACGAGACGCATGATGATCGCAAGTTGCTGGTAGTCTTTCTTGCCAAAGATAGCAGCGGAAGGACGTAGAGCGTTTAGAAGTTTCAGGACGACCGTGCAGACGCCTTCAAAATGGCCGGGGCGAGTGGTCCCGCACAAGGTGCGGGAGAGAGAGTTTTCGACTATCGAGATTGAGTGGTCAGGAGCGTAGAATTCCTCAGGGGAAGGAGTGTAGACTTTATCAACACCCAGACCACTACAGAGCAGGAGATCAGCTTCAAGTGTTCTAGGATAGACTGCGAGATCAGATGCGGAATCAAATTGAAGAGGGTTTAGAAAAATTGATACTGTGACGATCCCTTGGCGACCTGCGATCTCCCGTGCTCTTCGGATCAGCGCTGAGTGCCCTTCATGGAGGGCTCCCATGGTCGGAACCAGAACCGAGGGAGAGGACGGATTCGTGGGGAGATCGGGTAATGCGGAAAACTGCAGCATTGGAGATAACCTGTGAGGGAGGCTTGCTTAGTTAATGAACTTGAGTTGAAGGTGAAGAGGGTTACTCTCTAACCAGGTTGATCTCAAGAATTCTAGGGGTTGTCTTTTGTGGAATTGCATGGGCACTTGGGCCGGAGGCTCATGGAGAGGGTGAAGCTGCGGAAGATGCCGCGGACTCGGTGGAATTCGAGCTCCGCGAGCAGCCAGTATTGATCAGGGATGAGAAAAGGTTACGAACGGCCATTGTCAATATTCAGGAGGTTTTTCGGTCCTACCACAAGGTTGCGCGCGCTGAGGCAGAAATTAATCTTGAGCGAGGCCGGATTCAGAGAGAGCAGAATCAGGAAGCTGCTAGGTTACAGGCTTTCGACCAGGTTCTTCGGGAATTGGATTGCTCACTTCAGGAATTAGATCATTCAGATCCCCGGCGTCTGGATCTTGAGAGAGAAAAAGGGATTCGATTCCATGAGCGGGAGCGGTGGAAGTCGCAAAGAGCCGTAGATTTGAAGGCTCGTCACGCTGATCTAAATCGGCGGATGGCGGCGCGAATGAAGGTCCTTCTGGAGGAGATTCACGATCTCGTCAGGGAGGAGGCTGAACTTATGGGCTTTGATCTTGTCTTTGATGTGGAGGGAACCGGCACTTCGCAGGTTCCATTTCTGCTTTTTGCGAGGGACTCCCATGA
>JAQWTV010000102.1 GCA_029242545.1 Roseibacillus sp.
AAGTTACCCCGACGAGTGGTAAGCAGAGGTGCCGGGTCGAGAGGGCCCGTTTTCCAGCAAACAAGTGATGAAGAGCGGGCAGAAGGTAGCAGTGCTGGTAAGCGGAGGCATGGACTCGGTGGTGGCCTTGTATGAGGCGCATCGGGAGCATGAGGTGGTGGTGGCCCTGAGCTTTGATTACGGCTCCAAGCATAACCACCGGGAGATTCCCTTCGCGCGGGGGCATGCGGAGAGTCTCGGGGTGCCTCATGAGGTGATCGACCTTGGGTTCATGAACGAGCACTTTCGGTCCGACTTGCTTCAGTCAGGAGGGGAGATCCCCGAGGGACATTATGAGGAGGAGACTATGAAGGCCACGGTGGTGCCTTTCCGCAATGGGATCATGCTGGCGATCGCGGCTGGGCTGGCGGAGAGCCGGGGAGCGGAGGGGCTCGTTATTGCCGCGCATTCCGGAGATCACGCGATCTATCCGGACTGCCGCGGAGAGTTCATGGAGGCGATGGGGGAGGCCATTCAGCTGGGAACCTACGAGACCGTAAACCTGCTCCGCCCGTTTATCGCATTGCGTAAAGAGGATATTGCGGCTCGGGGGGCAGAGTTGGGAGTGGACTTTTCCCGGACCTGGTCCTGTTACAAGGGTGGGGAGACTCATTGTGGCAAATGCGGGACCTGCGTGGAGCGGCGCGAGGCCTTTGAAATTGCGGGTCTGAGTGATGCGACGGAATACCTTGAGGCCGGACCGCTGCCGGTGAAGGAAGAAGGAGAAACGTCATGCTGATTTCAGAGTTCTTCTATTCGGTGCAGGGGGAGGGCCTGCTGGCGGGAGTGCCTTCGGTCTTCGTGCGGACTTCTGGGTGTAATCTCCGGTGCCGGTGGTGCGACACCCCATACGCCTCCTCGGAGCCGGAGGGGGAGCAGCAGACGGTGGAGGAGATCGTTGCGAGAGTGCGGGAGTATCCTGCACGTCACGTGGTTCTCACTGGAGGGGAGCCCATGCTGGCGAAGGGAATTGAAGATCTTGCCGGAATGCTCAAGGAGGCGGGTTACCATATTACAATCGAGACCGCGGGCACCATCGAGCCGGATGGAATCGCCTGTGATCTGGCCTCGCTCAGTCCCAAATTGGCTGACTCCACCCCGGATGCGGAGCAGTTTGGGGAGGGTTGGTCGAAGCGTCACGAGGAGAGTCGTATTCAACGAGAGGTGCTTAATGCATGGGCGGTGGGCTACAGCTGCCAGTTCAAGTTTGTGGTGAGCGACTCCGGGGATATGGAGGAGATTAAAGAGATTCTTGAGGCTGTTACCCCGCGGCCCGAGCCAGGCCGGGTGTTGCTCATGCCGGAGGGAACGGATTCCGCGACCTTGCAGGAGAGAAGCCAGCTGGTGGCAGAGCTTTGCAAGGAGACCGGCTACCGGTTCTGCCCGCGACTCCACATCGATCTCTACGGAGATACGAAGGGGACCTGAAGTGAAAGTTGGCTCTCAGACCGGTGTTTCCTGCGGCGTCAGAGTGTAGTTGAGGCCCTCGATCCAGTGGTCCTCGATGGGATTGGCTGCTCCGAGCAGGGAGCCTATTACCGCACCTCGGTGACAGCTGTCGCCCCCGACCATGGCGTTGGCAATGATGCCGGCGGAGAAGTCGTCATGATATTTCCAGGTGAGATAGAGGGCGGCTGGAAAGGCCTGGTCGATATAGCAGGCGGGGCTGAAGACCGACCCGATGATCTCGAGGTCGGAGCGATGCTCCCGTTTGGCGGCCTTGCGGGAGGAAAACCAGTCTCCAGCTTCCGTCATGATGGCGTCGCGAATGGGAACGCCCTCACGGAGGCGCAGATGAAGCCGGGTGAGGCAGTCCGCAGCCCGTAGGACGTTGGAGTGGCGATGAGTGAGAGCCACGTGCTGTTTTACGAGGGCCCTGAGGTCGGGGTGGTCAGGCAGGGCGGCAAGGAGGGCGGGGACCTGGGCGAGTCCTCCGATGTGCTCATCTCTGATTCCGCATTTGCTGGGGTCCTTGCCCTGAGAATAGCGCGTAAAGAAGCCGCGATGATATTCCTCGAGGTAGGTGTCGCGGTGCCATCCCGGAGTCAGCATGCAGGAGAGGTATTTTTGTAGCCACGCGTCGGAATCGTAGAAACCGTTTTTCTGGATGATGGCAAAGAGCTCCTGCGCGAGCTGGTAATTGACGGTGTTGTCGCCAGCTTTGAGAAGCTGGTGGTAATGGATGCCCCTGATACCCCAGAAAGGGGCCTGATCGTGGAGGATCTCGCCCTTTTCGTTGAGGGCCTCGTAGTTGGAGCGCCAGAAGATGCTGTCAGGATGAGGGTTGCGGGGCGCTTGGTAGCAGTCCAGTTGGCCGTAGTCCCGGGCCTGAGCGGCTCGATCGTAATACCAGTGTCCAGGTAGGGCGAGAGCGTCAGCAATCAGAGAGCCAAGGAAGATCTTGGTTGTGGTCATGGTTGTTCCGAAATCAAGAGGGCTGGGATACATCCTAAGCCAGATTTGAGTTCTTCAAAGGGATGATACGGGGAGAAGGGGCTTGTTTCGCGGAGGGACGATCGAAATCTGATTGCGGAATGGAAAGGTTGGGGAACTGTAGCGGCGATGAGTGACATTGCGATCATTGGCGCGGGTGTTTCTGGCCTTACTGCTGCCTATGAACTTACTCGCGCCGGTCACCGGGTCGTGGTGCTGGAAAAGAGCAGGGGCTTCTCCGGAAGGGCAGGGACACGGCGCCACGGGGCGGTGTGCGTCGACCATGGGGCTAATTTTTTTCGCACCACGGACTCCGAAATCGCACATCTCATTCACGAGGTTCTTCCGACCGACGAGCTCGTGGAGGTCAATGGAGAGGTTTGGACCTTTGATCGTTCTGGCGCGATTCTGCCGGGTGATCCGGTTCAGAATGGGGAGCCCAAGTATTCCTACCGCAGGGGAATCAATACTCTTGGCAAGCTTCTCCAGGCCGCGTCCGGGGTGGAAGTTCGCCGGGAGGTACGCATCGCGAGTCTCGACCGGGAAGACGAACATTGGTTGCTCCGGGATTCCGGGGGAACCAGCCATGGTCTTTTCGACGTGGTAATCACCACTGCGCCTGCGCCACAGGCGATGCAATTACTGCGAGCCAGCGAAATTTCTGAGCCTCTTCAGAACACTCTTCTGGATGCGCTCAGGGTCTCTCGTTATCATGCTCAGTTTTCGTTTATTCTTGGGTACAACGAGCTGTTGAGTCCCTCGAGGGGATTTCATGCGCTGGTGAATTCAGACGGGGCTCATGCCGTTTCCTGGTTGAGCTTCGAGGAAGATAAGCCCGGTCATGTTCCGGAGGGGAGTAGCGTGCTGGTCGTCCAGATGTCACCATCGTGGACCAGCCGGAGGGTAGAGTATCCTCCGGAGGAGATTCTCCCCGAAGTTCTCGAGAACGTCAGCGCCTTGCTACCGGAGGTGGCGCAGAAGCCGGATTGGTGGGACAGCCAGCGCTGGATGCTGGCGAGCCCCAGTAGTGCAGTGGATCTCGAGTCCTTGCGGACCGGTGAGCAGGAAAATCTCTTCTTTGCGGGAGATGGGCTCTGTGGACGCGGCCGAGTGCCATTGGCGATGAGTTCGGGTCTCGACTCGGCACGCCGGGTAATGGCAACGATTGAGAATGCTCCCTAGGTATAGCGGCGCTGGGCGCGTGAGGACGGCCTAAAGGCTCCTCAGAGCTGGGCAAGAAAGTTGTTGGCAGCTTCCAGATGGGAAGCCTTTTTCTCCGGGGCCATGCGCCTCGCGGTGGCGCACATCATCGCCCACCGGGGGTTTTTCGCGAGGGAGTCGGCGTGGTTGAGAATCCAGCGCCAGTAGAGCCCGTCCCATACCGAAGTCCAGTCGCCGGCAGGGTAGTTGCTCATCTTGCGGATGTAGGCAGAACCGGAAAAATAGGGTTTGGTCGCCACTCCACCGCCATCGGCATGCTGGCTCATGCCATAGACGTTGGGAACCATGACCCAGTCATAGCTGTCGACAAACATCTCCATGAACCATCGGTAGATTTCATCTGGGTCAAATTCGCAGAGAAACATGAATCCCCCGAGGGTCATGAGCCGTTCAATATGGTGGCAGTAGCCGGTTTGTTTGACCCGTGCAATGACGTCATCGATGGGAGCAATTCCGGTGGTGCCCTCGTAAAAAGATCCCGGGATCTTCCGGGAATGGTTCCAGTGATTGGAGGTGCGCATTGTCACGCCGAGATCGACATAGGTGGCCCGCATAAATTCCCTCCAGCCAACAATCTGCCGGATAAATCCTTCCAGAGAATTCAGTGGGATGTCGTGGCTCTCGGAATGGGCGAGGGCGGAGCGAAGGATCTGTTCTGGAGTCAGGAGCCCGATATTCAACATGGGGGTCAGGACGCTGTGCCAGAGCCAGTTCTCTCCCTCCACCATGGCATCCTCATAATGCCCGAAGAGGTTGAAACGTGAGGTGAGGAATTGCTGGAGCCATTCTTCGCTGTCCTCGTGACAGGTTGGGTAATAGAGAGAGTCGAGGCTGCCGGGGTTGTCAGGATAGTTGGCGAGGATGTGGTTGCGTGCCTCCAGGTCGAGAGCGTCCCGCTCGGGGAACGGTATATCGGGGACCTCACTGAGCATGCGCTTGGGGACTTTCTTCCTGTTCTGCTCGTCGTAGCTCCATTCGCCTCCGGTGGGCTTGTCCCCGTCCATCAAGATATTAAGTCTCCGCCTTTGAAACTTGTAAAAGTCCGCCATAAACCAGCGTTTTTTGCCGTCCCTGAATTCCCGGTTGGTCGGCCCGTCATTGATAAACATGGGCGTTTTGAGGGATTCGATGTTCTTGGAATAGAGGGAGCAAAAGCGATCCAGTCTCTTTTGGAGAAGAAAGTCGTGAACCTCGGCCACGAGGAGATCCTCATCGGTATGCTGAATGAATTCTTCGAAGAGGAGTTTCAGGGTAGAGCTTCCGGGAGCATGCTCGATGTAGGTAACGGTGTGCCCGGCCTTCCTGAGCCTGGTCTCAAAGCGCTTCATGGAGGCCCGGTGTAGCCAGAGCTTTTGCTTGTGAAAGCGGGCTGGATGCTCGGTGTCGCCAAAGAAAAGACTGTCTTCGATCAGGTAGATCTGGGTCGGTTCCTCCGCGAGTCCGGGATGCTCCGCAAAGAGCTGATGAGGAAACACAAGGAGAGATCTGCGGCGAGGGCGAGAGGGCATAGTTGGGTAGGTTTCTATGATACGCTGATGGAATAGAGGAGGAAGAGCGCGAGGAACGACCGGATGGTCCAGAGAGCGGTCCTGATCCAGTTCGTTCGAACCAGCAGATGGTGTGCGGAGGAATCGAACCCTCTACTCAGAGTGTTGTGATGGCGTATCGAGAAGCGCGCAGTGGCGATCCAGATCAAGGCAAGGAGAGCTAGCCCGGCGATTGGCAGAAGGCGGCCAGTGCCCGCGGGTGGATCAATGGCCAGCCAGAGTGCGGATGCAGTCTCGATCAGCATGGGAGGGCCAACCACCCATGCAGTTCGCGCTTTGTGGGCCTCATGGTAGACAGAAAACTGGGCCGGTCCGATCAGCGCCTTCAGGGGGTAGTGGACGACCTGAACAAACCAAATGAGCCCTGTCATGTAGATGGTCGCCAGAGTATGGAGAAGCGCAATTTCCAATGGTTCGAACAGGATAGGGTGACCTGAGGGTTGACTGGAAGGCCCTCAAGCTTCCGACGCTTTGCCGGGATATGGGGAAAGCAAGGAGAACTGTCTTCCGGTGGCCAAAAGGACTCACATTATGCGGAATCCAGTCGTGAAACGGTTTCGCACTACACGGGGCTTCCGGGAGCGGAAACGATTGGCGCACTTGAGAAACCTATGCTCTGGTCACGATGAATCTACGTTTGCCGTTTTGTCTCAGTCACATGATCAACGGGTCGGTGTAGTCTGGTTTAAGCGAGATCTCCGCTTGAGTGACCACCGACCATTGCAGGAAGCTTGCAACCGAGGAAAGGTGCTCTGCCTCTACTGCTTCGAGCCCAGTTTCTGGCGGGCTGCCGATGCCGACGGCAGTCATTTCCGCTTTGTGACCGAATCGCTCATGGAGCTCAGAGAGGGGCTAAGAACCCGGGGTGGAGAGCTCATTATCCGGGTGGGAGAAGTTCCGGAAGTGCTCGAAGAGCTGTGGAAAGGGACAGGATTTCAAGATCTTTGGAGCCATGAAGAGACGGGGAACCTCCTGACTTTTAATCGAGATAAGCGCATAAAGAGCTGGGCCGAAGGGCGAGGCGTGCGATGGCGGGAAATTCCCCAGACGGGAGTGGTCAGAGGTTTAAAGTCCCGAGATGGATGGGCTTCACTCTGGAAGCAGAGGATGGCAGAGCCCTTGACCGAAACCCCGGAGAGAGTCGAATGTCCGGACAGGCTAGCCCCCGGCAATATACCTGATCCTCAGGATGTTGGGTTGGAAGAGTCAACGAAACTGAATGCCCAAAAAGGAGGATCCAAACTGGCGTGGGAGACAATGCACTCCTTCTTACAGGAACGGGGTGTGGGATACAGGAAGAAGATGTCGAGTCCACTGACGGGAGAAGCGAGCTGTAGCAGACTGAGCCCGTATCTCGCGTGGGGGAATATCTCTATTCGGGAGGTCTTTCAGAGCACGCGAGACCGAATCATGGACGTGCGCTACGCGAGAGGGGAGGGGAGGGCTCTGGACAAGCGCTGGGCTCAATCACTCAGCTCCTTCGAGGGAAGGCTTCGGTGGCATTGTCACTTCATGCAAAAGTTCGAGGATGAGCCGGAGATCGAATTTAAGAACATGAATCGAGCCTACGATGGTCTTCGTGAGAATGAGTTTCGCGAAGATCGTTTTGAAGCTTGGTGTCGGGGCGAGACTGGCTACCCAATGGTTGATGCCTGCATGCGCGCCTTGCATCAGACGGGTTGGATTAACTTTCGGATGCGTGCCATGCTTGTGTCATTCGCTTCTTACCACCTATGGCTTCATTGGAGACAGACAGCGGTATTTCTCGCCCGGCATTTTCTCGATTACGAACCCGGCATTCATTTTAGCCAGTTCCAGATGCAGTCCGGGGTGACGGGTATTAACACGCTCCGAATTTATTCTCCTGCCAAGCAAGTGGTGGATCAGGATCCCGAGGGCGAGTTCCTGCGCCGATTTTGTCCTGAACTTGAGGGGGTCCCTAAGGTGTATCTTGCCGAGCCTCACAGGATGTCGGGTGTCCTTCAGGAAAAAGTAGGTTGTCAGATCGGCAAGGATTACCCCCGGCCAGTCGTGATGCATCGCGAGGCGTATGCGATGGCTCGTCAGCGAATGGGGGAGATTCGGAAGAGGCCGGAGGTAAGGGCTGAATCCCTCAGGGTCCAAGAGCGGCACGGTAGTCGCCGACGGGGGAGGAAACGCAAGCGCTAGAGGGAGAATGGGTCATGGGCTCTATGACCCACTGCGGAACCAAGGTGCGGCTTCCAAGTTAATGCTCTTCGTTACTTCTGCCAAAAAAGAACAAAACATAAACAGAGCCATTTTAAGCCGACGAAATCCTTGATTGTTTCTCTTTTGTGTTGAACAAGAGCGTGGCAGCAGGCCTTATGTCCACAAAACCGTGCGAGGCGATGCTCCACAACCAAACAAGAAAGGAACAGATCGAATGGCACAGCTAAATACAGACAGCAGTCTTCGAGTATACCTCCGGGATATTTCTCGGACGGAATTGCTCACCCCGGAAGAAGAGGCAGAGCTCGCGGAGCGAGTGGGCCTAGGTGACAGTGAAGCCCGCGAGCACATGATACGAGCCAACCTCAGGCTTGTGGTCAAAATCGCCCAGGACTACGCCAACAACGGGTTGCCACTCGTTGACTTGATCGCAGAGGGCAACATCGGGCTCATGACGGCGGTGGACCGGTTTGACCCGGATCGAGGGGCAAAGTTCAGCACTTACAGTGCGTGGTGGATCAATCAGTCCATCAAGCGGGCCTTATCGAACCAGAGCAAGACGATTCGGCTTCCGGCCCACATGGTCGACAAGATCGCCCGACTAAGACGAATCTCCGCAATTCTTACCGAAGAGCTTGGCCGAGTGCCTTCCGACGAGGAGCTCTCGGAAGAGCTGGGGATCCCTACGCAAAAGATTTCTCGCCTTAAGCGGGCCTCGCAGCGGCCCACGTCCCTCGACGCTCCAGTGAATGATGGAGAGGGTATCAACTTTGGAGAGATCATTGGGGACGAGAAGGCGGTGCATCCGCTGGAGGCTCTCGAGGAAAAGACCCTGATGGGTCAGCTTGGTGACCTTCTGGATGTGCTCGACGAGCGTGAACACCGAATCATCGACGCTCGCTACGGCCTCGACGGCAGTAAACCTCTGAAACTCGAGGAAGTGGGTGGTGAATTCGGGGTGACCCGGGAAAGAATTCGTCAGTTGCAGGCCAAGGCTCTCGGCAAGATGAGACGCGCTCTCCACAGGATTGAAAAACCAATGCCTGACCCCGTGGGAGATCCTATGGGACGTGGGCTCAGCGTAGCGTCGTAAGTTGCAGAGTCCATAAGGGGAGAGTCTCGTCGGGAGGAGCAGCAAGTTACGAAGTAGTGATGGAGGAAATTCTTGAAGATAAGAGCGTCGAACCTGGCCCCTTGGCGCCGGATCTCCGGTTGCCTAAAGATCCTCTTCCTCGTGGGGAGTCTCCGCGAAGAGTTCTCATCATTGGGGGTGGCTTTGCGGGCCTGGAGTGTGCTCGGAGGTTGGCTAACGATCGGCGGTTTGAGGTGACCATCATCGACAGGACGAATCATCACCTGTTTCAGCCGCTTCTGTATCAGGTTGCGACGGCGTCGCTGGCGGCCCCGGACATCGCTCGCTCCCTGCGGCAAATCCTGATGAAGGCATCGAACGTCACGGTGCTCATGGATGAGATCACGGACCTGTCTCCCGAGATACACAGCGCGAAGGGGAAATCCGGCCAAGCCTACGCCTACGACTACCTGTTTCTTGCCGCAGGGGTGCAAACCTCGTTTTTTGGCCGGCCCGAGTGGGAGGCTTACACTTTGGGGTTGAAGTCGCTTACAGAGGCGCAGGGGATCCGCCGGTGTGTGTTGAGCAATCTGGAAAAAGCTGAGCTCACAGAATGTGAAGAAGAGCGATCCCGTTTAATGACGGTCGTCATAGCGGGTGGGGGCCCGACGGGAGTGGAGCTCTCCGGGGCCTTTACAGATCTGGTGCATCGCTCCCTCCGCGACGATTTTCGCCGCATCGACACGTCTGATCTGAGGGTCGTTCTCGTGGAGGGAAGTAGCAGGCTGCTGGGGGCGTATAGTGAAAAGCAGAGCAAGTATGCTCTGAAGAGGCTAGAGGCGCTTGGGGTTGAGATTCGTACAGATACTCTGGTCGCAGACGTGACAGAGCAGTGTGTTCACTTCGCTGATGGGTCTAAGCTTGAGGCGGCGGCGATCATCTGGGCTGCGGGTACAGAAGCAAACCCACTAACAAGACAGCTCGGTGTTCCTCTTGCCGATCGGGCGGGGCGTCTCACTCCGGAGGCAGATCTTTCGCTTCCTGGTTTTCCCGAGGTGTTTGTTGGAGGGGACTTGGTCTCTTTGAAAGACTCCAAGGGAAGTTTTATCCCGGGAGTGGCACCAGCAGCGGTTCAGATGGGGCGGCACGTTGCGGCGGTCTTGAAAGAAGAGCGCAGGCTCGAGAATACACGGTTCAAGGAACAGAAGTTGGAGTTGCGTCCCCGTTTTCGATACTTCGACAAGGGAATCATGGCGATCATCGGTAAAAATGCCGCAGTGGTCAGTTCCGGGAAGCTGAGGCTGACAGGGTTTCTTGCGTGGCTTGCGTGGCTCTTTATCCACATCCTTTTTCTTGTCGGATTCCGTAATAAGTTGAGTGTTCTTCTTGGTTGGGCGTTTGCTTACGCGAGGAACACCCCGGACACCCGGATCATCGTGCAGAAACAGGAATGAATGGTTTGGATCTTCGCTAATGGCCCTTCCTCTGCAACATGGGGACAGCGAGTGTCCTGGCCGACTCTCTTCAGCTGATGGCACGAGTCTGTGATGCTCTCGAGCTCGCTAAGGACCTTCGGGAAGACGGGACTGTAAGAGAGCTGACGCAGGTTCTTGAAAACCTTCGGGTGAGACAGGATTTGACGCCAGAGGAGAAAAAAGTCTGGGACGCCCTGTTTGAGCTTTGTCCACGGCTAGAGGAGCCGTTTTACCCCGAAAGGTCAGCAAGGGAAGTGTCGCTTCACTTACGCAAGCGCGGGACACCCATTGCCCGATCGGTTGTCAGAATGATTCTTGCCAAGTGGGGGTTAGATGTCCGCGGGAAGAAGTGGTGAGTGGGTTTGTGCGCCAAGGGGCGTTTTCCTTGTCTCGACAGGTCCGTTGTGGGCTTTCATGCTGAAGGTATGTCTGAGGGCTCGTCTCTTTTTTGTTATTTGGCACTTTGGTTGGGGGCATCAACCCTCGCTGCGGAAATTCCCGCAAATCTCAAGAGGGAGAATCTAGTGCCATGGTGTATCGTCCCCTTTGATGCGCTTGAGCGAGGCCCCGCCGAGCGCTCAAAGATGCTTGCCGACCTTGGGCTTCGTCGGTGTGCCTATGACTGGCGAAGCAAGCATGTTGCTGAGTTCGAGGAGGAAATCCTGCAGTATGAGAAACATGGGATTGAATACTTCGCCTTCTGGGGTCAGCACGATCAGGCTTTTCGGCTCTTCGGGAAGTATGATCTTCATCCTCAGATCTGGAATACTCTTCCCAGCCCCGGGAAGGCGACTCAGGACGAGAACGTCGCCTCTGCCACAAGAGCGCTGCTTCCTCTGGCCAAGCACACGGGAGAAATGGACTGTAAGCTGGGGCTCTATAATCATGGAGGGTGGGGCGGTGAGCCCGCCAATCTTATCGCGGTTTGCCGGGCTCTTCGTGCCGCGGGTCACCGGCATGTAGGGATCGTGTATAACTGGCACCACGGGCATGCCCGGATCGGGAGCTGGGCTGAGGACCTGAAGGAGATGCGGCCCTTTCTGCACTGCGTGAATCTCAACGGGATGAATTCTGGCGCCAAGCCGAAGATTCTGGCTCTTGGGCAGGGAGAACACGAGCTGTCGATGCTGCGTATCTTGATTGAGAGTGGCTATAAGGGAGCGGTGGGGGTTCTCGATCATCAAGCTCACTTGGATGCGAGGGAGGTTCTTAGTGATAATCTTGATGGGTTGGCATGGTTGACTGGGGAAATCATGCGCCCCGGGTCGGTCGGACCGAGGCCGGCGCCCAGAGCCCGGTCGCAGGACAAGTGATGGAGGGCAATGGATTCCCCTTGGCAAGAGAGGTCGGTTCGTCCGGGTGGCTGAATGTCGAAGGAGCGTAAGGCGATAAGCTGCCGCAGAGATCTTTGCTCTCGATCCTGCTGAAGGGGGTCAGGAATCGGAAGGGGTCAATTCGCGGCGTTAATGCGATTGAGTCCTGAACAGATCCTTTTTTAAATGGGCGAACCGGAAGCTCTTCCCTAGGGTCGGAGGATGACTGCAGGATTGGATAGCAAAGCACTATTACCCCTCTGCTTAAGGGGGTAATGAAACGTTCGGGATTGCCAGGCAGGAAGAATACGTATGAATATGATCCCTTCTCGTGTGTGGCCGGTAGTCCTAGCCGTCAGCCTTCTTGTTGTTACGCTCACGGTGGCAAGGATTTCCAAGGTCACGGCTGACAGAGGTGTTTCCTGGGTTGGTCACGAGGTCTACTCGGGCGCGCGAGTCAATTCTGCCACAGCCGCTGATTACGATGGTGATGGGTGCCAGGAGATCATCTTTTCTGCCGCTGGCAAGGTATTCATGTTTCATGGGCCCGATTATAAGACAAAGCAG
>JAQWTV010000105.1 GCA_029242545.1 Roseibacillus sp.
CCCCCCTGCGCCCGCGCCGCCTCCTGCGCCCGCGCCGCCCCCCCCTGCGCCCGCGTCCCAGCAGGATCATCCACCAGCCGCGATCCCCACCAGACCGCTACAGGCCAAAATTATACCCCCGGAGCCCGATGATCCGGCCTATGAGTATTTTCAAAACGTAGTGGAGTCTTACGGGCAGCAATATGATCCCGGGGATCCCAATGTGGGAATCCTAAGGGGACAGAGTCCTCCACAGCGGCTGCGGTCTGCCAAGCAAAGTACTTCGAGGGTCTTTGTCGGTGTCGCGGTTCTTTTGTTGCTGAGTATTGGAGGAGCTCTCTTCTTTGGAATGAACCGTCGGGCGCCTGACCGATCAGAGGGAGCTGGTGTTATCGCGAAGGTGGACTCCCTGCAGGGTGAGGCCGTCCTTCTGAGGAAGGCTGGGAGCCAGGACCGGCTTGAAGACGGCTATGATCTCAGAGAGGGGGATGTCATTACGGTTCGCGAGGGATTTCTACGAGTAGCCTATGTTGAAGAGAAAACGTATCTGCACATCTGGTCCGGAAGTGAGGTCACGCTGGGAAAGCATACCACAGGGAAGCAGCTCAGGGTCGGTCGGGGCGTAGTAACCTTGGATGTTGCGCCACAACCGGATGGGCAGCCGATGGTGGTCCGGGGCGGGAATGCTACTGTGACCCTGAAGAGTGCGAGGGCTACGGTGTATAGCCGCGGTCAGGAAACGAGGGTGGAAGTAGTGGAGGGATCTGCTCAGGTGGTTCGTCCGAGGGATGGTGCTAGGATACAGATCAGTGCGGGGGGGTGGACCGAGGTGAACGATCAGGCTCTGCCAAGGGCATGGAATTTCCTGGCCGGGGTGAACCTGAACGGTGGCGAGGTGGCAGTGGATGGAGGAACGTGGTTTTCCTATACGAAGGCCCAGTCAGAGGGCTTCAAGGTAGGAGTCGAGGGAAAGGAGGGAAGTGTGCAAGAAACAATTTCGACGCAGCAACCGAGTGGGCATGTCCCAGGTGCTGGGTTGCAGGGCATGCTGATGAGCAAGGTCTCTGTCAACAATGCAACGATGTCGCTCCGATGGCCCAGAGAGAATGGTCTTTATCAGGTTTTTGTATGGATGATGGAGGATGAAGGAAACTCGGTGCGGTCCTTGCGCCTGAATGTGGAGAACAAGAAGATTCCGGAGGAACTGGGTAGGAAACAGACTCTGGGTGCGTGGAGCCGCTTTGGGCCCTACCGCGCGGAGGTTAAGGATGGGAGCTTGGATCTTCTTCTCAGCGCGAACTCCAAATTCCAAAGCAAGAATCCCCATCTGTCTGGAATAGCGGTTTATGGCCTCGCAGCAACTGGAGCCACCGCGGGGCCGGGGGAGGAGAGAGGAGTAGGCGTTCTGGACGTTGATTCCAGCTTCGAGGGAGAAAATCTGGCTACGGAGCCAACGGTGCCGGACTAATTTGCCAGCTCATCAGCGTTGCCGTGGGATCAGTTTGGTAACGAAGGCAGTTCCGAGGAGTGCTACGGCCATTCCGAGGATCATGCGATTGGTGATTTCCTCCTGAAGAAAAAGCGAGCCCCAGAGAATCCCAAAGACTGGGATGATAAAAGTGACTGTGGTGGCCGCAGTCGCCCCGTTTCTTTTAAGTAGGTCGAAGAAGAGGATAAAGGCAAAGGCCGTGCAGAGGAGACCGAGGGCTAATACGCTGAAGATGGTGCCGGCTTCGGGTGCTTGTGGTGGGGTGAAGACGAAGACAAATGGAAGAAGGGCGAGCGTCGAAGCAAGAAGACTTCCGGCCGAGACCGCGAGGGGAGAGACATCAGGGAGCCTCGATTTGGCGTAGTGTCCGGCGTAGGCATAGCAGCAGGTCGCACAGAGGACCGCAACAATTGGCCACCCTGCTCCGTCCCGGGTAAAGTCGAGTTGATTCCCGGTAAGAATTGCGATTCCAGAGAGGCCTATCGCAAGGCCGCCCACCTGAAGGCGGGAGAGAGGAATACGGAGCCACCAAAAACCGATGACAGCAGCGCAGATCGGAGTGGTAGCATTCAGAAGAGAGGTAAAGCCTGCTTCGAGCTGGAGCGAGGCCCAGCAGAGAAGAGAAAAGGGCACGGCGGAATTGAAAAGCCCTAGGGTCAGAAGAGAGAACTTATGGGAGCGTAGTGCCTTGCGATGCTCCGCTCGTAGCAGGAAAGGAGCTAGAGCCAGAGCTGCAATGGCAACGCGGGCGAACGTGGTAAGAAAGGGTCCAAGCTCGGGAGCCGTGATCCGCATGAAGAGAAACGATGCTCCCCAGATTGCGGAGAGGAGTATCAGCTTGATGGCATCGTTCGGTCTCACCTGTTCACCATTGCAGATCCCAGGGGAGTGCTAGATTGAGTTAGAGGGAAGGAGGCGCTCATTGCGCCCTTTGGCTGAAAACGGAGGGCAGGATGGAATTTTCGAGGAGTGGTTCGCCTGGAGAAATTCCCCCCTGCAAGCGAGTGTTGCCGCGACTAATTCTTATGTGAGCTGGAGAGGGCCGTCCTTACTCTGAGTCTTGTTGCCGAAGTGCTGGATCTCATGGCCAAAGGAATGAGCCAAGGACAGGAGCAGGCGGTTGTGAGGCTGGCCGTCAAAATCGTGGGACTGCCCCATTTTAAATTTAGACCCTCCGCCAAGGAGGAGGAAGGGAATATCGTTCTGGCTATGGGAGTTGCCCTTGCCCAGCTCGTTGGTCCACATGATTGTGGTGTGGTCAAGCATGGAGCCTTCAGCTCCAGGCTCTGGCAGGCTGTCCAACTTCGAAGCGAGGTAGGCGATTTCTGCCGCGAACCACTGATTGATTCGTAGGAGCTTCTCCTGCGCGTTTTTGTTTTTGTCAGGCTCGTGGGAGAGGTGGTGGTGCCCTTCCTCAACATCCAGCCATCGCATCCGGGCTTGTCCGACCGACCGCATGTACTGGAGGCTTGCTACCCTGCACATGTCGTTCGCGAGCGAATTGACGAGAAGGTCAATTTGCATTCTGCTAATCTCCGGAGTGTTGTCGTTGACCAGTTCGATATTAGGGTCCAGCTCGGGCTCGGGGTGGACAAGAGCGCTCTCGTCCCCCGTCCTTTTGAGCTCACTTTCCATCGAACGTACCAGCTCGAGGTGCTCCTTGAGCCTCTTCTGGTCTTCACTGCTGATTCTCGAGGAGACTTTAGTCAGGTCTTCTCGGACGTCATCCAGAAGTCCAGCCAGGGTGGCCCGGTCCTTACTCTGTCCGTAGAGCCGGTTGAGCATCTGGTAGGGATCGTCGACGGGAGCCACGGGCTTGTTCGATCCGGCGTAGACCATCCGAGTCCAGTTGTCTGCGCGGGCAGGTACTGCAACTCCGAATTCGAGGGATCCAAAACGGGTGCGAGTGGCGGGATTCTTCTGGAGAAAGTTCCTGATCTCCTGATCGATTGAGATGCCACTTGCCCATCCTGCCGGTGAGTCCGATCCGCCCTGAATATTTCCGGGCAGCAGCTCGATGCCGGTGAGCAGGCAGCTCATCCCTCGCTGGTGTCCGTCACCGTCACCCCGGATTTTGTTGTTCAGCCCCTTGAGCATGAGCATGCGATCCTTGAAGGGAGCGAGCGGCTGGAGGATGGCCTTGAGTTCTTTTAACGGCCCCGGGGAATCCTGCCAGAATTGGGTAGGTAGAGTTCCATTGGGTGAAAATACAACAATCAGGCGCTGTCGCGGGCTCTGGTTCTGGGCCGCCTGCAGACTGGGGAGCCCGGCAACAAAGGGCAGAGACGCACCCGACAGACCGAGGTCGCGGAGAAAGGTGCGGCGGCTGCGCGGTATTGTCATGGGTCCAGGATAGAGTCTTTTATTTGAGGGCGAGGGGCTTGTCCTCAGTCTCGTGGCTTACAGCCAACGTGGTTAATTCTACGAGCAAAGTCCTGATATTGTAACCAGATTTTATAAATTTTGCGTGTAGCGATGCCGTTGTGTCCAACCCATAGGCGTTAATGGACTGCTTGGTAAAGTGATGGAATAGGGTGGTGATGAATTTCTCGTGGGCGAGTTTACTTCCGGCTGCGAGCTCTGCGAGCTCCCGGATATTTCCGATCTGGAATGCTGTTTCATCCTCGTCGATGTAGCGGCTCTTCGTGTTAACTGGCTTTTTGTTATCAGAGACACGATGGCGGCCAACGGCATCAAAGTTCTCGAGGCTGAATCCGACAGGATTGATGATCTTGTGGCATTCCATACAGGAGGTAGCCTTGGTTAGCTTCGTCACTTTTTCTCGCATTGTGAGCGATGGATCGAATTCCTCATCCTTGAAGGTAACGGCTTCGACAGGAGGCTTGAGCAGGCGACCGAGGACCTTTCTACTGATAAACACCCCCCGGTGAATAGGTGAGGTGTTGTCGTGATAGGCGTGGGCCGCCAGTAGAAAGGGATGGGTTAGAATTCCTGAGTTGGATATGCCGGGGAGGGTCACTCTCTGCAGGGTGTCACCTTGCAGGGGCTCAGCCTCGTAAAATCGTGCAAGGCGCTCATTCAGGTAGAGGTGTTGGTCGAGGAGGAGTTCACGGTAGTCAGAGCGGGGACTCCAGGCCACTTCGTCAACAAAGCGCTCTAGCGACCGGCGTAGGTCTGCCACAAGCCGCTCGTTGAAACCGGGGAAGAGAGAGGGATCTTTCCCTAGGTCGTGCTGCTCATCGAGTGCCAGCCACCGGTTGAAGAAACCCTTCATCTTTCTCCTCGTCTTGCTGTTGTGTAGCATTCGTTGGATCTGGGTGGAAATCTGCTCGGGCTGATTGAGCTTGCCCGTTCCCGCTGCGTGAAGGAGCTCCTTGTCCGGGAGACCATCCCAGAGGATCAGCGCCAGTCGCGATGCCACTGTATAGTCATCCGGGGGGCCGTTATTCTCGGCGAGTTTCGGATAGAGGAAATGAGGAGAGGTCAGGACGAGGAGCATGGAGTGCCGGAGCGCCACCATGGGATCTGGCTGGTTGTTGAAGCGGCGGTCCACGAACGTTTCCTGCTGCTCCGCATTAAGGGGCCGCCTGAATGCCCGGGACGCGAATTGGTGGGCATAGGAGCGCAGGGCTGCCGGATCCTTACGCTGTTCCTTGCTCAGTCCTGACACTGTGCCGAGATAGGTGATTAGATGATTGACCAGTTCGACAGCGGCATAGGTCGTGGCCTGCTGCCATTCCTTAGAGACTCCGGAGCCACGTTCGTAGCCAAGGCTGCGGTCGTCCGGGGGGAATTTGGTCCCGACGACAGTGACAGTGTCGAGGACCTCCGGCATGAGGTAGTCATTCGGGATTGCCTCCCAGATTCCGCCGGGAGGTTTCCACTCAAGGTGTAGAGACGCCACCTTCTCCTTGTAGGTAAAGTAGCGGAGAAAGACCGGGTATCCCCGGCCGGCAAGTAGGAACTTGCTTCCGGATTTCTCATGGGACTCATTCCTCGTGCTCACGTAGGCATCAATGAAGGAGTTCTTGTCATCATCTCCCCGGAAGGAGTTCAGCAGGAACAGGGCGCTGTTGTGGGTTCTCACCCGGAACTGATACAGGCCGGTTTCTGGAGCAAGAAGTGATCCCGACCACCGGACAGAAAA
>JAQWTV010000117.1 GCA_029242545.1 Roseibacillus sp.
TGGTAGGAGTGGTAGGAGTGGTAGGAGTGGTAGGAGTGGTAGGAGTGGTAGGAGTGGTAGGAGTGGTAGGAGTGGTAGGAGTGGTAGGAGTGGTAGGAGTGGTAGGAGTGGTAGGAGTAGCTGATGGTGTGGAATGAGCGACGTGGCCTGTCGTGGGGATCAAACCCTGCACGCCTAAAGTAGAACGATAGGTTTGAATCAGGTTTCTGACAGCGGCATTGTCCGGATTCAGCTGGGAAGCGTATTCAGCGATTCTCACAGCATGTTCGTGCTGCTCTTGCCAGCGGCAGAGAGAGAAAACCTTGCCGAGGGTCTCCATATCCTCCGGTCTTCTCTCGAGTTCGGCCGACAGTGAATGGATCTTAATCGAGACTTTCTGCTGTAATTTTGATTTAAGGATAGCCGCGAGCGCCCAGAGAAGTCCGAGAACAGAGAAGAATCCCAGTGGCGCGATCCCGTTCATCGCCGGGGACAATGCGGTTTTTGGGAAGAAGATGAGCAGTAAGCCTAAGGAGCCAAAATAAGCCGCAATGCTGATCATCGCCCACAGGACGAACGCGTTCGTGTTTTTGCCGCATGAGCTACACGGGATCCGTTGAAGCGGACGGAGGATTTTGGATGCGTCGAATACAAACACGTCTCCACAGCGTGGACAGGGAGAGCTGGAACTCCAGAAGATGAAGGGATCAGATGGGTTGGCAGGGGCTCCCTGTGAAGGATAAGATTGAATCCCCGGAGGGAGGTGGCTCGCTTTTCTTCGGGTCATGGGCGTGGCGGGGTCTGGTCGATTATTCAGGCATCGTGCCATGAGTCCTTGAGGGCCTTCAAGGGATCACTGACGGCTGCCCGGGCATAATCGACCCGCCCCTTGATGAGGTGATTTTCAGGATTGAGACGAAGGGCCTCCTCTGCGATGGCGAGGGAGGCCTCCCAATTCAGCAGGAAAGAGTAGAGGCTGGAGAGCTTCCCCAGCAGTTCAACATTCCCGGGGTTTTGAGACCGCTGAATCTCCAGCTGGGCAATCTTGCGCCTGATCCTCCGTTTCAGGACCATGGCCCTGAGACCGACGACACAGAGGAAAACGAGGATGTAGCCCAAGAAGCCCCCGATCACGCTGAGGGTAGCGACGAGATCTTCCGGCATTCGCCACAATCCAGAACCGCCGCCCAGGAGCCAGACGATGACGGTGACCCAGTACAAGAGGAAGGTCACAGCAAAGAAGGCGGTATTGGCCCATGGGTATTTCCCGCAATCGGGGCAGGGAACCTTGGTCAGGAGCTTCTCCTCAGGATTGTAGTAATTAGGTTCTCCGCAGCGTTCACAAGCCACGAGGCCAATACTCCAAGTGCTGGAGTCATCCACCAGCTGGGCAGGGTGAATTTCACCGGGTTTGTGACGCAACCAGCGCGGAAGATACCTTGCCTTTCTTCTGGAGGGCGGCTGATTACGCATCGGTCATGTCGATCGGTTCAGCCATTTTCTCCGAGAGATACTCCGGGTCGAAGAGGCATCGTATTGTTTGACGGATGGAAAGACGCTCGACCCGGATCTTCAATTCAGTTGCCTCAATCTGGGAATTCAGGCTTTCGTTTTTGCCATCGAGACAACCGGCCTGCCGATAAAGCGAGAGGCACGATTTCCACTCCCGTAGGAACCAGTGGAAGGTGGCAATTCTACGAATGAGCTCAAGGTTGTCCGGGGCCCGGGCTCGCTCAGATTCCGTGGAGGCGATCTGTTCCCTTATTTTCCGGGTCACGGTTTTCCACCAGAAGAAGGTGTGCAGATACCACAGGAAGAAGAGCAGGAATAATCCTCCTGCCCATGTCATATACTGGGCGAAACCGAACTCGGCAGCGAAATCGGGATCTCTAGCCATGAGAATGCAGAGAAATACCAGAGACGAGATAAGATAAAGGAGGAACACAAGACACCACTTGGCCTCCAGGGAGGTGGGGTTTTTTCCGCAAGCGGGACAGATCTTGTCCGTCAGGAGACCAGAATCTGGAAGGGTTGATGGAAGAGTTGACCAGGAACCCTCTTCATTTGGTTTTTCTTTGGCGACGTGTACCAGCCTCCGCTTGATTTCAGAGGGTCTTGCCCGGTTTAATGGAGCTTTCCAGCCGTAGAGGTAGGGTTCCCCACAATGTTGACAGGGGCTGATTCCCAGGCCCCCGGGCCCTGCAAGCCCTCCCCACTCGATACTGGTGGTCGTTATCTTCTCTGATGGAGGGAGGTGCTTCGCTTTCCTCCGTGAGGAGGTGGGCTTATCCATTGATACTTCTGATTGTACCTGGCAGAAAATGATCCATTTGATCCGGCGGAATGCCCAGCTAGAGATTCAGGGCAGGATAAGGGGCTGCGCATTGTAGCGCCACCTCATTATGGAGTGATTTTTAAGGCTTCTGCCCCTTCTGGGGCTTTGTAAGGAACGCAATCAAGGCTTGGCACTTGAAAAGAAGCAGAAGAGAGGTAAGTGAAGTTCCATGCGCGTCATTACATACAAGGATCGAGGCTACCAGAAGTTCGTGGGCTCCCTTGACCGCCGTGCCGAGCCTTCACGAGAATTGGAAGAGGCCGTGGCAGGGATTGTGGATGAAGTGCGCAGAAGGGGAGACCGGGCCCTGATTGACTTCACCAAGAAGTTTGACAAGGCGAAGCTGAAAGTCGGGAGCTTGTTTGTCTCGGAAAAGGAATTTGCAGAGGCCGAAGCTATGGTGACGCCGGCAACCAAGCGGGCGATCCGCTCATCTCGTCGGAATATTCATGCTTTTGCGAAAGAGAGTCTGCGCAAAGATTGGAAGCGGAAGAATGCGGAAGGAGCGGTAGTGGGGGAGCGGTTTACTCCCTTTGACCGGGTTGGAATCTATGTTCCCGGGGGAAAGGCGCCCTTGGTTTCGACCGCTCTGATGACTGGGGCCTTCGCACAAGCAGCCAAGGTGCCTGAAATAATCGCAGCGACACCCGTCGGGCCGGCGGGCACGATTAATCCGGATCTCCTGTATGCCCTCGATCAGGCAGGAGTAACCGAGGTTCTCAAGGTTGGTGGAGCTCAGGCCATTGCCGCCCTCGCAATGGGAACCAAGAGTGTGCGCCGAGTCGACAAGATCTTCGGTCCGGGTAACGCCTTTGTGGTGGAGGCAAAGAGGCAGATGGTTGGAGCGGTATCCATCGATCTTCTTCCCGGGCCGAGCGAGGTGCTGGTGGTAAGTGATTCGAGCGGAGATCCGGTATGTATTGCTGCAGATCTCCTCGCGCAGGCCGAACATGGGGGGGACAGCGTGGTGGGATTTGTGACCAATTCCTCCCGCCTCCTCAAGCAGGTGGAGAAGGAGCTGGCCCGTCAACTGGAACGTCTGTCTCGTGGAGAATATATTGGGGAGTCTCTGCGCGAGGCGGGCTTTGCAGTGCTGGTGCGATCGATCGATGAGGCGATCAAGATATGCAATGAGTTTGCTCCGGAGCACCTTTCCCTCGTGGTGAAAGACGAGAGAAGACGTCTTGGCGAGATCAGAACTGCGGGGGCGATCTATCTGGGAAATACCTCAGCAATCGCCGTCGGGGACTTCCTTGCTGGGCCTAGTCACACCCTGCCTACCGGGGGAGCTGGAAAGTCGTTCTCGGGTCTCCGGGCGGATCAATTCCAGCGCCGCACGAGTATTGTCAAGATGGACGAGGCTTCCGTCAAAAAATCACTCCCAGTGGTTCAGGAGTTCGCCCGGATGGAGGGGCTGGATGCTCACGGTGAGTCGGTGCGTTTGAGAGTAGAGCGTTGAGATGGAAGGCCAGGGAGAAGTGCAATGCCCGAGTTGCTTTGAGTATTTCGCGGTTTCCATCCCTCCAGTTGTGGAGTGTCCGACCAATCTCGATTATGACTGCGAAGTGTGTTGTCGACCGATGGTGATAGTAGTGGATGAGGAGGGTGCGGCGCAGGCCCAGAGTATGGACGATGCTCTCTCAGGATGAGTCTTCCTGATGTTTCAATCGTAATGCCGGTGTTCAATGCCGGGGATACGATAGAAGAGGCAATTAAAAGTTGCCTGAACCAGACGAAATCCTCTTTTGAGCTGGTTGTGCTACTTGATGGCTGCACGGATGCATCTGCCGAGATTGTGCATAGTTTCGAAGATTCGCGCATTCGTATTTTTGAACGGGAGCACAAGGGAGTCACGCAAGCAGCCAGCGAGGCTATCAGAGTTTCAGTAGCGCCCCTGATCGCAAGAATGGATGCGGATGATATTTCCCATCCCAGCCGCTTGGCCTTACAGGAGGAGTTCCTGGCCCGGCATCCACATTTTTCGGCAGTCAGTGGGCAGGTCAGATTACTTGACCCAGTCGGCGAAGGAATGCAGCGCTATGTCGATTGGGTGAACAGCCTGAGGCATGCGGAGGATGTTGGAAAGGGACGTTTTGTGGAATGCCCAGTGGTTCAGCCCTCCGTGATGGTGCGGAGAGCAGCCCTGGATGAGGTCTCGGGATATCGCCAGTGCGAATGGGCAGAGGATCACGATCTTTTTCTACGAATGCTCAGGGGGAAGATGTTGATAGGGAAGGTTGAGGACCTCGTTCTTTCATGGAGAGACGGATTGGGCAGGTTGACACGCAGGCACCCCTCGTATGCGGAGGAGCAGGTATGGAGGATGAAAGCCCATCACCTCTCCCTTGAGGAGAGGATTGCTGAACGAGGCGTTTCCATTTGTGGTGCAGGGCCGATTGGGAAGAGGCTTGCTCGCCTGCTACAGGCCGAAGGAGTGCAAGTTAATGGATTCTTTGAGGTGAACCCTCGCCGGGTGGGAGAGCGAATTTCCGGGGTGGAGGTAGCGGGTCCGTCCGAATTCGGAAAACGCTGGCGTGAGTCGGTCCTTCTTGGTGCGGTAGGTATTCCCGGGGGGCGGGAGACGGTGAGGAAGCTGGCCCTCGATCAGGGCTATCTGGAGGGAGAAGATTTCTGGTGCTGTTGCTAGAATATTAGGTGTTTCAAGGCCTGATGGCCCGCCGTGGAATCTCAGTCGCGGTCCAGAGTCTCGAGAACCTGCTCTGTTGCTGACGCTCCCTCAATGAATGTGTTCCCCTTCAATCCAAAACAGCACTGGACGGCAAAGTGTCCTGAGTTGAGTGCTTGGCGAGCGAGATCCTCGGCGGCCAGAACCAGTTTCCCTGAACGTTTCACCAGCTCAAAAGAGATGGGCCCCACCCCATGGTAGGCTCGATAAATAACTTCTGAGCATACGAGGCGGTCAGCCTTTCTAAAGTCGAAGACAAAATCATAGAGCTTTCCTTCATGGCTGATGGCTCGCTCCAAGGCCTCTCGGAGGAGAGTGCTCTCTATCATGGGGCGAAGCACACAAAAGGCGTCAACGCCTAGGGTCTCAGGAAGGTGGCGAAAAAGAACGCCGTCCTTTTTTGCTTCAAGCACCTCGGTTTCGGGGGACGAAATAGGGGGGAGGTTGAGAAGGTCACGCTGTTTCAAGTTGCCAAGATAAAGCGAAGCATGAGGCCAGAATCCTGGAAGGAACAAGTTGCTCATCGCGTCATCGTGACGGGTTACGATGACATCGCCGGGTGAGAGTTTGCTCGCAGCTGTGAGGCATATTTCCCTGCTGACTCTGTGGTCCGTCTGAGTTCTGCGCATGAAGGGTTGCTTCATGTCCGCGATGGCGCTGCCACTCAGACGAAAAAGATGAAACATGACCCGCTTGTAACTGGCCACCTGCCGGAGTTTGAAGGCATGTATCCGATATCGAATCTTTCTTTTAATGAACTCCCGCCGGCGGCTCTCAAAAAAAGGCTCTTCGGCATGGAGCCAATCTGCCAAGAGTCCCATGCCGGAGGATTTTAAGGCGTCGGCTATCTCCTGGCGGTGTGCTTCGTAGAAGCGCCACGCCTCATGATATCTCCACATCCAGCGAGCTGATGAGAAATTGCGATAGATTCCAGTGAGACTCTTCTCCTTGATGCCGAAGCGTGGCTCGGCTTCGTCGAGTTTTTTCCAGACCACCGGACGATCCTTCGCGAGAGCTACAATGAATCCTGCACTGCGCATCAGCATGGCAGTCGCGCAGAAGGCCAGACCGAAGACGCGTAGCCTCAGACTCCAGTCAGGATTGCGGCGCTCATCGAGCAGAGGGCGCAGGGTGAGCACCGTTCCCCATAGCGAGGAGCGTAAGCCGAGATAGAGAGAGTAAGTGTCTCTCAGTCGCTCATCTTCATCCGGAAGGTAATAGCCTCGTTCCTGAGCTGCCGTGGCATCCGTGATTTCCTGGCTCAAGGTCTGCTCCCGGGGTAGTGCTGGCGCTACTGCCGACAAGGTTCGCCACGCCGAGGCCGCAAGAGCTTCAGGAGTCGTTCTATCATGCATTAACCGTAGAGGGGCAGTGAGTGTCGATTCAGGTGAGAATTCCCTTGATCACTTTTCCATGGACGTCAGTGAGTCGGTAATCTCGACCCTGGAACCGATGAACCAGACGCTCGTGATCGAACCCTAGCAGGTGGAGAATGGTAGCTTGGAGATCATGGACGTGGACCGGGTTTTCGGCAGGGCTGAATCCGAGTTCGTCGCTCTGGCCGTGGGTGATTCCGCCTTTGACGCCCCCCCCGGCCATGAACATGGAGTAGCAGTCAGGAAAGTGGTCCCGGCCAAGGACCTTGCCGCCGGCGGTTCGGCCCTCCCTGAAGGGTGTTCTTCCAAATTCTCCGCCCCAGATGACGAGAGTGTCCTCTAGTAGTCCTCGCTCTTTGAGATCGCGAATGAGGGCTGCTACCGGCCTGTCCATGGTGGCACATTTTTTTGTCAGGCCGTCTCTAATGTCTTCCTTTGGGTTAGTTCCATGAAAATCCCAGCCCCAGTCGAAGAGCTGAACGAACCGGACTCCTTTCTCCAGAAGGCGGCGGGCGAGCAGGCAGTTGTTCGCCAAGCTGGAGGCTCCGGGGACGGCTCCGTAGCTGCTTAAGGTGCTTTCTGGTTCGCGGGAAATATCCATTACCTCAGGAACAGAAACCTGCATTCGGTAAGCTAATTCGTATTGTGCGATGCGGGTCAACGTCTCAGGACTGCCCAGTTCCGCAGCTTGAATTTCATTCAGGGTGCGCAGGGCGTCCAGCCCCTGACGGCGCAGTTGGCGCGACATGCCCTTGGGATCTCTGACATAGAGGACAGGGTCTCCCTTCGACCGGCACTGAACTCCTTGGAATACAGAGGGTAGAAACCCACTTCCCCATGCGTTTTTCCCGGCGCTCGGTTGGATGCCTCCGGAAATCATGACCACGAAGCCGGGTAGATCTGCATTCTCGCTACCGAGGCCATAGGTTACCCATGAGCCCATGGAGGGGCGCCCTTGCCGCGGCGAACCCGTCAGCAGGAAAAGTTGAGCGGGTGCATGGTTGAACTGGTCCGTGTACATGGACCGGACCACGCACATCTCATCCGCGATGCCATGAAAGTGAGGAACAGCATCTGAGAGCCAGGTTCCGCCCTTTCCGTGCTGGGTAAAGGTTCGGGGTGTTCCCATCAGTTTGGGCTTTCCCTTGGTAAATGCGAATTCCTTTCCCTTGATGAATTCATCAGGACAGTCCTGACCGCTACGTTTCACTAACTCGGGTTTGTAGTCGAGCAGGTCCAGATGGGGAGGAGAACCAGCACAGTGAATGTAAACGACTCTCTTGGCAGTCGGCTCAAAATGGGACTTGCGCGCTGTCAGAGGGTCTCCTGGGAGGTCAGCCCCAGGAAGATTTCCTGCCCCTAAAGCGGACATAGCAATACCTCCGAGCCCCACTTGGCAATCCCTGAGAAAATGCCGTCGGGTCAGGTGCTGGAGATGTGCTTGGTCAGCGCCAAAAGGTTTCTGGATCATGGTTTCTGGAAGATCTCGTCGAGGTTCAGGATTACATTGGCAACAGCGGTCCAAGCCGCGAGAGAGACGATATCGGAGTCTTCAGAGGAAGCCCCCCTTGGTTCGGTTGCGAGAGATTTGGCTGCTGATGCGTCCAGCAGGAATGAACGGTAGGCTTGTTCGTAAAGATCGGTGAGAGGATTTATTTCAACAGGCTTGGGAGGCCGGACCAGAGCAAGCTGGAACATCCGTGTAACAATCGGAGAAGGCTTGTCGGAGGAGGACTCCTTCAGGGCTCTTCGGGCTAGGGCTTGCGCGGCTTCCACATATACCGGGTCATTCAGAGTGACCAGAGCCTGAAGGGGGGTGTTCGTCTGGGATCGCCGGATCGTGCATACTTCGCGGCTTGGCGCATCGAACGTTGCCATGGAAGGGTATGGCATCGAGCGGCGCCACTCAGTGTAAATGCCTCTCCGGTAGCGGTCTTCCCCAGTGCTATCGTTCCAATCTGTCGATCCTCCGAAAGCGGCGCGCAGACCGAGCTTGGGACGTGGAGGCCGGGTCGGTTTTCCATACATCTTTCCACTCAGGATGCCTCCGACGAAAAGAGCCTGGTCACGCACCATCTCGGCTGAAAGGCGTTGTCGGGGTCCCCTTGTCAGCAGTCGGTTGAAGGGGTCTACCTCGAGGAGTTCCGGGGTTACTTTTGAGGACTGTCGGTAGGTCGACATGCTTACGAGAAGCTTATGAAATTTTTTCATATTCCACCCGCTTTCCACTAGCTCGACAGCGAGCCAGTCGAGCAGTTGGGGGTGAGACGGATACTCACCCTGGGAGCCGAACTCTTCGCTCGTGGAAACCAGACCAGTGCCGTAAAGGGCCTCCCACTGGCGATTAGCAATTACCCGGGCCGTGAGGGGGTTGTCATTACTCATGATCCACCTAGCGAGGGTGAGGCGGTTCAAAGGGGCCTTCGGAGGAAGCGGATGCAAGGCAGCAGGTGTTCCTTCATTTACCTCCTCGGCTTTCTGCTTGTAGTTACCCCTTATCTGCACGTGGGTTTTGCGACGCTTATTGGTGGGCAGATCCCGCATGATTGGAACGGTGGTGGAGGCTTTGAAGTTGGCTAGCTGCTGCTCAAGCTCCTTGATTTTCTTCTGAGCTCGGGCTGTTGCAGGAGCGATCGTTCGGTAATAATCATCAATCAACTTTTTCTCATCAGCACTTCGGGGCCGAGAAGTGAGAGCAGTGCGGACCGCGGAGGGCGTCCTGATCCAGGAGCCTGCAGTTAATTCGTTGGTGAAAGAGATGCGGAATCTCGCCATGGTAGTTGTCGGCCAGTTTGACTCCTGATGAATGTCGAGGCGCAGATGTCCTCCCGCTTCGATCGTTTTGCTAGGGGTCAGCAAAAGGTAGTGGTCCTTTTGGTGTTGTGGTGAGAGCGCCCATCCTCTCGCGGGATCCAAGGCGGGAGTGAGAACGGCCTCAGCCGGGAATTTATCCTGTGCAAAGCTTGCGCTGACAGCAGATAGCGGGATGAGTTGAGCCCCTGAGATTGGAAAGGTTGTGCTCGGAGAGGGGGGCTCCTCAGGGGCCTTTTGCCATACGGTTGAACGATCCGCGTCCAGAATCGTAACCTGGTATCCGGCGAGCCGTGCGGTGGTATCCCCATCCGTTCTGTTCCAGATCACAATGTTTTCGATGCTCTCTGGTTTTCCCAGATCAACCTCCCACCATTGGTCACGACCCCCTGCGGTATGACTGGTGGATTTGTTTGCGAATACCCCATTGGTATTGCCGTCTACGGCCAGATTTGCGGGGCCGTCGAAACCTGTCGATATCTGGGATGCTTTCCTTCCCAAAGCAATATTTTGACCGGATGAAAATACCTGAACTTCGGCAAGGTGAAGAAACTTATCGCTACCCGGTAATTCCACCCGGACGAATTGCCCGCTGATTCCGGTTGCCGAGTTGAGAGGTAGACGCGTTGCGGTAATTTTGTTGATTACAACGTTGTCCTTCCGGCCGACCGCGCCCTCATGCGAAAGCAGATCCAAGCGGAGCCCTCGGACTTCATCTGAGAGAGGAAGTTCTATGCTGTAAACCGATTGTTCGGGGTTTTCTCCACTGGCAACGATTACACCATTCTCTTCAATAGACAGAGTCGTGCCTCCTGTTGCAGACAATTCCGAGGGCTGCATTGGGGACCAAGTGAGGGAGCTCGGAAGGCTCCTTTCCCACTGTTCCTGCATACCGGCCAACTCAAGACTGTTTTCTGTCAGTGCGGTTTTGAGTCCCTCAATTTCTTCCCGAAGTTCGGCCTGACGTTTTCGTTGATCCTCACTAAATACTTCGACGAGGGGAGCCTCATTCCGGCGGTCTGCATCTTCTGAGTTGTTGAAAAACGCCAGCATCTGAAAATATTCATTCTGCGTGATGGGGTCATATTTATGGGTGTGGCACTGTGCACATGCCATGGTCGTCCCCATCCATGTCTGCATCGTGGTGTTGACCCGGTCGACGACTGCGACATTACGGAATTCCTCGTCATTGGTGCCGCCCTCATTATTTGTGAGCGTATTGCGATGAAAGGCCGTGGCAACGAGCTGATCATTCCGTGGATTATCGAGTAGATCTCCGGCAAGTTGTTCCGTGGTGAACTGATCAAATGGCATGTTGGTATTGATCGCCCTTATTACCCAGTCACGGTAAGCCCAGATTGTGCGCGGGGGATCATCGGCATATCCAGCAGAGTCGGCATAACGGGCGAGATCGAGCCACTGACGGGCCCAGTGCTCTCCGTAGGATGGCTTGTCAAGCAGGGTGTCTATGTAGCGGGAGTAGGCATCCTTGGAGGTGTCCCGTGCGAAGGCGGCTGCCTCCTCTGGCGATGGGGGGAGTCCGGTGAGATCGATAGCGACCCTTCGAGCAAGGCTCCACCGGTCGGCGGGGGGAGAAGGTTGGAGTGTGTTTTCTTCGAGCTTTGAGAGAATGAAATTATCGGCATGAATGCTGGGCCATTCGCTCTTCTGGACAGGGGGAGGAGTAGGTCTTCTAGGTGGTTGATAGGACCAGTGCTTATCAAATCGGGCTCCTTCTCTAACCCACCGCTTGAGAAGTGCGATATCCTCGCTCGATAAGCGGCTACCTTTACCCTTGGGAGGCATCCGCTCGTTCTCGTCCTCCTCAATGATGCGCGCGATTAATTCGCTCTGCTCGATATTGCCGGGAACGATGGCAGCGTAGCCTCCAAGGTCCATGGTCGCTCCCTCGTGTGAATCGAGTCTTAAGTCCGCTTTAAGCTCGGCCTCGTCTGGACCATGACAGGCGATACAGCTGTTAGAGAGAATCGGTCTGATGTCACGGTTGAAGTCGATTCCTGCACTTGCAGCGGTGGCCGAAAGCAGCAAAAGAAGCAGGTGTCGAAAGGATATGGTCATGACTCCTCTGGAGAAGGTAGAAGATGGGATGCCGGGAGGCTATCGCATCTTTCGGTGTGGGTGGAGGGGATTTGCCCTCAAAATTAAAGAGATATTCGGCCGAGAAGCCGTAAAATGGGGTTCTTGGACACTTTTTAGGGGGTTCTTGGTCCAGAAGGAGAGTTCCGCCTTGATCGGAACAGAGTAATCGTGGAGGTTTCCCTCCCTTCCGGCGGGGAGTAGCTCAGCTTGGTAGAGCGCTGGCTTTGGGAGCCAGATGTCGCAGGTTCGAATCCTGTCTCCCCGACCACCTCCACTCCCTTGGAGTGCACCCCCTATTCCGGGATGGAATAGTAGAGCTGTTCAAGAGTGAGAACCACGTAGGAGGTGACGAGAATATCATCGTTTTCCCACCACCGGGAATTTTCGTTTACCCAGGATCCGTCCTTGCTCTGATTACTTACGAGCAGGCGGCCAAGCTCCTTGCGCCAGTCAACCTTGCTTCCGTCGGGACGTTCGAGCTGGTCAATGCCTGCTGCAACGAGGCTCTTGGTCATGGCGTGGTAATAGTAATACAGTCCCTGTTGTCCTAGCCCGGGGTTTTCCTTCAGAGTGTAGTTATCCCCCAGCCACCTCAGGACTGATTTGACGCGTTCATCGTTCGGATCAAGATCGGCATAGATGAGGGAAAGAAGGCCAGCGTATGACATGGATCCATATGATCGTAAGGCGGTCCGGCCGTCTGGAAGTTCCTTCTCACCCGCTTTGCTGTCACCAGGAAAGTAGACAAACCCGCCTTCGTCTTCCTTGGAGACTGCAGTAACCTGATCGTTGGTTGATTCCTTGTTCTGGCATCGGGAGACGAAATTGAGAGCGGCTTTCCAATTGAGTTCGGGCTGCTTTCCGACCTTATTGTCCTTGGCGATCTGTCGGGAATGGTAGAGGGCCTCAATGGCAAGGTAGGTGTTCGACATGTCGGAGTGTGCGTAGGTCCCGCCATACCCGATGCCGCCATCATATTTATTGTCTGCAGTGCCCTTGCTTCCCCAATCAGTTTGCTGGTTGATAAGGAACTCCCGGGCCTTGAGGATCATAGGTCGATCTTCTTCCCTGTCGCGGGCCAGAAGAGCCATGATGGCCGATGAGGTATTGTAGGTAGCAAGCCCTTTGACATAAATTCCGCCATCATCCTTCTGTTGTTGGACGAGCCAATCAAAGCCCCTTTCGATGTGCTTGGGATGGGGCTTGGTGTAGTCGAGCCCAGGGTCGCGCATCATTGCGGCGAGGACGAGGGAGGTGAGTGCAGGCGTCTCTTTTTCTCCCCAGAGACCCTCCTTTTCCTGCTGGCTTTGAAGAAAGGCATTTCCCTTTCGGATGGCCCGCTCCATTTCGAGGCGCAGGGAGAGATACTCGCTCTGCTGCTGTCCGGCAGCCGGTGGGGTCACGACGAGAACGGAAGAGGTGAGAATCAGGGAGAATATGAATTTCATGAGAATCGGAGGGAAAGATTGATCGGTTACTTCGCTTTTCCGGCAGCGGGGATCTCGCCTTTGACGAAGGGCTTGATGGTGACGGTGACCGGAGTTCCAACATCGGGGATGCGAGCAGTTGTCGGGATCCAGACATCATCGAGAGCGGCGTCCCGTCCGGGCCAGTTAAAGAGGGAGGAGTTTGTTGTAAAAAGAGCAACAATGTCTCCGGACGCTTCCGCTTGGAAAGATTTCTCATGAAAGTATGACCCACCGTAAACCCACGGCTTGGGAGCGAGAGGTTTTCTGGTGACGGTATTGGTGATCCAATCGTTCAGGGTGGCTCGCTCGGCGCTGCCCGATTTCCCTTTCCATTGAAGCTGGATCTCTGCTCTGGCCGCGTTGCGCGTTTTCTCGGGAACCTTCGGAAACTTTCCAGTTGGACGAAAGTCTTCACCGAGGATCGGGAAGAGCTCCTTGGATTCTTGGTAGCTAAGAATCTTGAGGGCAATATTTACATGAAAGGGACGGGCTTTGGTAATGAGGATGGCCTCATGAATCTTTCCCTTTTGATGTACGATGGCATATTCCAAGGCGCCCTCCTTCATGTTAACCTCTGCAGGAAAGCTTATCTCTCGGCTCTTTTGCTCGAATTCAACCAGTCCGACTTTGAATTTGCCATTTCCGAGATCTTTAACTGGAGGGGCCTCTACGGAGTTTGGCCCGTCCTCAGCGAAGGCGAGGGCCCCGGGGAGGAGAAGGGTCATAACCAAGAGGGGTTTGAGCATGACGAGAGTGTGGCGCGGTTCCGGGACGGTGTCAAAGGGGACGAGGCAGTCTCCACGTAAATCTAAAAAAGACCAATAATTGGCCAGCGTCTGCCTAATTGGTGAGCAGGACCCGCAACTCGCTGAGTGGGCTTTACCCCTTAAGCAAGGCTATTATTCCCCCTTGGCCTAGTTCTGGCCGCTGGAGGCTTGGTTGAGAGACTCTGCGAAGCGGAACCAGTGCAGGCGGGTAATCTGGCGTTGGAAATCCAGCTTGGGGTCACCCGGATGGCTACTGTTCTCTGGCGATACAATCCCATCGAGGTCTGCCAGTTCTTGTCGAAGTAACTGGTAGGCGTTTGACAGAATCAGAAGTTGGTGGTGCTCCACCGCGTCGTTTCCGGGATTGAGGCCACGGGATTCTGATTCCCCCTTTGAAGAGTTAGAAAAATATATTGTGACGGGTAAGTCCTCGGTAGTCTTGCGGGAGGCCCAACTCACACGCGCTTCGATAAGGAGGGTGTGGTCCGAGTCTTTACGGAGGAAATCAGCAGCCTCTTGCATGGCTGTTTTTTGGTTTTTGGAGGCAGCCTTACGGGTGGCCATCTGCAGGAGGAAGGGTATGTCGCCAGCCGGGTCAATGTTCCAATATGTCAGAGTAGGGCGGATTCGCATGATGGCGTCCTCTGCGGTCTTACGCTCCTGGGGAGAGGGGCGGCAGGAGTCGAGGACTCGTTCCCAGGCGAGGAGAGAGCGGTCCCAGTGTCCCTTGAGTTCTAATTCTGTGGCGAGACTTACCATGTGCCCGGCCCCCTTGGAGGCATACTCGGAATATTCTGCGAGTCCCGGAGCGCTTTCGAGGTCTCCAAGATCAAGATCGCTTTTGGCGGGAGGAGCGGGCGGTTCAGGGGCTGAGACCTCTGCCTCCGGTGCTGGTCCGGAAGCGACCTTGGGTTTCACAGGGTCAGTCATGAACTCGGGAAGAGGTTTGAGGGTTCCTGCAGGAGAAAGGAAGTCCATGTGCCTTGTGCGGAGCCACCAACAAAGGGCTGCCGACACGACAACTGATCCAATCACTACGGGAACAGGAATCCGCATGGTTACGGAGAGTCTCTGTTCCAAGTTAGGAATTCAAGCCTCACGGAGGCCGGAGGCTGAATTGTGTCCGGCACGCCAGCAGTGCGCTCACAAGGAAGCACTATCGCCTCTCTGCGCTCTTTACCTGAAGGGCGCGTTTGCCAACCCTGTCGCGCAAGTAGTGAAGTTTGGCCCGACGCACCTTGCCACGAGTAGTGACCTCAACTTTCGAGATGCGGGGGGAATGAAGTTGGAAGACCCGCTCAACTCCTTCGCCGTAGGAAATCTTCCTCACGGTAAAGGCGGAATTGACGGAGCTTCCGCGCCGAGCGATGACGACGCCGGCAAAAATCTGGACCCTCTCCTTGCCGCCTTCACGCACTAGAGTGTGAACCTTTACAGTGTCCCCAACGTTAAAATCAGAGATTTCCTCCTTGAGTTGCTCCTGCTCGATTTTCCTGATGACGTCCATGGCTTGTATTGGGGAGGGAGGATTGGTTGAAGAGCATCCGTCGAAACAGCGCTCTGGGGGGCGGGAGGGCTACACGATGACCCTGCCGGATGCAATTGTTTTTTGTATCTCCGATCCTAGTTTTACTGAGGATAGAGGATTCTGCCGCAATTCTCGCAATTCACCAGTTCCTTGCCAGCTTGTACTCTGACCATCGTTGTAGGGGTGGCTTTGACGTGACAGCCGAGACATTGTCTCTCTCGCGTTATCTGCACCACAACAGGAGCTCCTAGCTTTTCCAGGAGGCGCTCGTAGATGGAAATCGTTTCTTCTTCCATCCCGACGAGGAGTTGTTTCCGCTCACCCTCGAGAGATTCTGCCTCCCGCGAGAACTGATCGGCCCGTTTTTGAAGGGTCTCCACTTCTTCGTCGACCCCGCCCTTTGTCCTCGCATAAGCAGTTTCGGCCTCAGCCAATGAAGTTTTCAGTCCGTCGCCCTTCTCCATGAGCTCCAGTTCACGAGTCTCAAGTCCATCGATGTCTGCGGTGTAATGCGTAACTTTGACCCCCAAAGCCTGGTATTCTTCGTTCTTTTTGGTTTCGAACTGTTGTGTTTTAAGCCGAGAGATGGATTCTTTACGGGTTCCGATGTCAAGTTCCACACCCTTGATGGCCACCTCATTTTCCTGAAGAGTGGCTTTGGCATCGTCTACCGCTTTCTGGTGCGCCGCCAGCCGCTTGCCAGCCAGTTCCTGCTCCATAGGTATCCGTTTCAGTTCCTGGCGGAGTCCCTGGAGGCGGAGGTCCCGTTCCTGCAGGCTCAGTAGCCCTGTGATGTCCGGCGGCATTGACCTTTCCTAGCCTACCAGCTCAGGGGGTCAAGATCCCGTCTTTGTCACCTTCCTCGGGATTGCCCCTTCAGTCGAAAGTTCGCCCGGAATGTGTTGAAAAGGGCCGTTTTAGGAGCAATCCTTATCACATCCCCCGATAGATGCTTGTTTGATGAGTCTCCGCATTCAATGCCCCGCCTGTCAGCGACAGTTCACCGTTGATGAGGAACTGAAGGGTAGAACTGTGGAATGCGGGTCTTGTGAAAAACAGTTTGTTGTCGATCAGGATTCTGTCGTGAGAGAGCGAGATCGCTATTTCCCGGGTGATATTAGGAAGCCAGGTTTGAAGCACTACGGAGTTGCTCCCAGCCAATCTGCCTCTACGCCCCGGGTTGATTTTGCCACCGCCATGTATAGTGAATCAGCAAGCGCTGCTGACGTGATTCCGCCCGCCCCCGGGCGAACTATTGCAGGGGTAGCAGGAATGGTCATTCTTCTGATCTATCTTGTCGTTCTGGTCTTCGGCTGGATGGGGCAGGGCTTCTTTGGTGAAATGGAGACAGGCAAGCGGATCCTGCTCAGTGGATTCGTTATCGTAGTCGGTCTTCTGCTTGTTTTCGCGGGGGGCCTCCGCCGTCAGAAACAAGCGATTCTGGGAGGAGTGGGAGTTGCAGTGGCTGTCTTGGGGCTGAGTGTTTTCATGCCCTCCGGAGATCCAATTACCCGGGCGCCAGCTTCTCTCAAGCTGGGCGCTGCCGAGAATGCGCCCTCCGATTCCGTGCGGGTCAGGATGTCAGCTGGGGAAGCCCGTCTGGCAATGACGTATGATCCGATTCAAAGGGCCATTGATACCTTCGGTCAGGAATCTGTCTGGGCCCTATGGGCTCCCGCAATGGGGCAGCATTTCCGGTATCAGATCCAAAGATACCTTCAGCGCAAGACCGGGTCTGCCGCCCGTCCGGCATTTTATCCCCGGGAACAGGGAGGGCTGATGGTGATCGAGGGAGTGGCTATCAAAATGCCGGAGTTAGTTAGCCTAGTGGAGCGCTTCGCGAAAGTGGAAGATGTTTATGAGGATCTTAGGGTGCTCAGAATTGAAGTGAAGGGTGAGAATCTGCTGGAGCCTAGCTCGGAGCTTGAGGCCTTGCTGAACACTACGGGCAGCGAGTCCTTTATTGTCCTGAACCGGAAGGAGCTTGAACACATCGACATCGACAGAGTAAAGGACGCAGCTCAACGACTTTCAACGGTGGCACCAACCCGGTTTCGTGCAGAGATTTCCGCGCGGCTCGTGGAATTGCTCGATGAGGAAGTTGATGCTGATTTCCGTTCGACGATCTGTAAGGCTATCATGGTTTGGTCCTCTCCGGGAGATGGCGCAGAAAAGGCGGTGGTGCGTCTTGTCTCTGATCTTATTTCCAGCCAGCAAAGCGTGCCCAAGAGTACGGTTCAATTTCTCGTTGAGCGGCGTTCAGCAGGCTTAGTGCCCCTTTTGAAAGAGCTCTGGGAGAAAGCCCCGCTGAACTGGGAGGGAGAGGTTATAGCCATGGGTAGTGGGATGGAGGCGGCCATCGCCCCGTCGATCAATTCCGGTGATGACTTAGCTGCCCAGAGGTCTGCTTTGCTCATTCTCCGGCGAGTGGGGACGGAGCTAAGTCTGCCCAAGCTTCGAAGCGCACTTGAAAACGCGGAAAAGGGATCGGATGTGGTTCTGTTGATTGAGCGGGCTATAGAGGGCATCGAGAGCAAGGTGCGGAACAGCGGCGAAGCACCAGAGCCTGAGGTGAAGCCTCTCGTGGTGCCGGAGGTAGCCCCTGCACCTGAGATAGAGCCTCTTGAAATCATCGAGGAAGAGAAGCCGGTTGAGCCGGAGTTTGTCCCGCAGGACAATTGACCACGAATATGCCGCCATGGCGGAATCAGTAGACGCGGCGGACTTACAGTGATCTTTCGGAGGTGCTCTGGTGTCTAACTCTCTTAGGATTCGGTCTTTAACGGTTTTAAACTCCGGAGTTTCTCAGATCTTTGGGAGGTGAGAGCGGGTTTTTCATGGTAATATTTGGCAGTGCCGTGGCCGATCGAAGCATACGACGTTCTTGTCGTAAGGCCCCCAATCATGCTCCTATTCGCTCATGAGACGACGCTCCTTCCTGCGCACCGCCGCCACCACCGCTCTTTTCACCGGCCCCACCCGGAGCCTCCTTGCTCTTGAGAAGGACGACAAGTTCCGCCGGCAGATAGGGATTCAACTCTACACGCTGCGCGATCAGATCAGGAAGGCCCCTCTTGGCACCATCAAGGCGGTCAAGGAGGCCGGCTACGCCCAAGGCGAGATGTATGGTTTCCCTAATTGCGATCCCATGATCAAAGCGGCCAAGGCGGTGGGACTCCAGTTGCATTCTTCACACTTTGAGTGGGAGTCCGTGGTTAACCCATCCGATAGAGAATTTACCGACTTCCGCAAGACTCTCGAAAAGGCAGCCAAGGTAGGTCTTAGCCATCTTGTGATCCCCTACCTCCATGGCAAGGATCGCGAAACCCTCGACGACTACAAGCGGACTGCCGAGAACTGCAACAAGGCGGCATCACTGGCGAAGAAGCAGGGAGTCCAGCTGGCTTATCACAACCATGCCTTCGAGTTTGAGCCGAAGAAAGATGGCGTTTCCGGATTCGACGTCTTCGTCAAGGAGTTCAGTTCTGAGATGCAGTTCGAGCTAGATGTTTTCTGGGTCAAAGTGGGCAATATCAAGCCGGTCAAACTCATTGAGAAGCTCAAGGGGCGAATCTCCCAGCTTCATCTTAAGGACCTGAAAAAGGGAACCAAGATCCCAAGTTTTGGAGGGCTGCCCAAGGAGGCGTTCAAGGAGCTGGGCAAAGGTATGATCGACATGGAGCCCATCATTGGTGCTGCCCACGAAGCCGGGGTGTCACACTGCCATGTCGAGCAGGATCATAGCCCTGCTCCCCTTACGAGTATTGTGGAGAGTATGAGTTACCTGAAGAGCTTGTGAATCCTTGTCAGCGAGGAACCACAACGTTTCGGTCATTCGGGCAGGAATCAGGGCAGATAGGATCGGGAGAGCGCGTTGGGGTGGGCGATGCCTTTGAGGGGTTCTGAATGGCGGCCTTGAAGTAGCTTTCCTGCGCCACCGCGGTGCTCATAGTCCACACTGTAGAGGGATGGGTATTCGATCCCATTGCCGATCTAGATATCGGAGCAGGTAGAATTCGAGTGGCCTCATCCATCGAGGGCTTGGCCAGCGAGGTCTCAATGAGCATCGGGTAAACGCGGGCCCGTGGGGGCAATGGGAACGCGGTAGCACTGTCTGCGACCTAAAGATCCTGCCGGCCCGGTGCTTGGGTGCCTAATTCCTCTCTGCCAGTTCACTATGATTGTGTTTTGACTCAGGTATTGTAGTTTCCTCCTCCCATGCCGCCGTGGCGGAATTGGTAGACGCTGCGGACTTAAAATCCGCTTCCGGTAACGGAGTGAGGGTTCGAGTCCCTCCGGCGGCAGGGCATGGTCGTTAGTGAGTTACATAAGTAGGAGCCCATCCCCGCTGTTTAATTAGGTGCCCTTATGCTGCCCTTATGGCGCGGACTAATGCCCTCATGGCTATTTGGGACCTACCTGCTGCATTAGGCTGCGAACACTTTTTCCAGCACCCCTTACCCCGTTGATCGGGACACCTTTTTTGGGCCAGTTGGAATGTTAGGTTCCGGGGACTGGTTCTAGTTGCGCCATGATTCTGGCAAAGCCGTCGGGGCTCTGGAAGCCCAATCTGCTGTGCGGGTGGACGCGGTTGTAGAAGCTCCT